>CAZUZY010000020.1:0-51121 GCA_964624885.1 uncultured Polyangiales bacterium | reverse complement strand
TGAACGGCGCGCTCACCATCGGCACGCTCGACGGCGCCAACGTCGAGATCCGCGAGGAGGTGGGCGACGAGAACTTCTTCCTGTTCGGGCTCACCGCCCCCGAGGTGGCCGCGGTGCGCGGCGCCTACCAGCCGATGGAGTACATCGAGCGCAGCGCGGACCTCAAGGGCGTGATCGACCTCATCGCCTCGGGGTTCTTCTCGCCGGAGCAGCACGATCTGTACAAGCCGATCGTCGACACGCTCACCAAGAACGACACCTACCTCCTGTGCGCGGACTTCGACGCCTACGTGGCCTGCCAGGACCGCGTCGCCAAGGCCTACCTCGACGAGGAGGGCTGGGCCCGGATGTGCATC
Organism: uncultured Polyangiales bacterium; assembly: GCA_964624885.1. Classification (GTDB taxonomy): domain Bacteria; phylum Myxococcota_A; class Polyangia; order Polyangiales; family JADJMO01; genus JADJMO01. The sequence continues at coordinate 50,765 of CAZUZY010000020.1, read as the reverse complement.
CTCAACGTGGCGCGCAGCGGCAAGTTCTCGAGCGATCGCACGATCCAGGAGTACGCGGACGAGATCTGGAAGGTCGTGCCCGTCCCGGTGCGGTGACGGAGAGGAGACGCGCCATGGCCGAGACGATCTGCAAGAACCCCGCGACCGGAGAGGTGATCGGCACCTCTCCGCTGGACGAGCTCGGCGACGTGAAGAGCGCGGTCATCCGCGGCCGGGGGGCCCAGGCTCGGTGGGCGGAGGTGCCCGTCGCCGGCCGCGTGGCCGCCGTCCGTCGCATCCGCGACCACCTCGCGGCGAACGCCGACGAGCTCGCGGCCATCATCTCGCGCGACAACGGCAAGACCCGGGTCGACGCCCTCGCGACCGAGGTGCTCCCGGCGATCCTGTCGGCGGACTACTACGCGAGCCACGCCGAGGAGTTCCTGGCCGACCGCCTGCTCAAGCCGGGGAGCCCGCTGCTCGCCAACAAGATCAGCAAGATCGTGCGCGTGCCCTACGGCGTGGTCGCGATCGTGTCGCCGTGGAACTACCCCTTCGCGATCCCGTTCTCCGAGGTCGTCATGGGGCTGCTCGCCGGCAACGCGGTGATCCTCAAGGCGGCCACGCAGACCCAGCTCGTCGGGCGCGCGCTCGAGAAGGCGGTGCTGGCCGCGGACCTCCCGGCCGGGGTGTTCACCTACCTGAACCTGCCGGGCCGCCTCGCCGGCGATGCGATCCTGGAGGCCGGCGTCGACAAGCTGTTCTTCACCGGCTCGGTCCCGGTGGGCAAGCAGCTGATGAAGAAGGCCGCCGACTCGCTCACGCCCCTGGTGCTCGAGCTCGGGGGCAACGACGCCATGCTGGTGTGCGCCGACGCCGACCTCGACCGCGCGAGCGCGGGCGCGTGCTGGGCCGGCATGCAGAACGCGGGGCAGTCGTGCGGTGGCGTCGAGCGGATCTACGTGCACCGCGACGTCTACCAGCCGTTCCTCGAGCGCCTCGGCGAGCGGGTGCGCGCGCTGCGCGTCGGTGTCGACGTGGACTTCGAGGTCGACATGGGCGCCATGACGACCGAGGGGCAGCTCGACCTCGTGCGACGGCACGTCGCGGACGCGCTGGCGAAGGGCGCGAAGATCTACGCGCAGTCGTCGTGCCCCACGGGGCGGGGCACGTTCCACGCGGCCACCGTGCTCACCGACGTCGACCACTCGATGGAGGTGATGCGCGACGAGACGTTCGGCCCGGTGGTCGGCGTGATGCCGGTCGACGACATGGACCAGGCGGTGGCCCTCGCCAACGACTCGAACCTCGGCCTCACGAGCTCGGTGTGGTCGCGCGACCGCCGCGCCGCGGAGGCCCTCGGTCGCCGCATCCGCGCGGGCGTGGTGATGATCAACGACCACCTCATGAGCCACGGGCTGCCCGAGACGCCCTGGGGAGGCTTCAAGGAGTCCGGCATCGGCCGCACCCACGGGCAGATCGGCTTCGACGAGATGACCCAGCCGCAGTGCGTGGTGCACGACTACATGCCCGCGGTGAAGAAGAACATGTGGTGGCACCCGCACGGCAAGGCGGTCTACGACGGGATCAAGGGCATCATCGACGTGCTCTCGGGCCCGATCGGCCAGCGCGCCGAGGGCTTGACCGAGCTCGTGAAGCTCTTCCCGCGCAGCTTCTCGAAGTAGCGCTCATCGCGCGTTCGGCATGAGCGCGGCGCGGAGGAGGGGGCTCCTCGGAGCCACGACGGGTGGGGCGCGTCCGGGGAGCGCGTAGGCGACCTGGGCCGCCGGCAGGTGGATCGCGGCCCACGCCGAGAAGGCCGCGGCGCTCGAGAACGCGTCAGCGACGGGCGCACCCGGCACGTGCCGCGCGTGGTTCCCGAGCACGTAACGGACGACGTTGCGCGCCTCGGTCCGGGAGGAGAGAGCGCGCGCGTGGGTGCGATGCGCGAGCACCGGCCCCCTCTTGCGACCCATCACGCGGTTGAGCGCGCGCGCGAGGCGGACGGTGAGAGAGCGGAGGGCGCTCGAGAGCGTGTCGCGATCGTGGGCCTCGACCACCAGGTGCACGTGGTTGCCCTGCACCGAGAAGTGCGTGACGCGGAAGCGTTCGTCCCGACGTGCGAGCGCTCGCAGCGCCGCGTCGATCGGGCGCAAGCAGCGCTGAGCCCGTAGGTTCCACACGTGGCGCGCGACGCGCAGGGTGACGTGCAGGGGCGTCTCGGGGGCGAACGCGGGGCGCCGCCGGTGCGAGACGGAGCCCGCGATCGGTGGCCGACCGGCGCCGGCGCGACGGCCGCCGCGCCGTGCGTGCTGGGGGGAAGTGGGCTCCACAAATTGATTATGGCGCTTCTGGAGCAGAAGGCAAGGTGGATTGGAATCGAGAGGCGCGAAGGAACAGACCTGCGGTCGCGATGCGAGCAGTGTGGATAGACGGTGGACGGTGGTGGTCTTCGGAGCCCCGGTCTTCTAGGATGCCGGGCCGTGCAATACGTCGACCCCTATCTCCCCCGCGAAATCTTCGGTTGGCGCTCGCCGCGCCTCGGCATGGACATGCCGATCGTCCGCTACGGCCACCACGGGCACGCGCTCCTGCTCTACCCCACGGCGCAGGCGGATTTCCTGGAGAACGAGCGGTTCTTCCTGATCAAGGCCATCGAGCAGCTGATCTTCGCCGGCAAGGTGCAGGTGTTCTCGATCGACTCGATCAACCGTCACGCCTGGATGAACCGCCACGTGCCGGTGCTCGAGCAGGCGCGGCGGCAGGCGCTCTACTCGGGGTACGTCGAGGAGGAGGTGGTGCCGCACATCCGTCGGTGCCTCGGTGATCCGTACGCGCGCATCGCCACGAGTGGGGCCTCGTTCGGCGCGTTCCACGCGGCGAACCAGCTCTTCCGGCGGCCCGACCTGTTCGACACCCTGATCGCGATGAGCGGGTTCTACGACCTCGAGGGCGACTATCTCGAGGGGCACTCGAACGACGAGATCTTCTTCAACAACCCGATGTGGTTCGTGCGCGAGATGCACGACAGCGAGCAGCTCCGTCGTCTGCAGCACGACACCGACATCCACATCCTGACCGGCGAGGGGGCCTACGAGGCGCCGCACGAGGCGCGTCGGTTCTCGCAGGTGCTGTGGGACAAGGGCATCTGGCACGACCTCGACGTGTGGGGCAAGGACGTCAACCACGACTGGCCGTGGTGGCGCCGCATGCTGCCCTACGTGATCGCCGAGCGCGTGCGCCGGTTCTGAGCCCGAGTCGGCCGGGCGGAACCCACTACCAGACCTGGAGTTGCTCGCGTCGCGGTGTGGATCGCGCCGAGTGCCTCGCCTTCCCCATCCCCTGCGGACGAAGGACTGCGGGACAGACGCTCGGCGCGGTCGACGCGCAGGACGCGGTCGTGCGCTACCAGCGTCAGTCGACGTGCCTTGAGCACCTCGCCGTCCAGGCCTTCGAGCGCCTGGCCCACGAGCTCACTTCGCACGCCGCGCCGCAGACGCTGGTCGACCGCGCCGTTGCTGCGCGCGACGACGAGAGACGGCACGTGCGCGCTGCGAAGGCCCCTGTTCGGCAGCGAGGCGCCGACAGAGCACTACACGCTGTCGGGAGCGCCGCGTGACCTCGAGGCCATCGCCATAGAGAATGCGATCGAGGGGTGCGTTCGCGAGGCCTACGGTGCCATCCTCGCCACCCACCAAGCGCGGACGGCCGAGGCTGCCAGCGTGCGCCGCTTCGCGCGGACAATTGCGCGGGACGAGCGACGGCGCGCCGCGCTCGCGTTCGACGTCGGACGGTGGCTGGACGAGCGTCTGGACGCCCAGGCGCGTGCACGGGTGGCGGCCGCGCGGGATGGCGCCTTCGACGCGCTGCTCACCGAGGTCACTGCCTGCGCGGAGAGTGACCCGCGGCTCGGCCTGCCCTCACGACGCGTGGCGCGTCAGCTCGTCGAAGGCCTCCGTGCTGTGGTTGCCTGATGGCTAGCGGAACGCCGGCGGCTGATCGGGGCGCTCGGCGATCCGCGTCAGCAGGTGTCGCAGGGTGGCGAGCTGCGCGGCGATGCGGGCCTGCTCGCGCTCGAGCGCGGCGATCGTGTCCACGAGGCGACGGGGATCGGCCATGGAGAGTCCTCCTGTACGACGCCGTTACGCAGAGGGCCGGCGCGGGGCCAAGCTTTCGCCTGCGCTGACGACGTCGGTGGCGCCTGGTAGCCTGGCACCGTGAAGAACCACCACGCTCTCGTCGCGACCCTCGTCCTCCTCCGGGGTCTCTCGGGCTGCAGCGGAGCGACGGACGGCAGCAGCGAGGTCCCCGACGGGGGGGCGAATGACACCGATCCCGCGGCCGATGCCGCCGCCGACTCGGGCGAGCCCGGCGACGCGGACGCCACCCCGCCCGACGCGCTCCCCGCCGATGCCACGGACGCCGTCGGCCCGACGGACGGGGGCTTCGTCCCCGTGCGGTTCGTCGCGGTCGGGGACACGGGCAAGGGCAACACGACCCAGACCGACATCGGCAAGGCGATCGCCGCCAAGTGCGCCAAGGACGGCTGCGACTTCGTCCAGCTCCTCGGCGACAACATCTACGAGAGCGGCGTCACCTCGGTCACCGACCCGCAGTGGACGACCAAGTTCGAGACTCCCTATGGCGGCGTGGCGCTCCCGTTCTACGCGGTGCTCGGCAATCACGACTACGGCGGCAACGGCGCGGGCACCGAGTTCGGCAAGGGCCAGTTCCAGGTCGACTACACGGCCAAGTCCACCAAGTGGAAGATGCCGGCCAAGTACTACCCGCGAACCGTGCCGGGCGTGAGCTTCTTCGCGCTCGACACCAACATGATGATGTTCTCGATGGCGACGGACCAGAAGAAGGACGTCGCCGCGTGGATCGCCGCCGCGAAGACCCCGTGGAAGTTCGCCTTCGGCCACCACCCGATCCTCTCCAACGGTCCGCACGGCAACGCCGGCACCTACGAGGGGATCCCGTTCGTCCCGGTGACGAGCGGGCAGGGGGTCAAGGACTTCATGGACGCGGAAATCTGCGGCAAGGTGGACTTCTACGTCTGCGGTCACGACCACAGCCGGCAGTACATCCAGACCACTTGCAAGGGTACCGAGCTCGTCATCTCGGGCGCGGGTGCGGCGACCACCGACCTCAAGGGCAAGAACCCGACCTGGTTCCAGGCCGCGACCCCGGGCTTCGTCTGGTTCGAGATCACCCCGACGGCGGTGCGGATCGAGTTCCTCGACGCCACCGGCAAGCTCGAGTTCACGCGGACGGTCACCCGATGATCGTTGGATACGGTCGGGAAATCCACGAGGACTGAACGCTTCGGGTCCCGCGAGGGATCGGGCCTCTTTCCTCTCGGGGTGTCGCGAACGCTGACACCCGTCCGGGAACGCGACGCCCGATGCCGCGCGATCCGCGAGGTTCCGCGCGATCCGGGGCGGCATGTGCCGTGCTGGAGGGCTCTCGTGCGCTCCCTCCTCCCTCTCGTCGCCCTGTGCCTCGGATGCGCGGCCCCGCGCTCCACCCCGCTCGCCGCGTCGTTCGCGTCCCCGAAGCCAGCCCCGACCGCGGTGGCCTCGGCGAACGCGACACTCCCCACGGCGGACCCGGCCGCGGAGGCCCGCGCGGTCCACGCGCTGTCCCGGTTCGCGTTCGGCCCACGCCCCGGTGACGTCGAGCGCGTCGCGGCCCTGGGCGCCGACGCGTGGCTCCGCGCCCAGCTGGCTCCGGGCAAAGACCCGGTGGTCACCGCGAAGGTCGCGCACCTGCGCGCGACGAAGCTCTCGACCAAGGAGCTCCTCGAGGCCTACCCGAAGGGCAAAGGCGGCACGGGCAGCGCGGCCGACCTCGAGCGCGAGCTCGCGACCGCGAAGGTCGTCCGCGCCGTGGAGAGCGAGCGCCAGCTCGAGGAGGTGCTGGTCGACTTCTGGTTCAACCATTTCAACGTCGACGCCAAGAAGGGCGCGGTGAAGTGGCTGGTCGCGCCGTACGAGCGCGAGGCCATCCGCGCCCACGTGTTCGGCCGGTTCCGCGACATGCTCGGCGCCACCGCCAAGCACCCCGCCATGCTGTTCTACCTGGACAACTGGCGCTCGGCGGCGAGCTCGAGCAAGCCCAAGGGCAAGAAGCCGAGCGGGCTCAACGAGAACTACGCGCGCGAGCTCCTCGAGCTGCACACCCTCGGCGTCGACGGCGGATACACGCAGGACGACGTGAAGGAGGTCGCGCGGGCGTTCACCGGGTGGACGATCGAGAGGCCCAAGGAGGTGGGGGCGTTCGTGTTCCGGCCGGCGATGCACGAGGGCGGCACCAAGAAGGTCCTCGGCAAGACGATCGACGCGGGGGGTGTCGGCGACGGCGAGGCGGTGCTCGATCTCGTGGCGATCCACCCGGCCACAGCGCACCACGTGAGCCTCGCGCTCGCCCGGCGGTTCGTCAGCGACGATCCTCCGCTCGCCCTCGTCGACCGGGTGGCGAAGGTGTTCCTCGCCTCGAACGGTGACCTGCGCAAGACCTACGAGGCGCTGTTCTTCGCGCCCGAGACCTGGGCCGCGGACGCCACCCGGACCAAGGTGAAGGACCCGTTCGAGCTCGTGGTCTCGTCGATCCGCGCGGTGGGCGGGACGTTCGCGCTCGGCGAGGCCGATGCGAAGAAGGGCCTCGCGGGCCCGGTCGAGCCACTGCTCCGCACGCTCGAGGGGCTCGGGGAGCCGCTCTACCACTGCGCGCCGCCCACGGGCTTCCCCGAGCGCGCGACCGCATGGGTCGGCACCGGCGCGCTGGTGTCGCGGATCCGCTTCGCCGTCGCCTTGTCGGAGGATCGGTTCCGGGTCGGCGCCGCCGGCGTGATGTGGGACCCGCGCCCTCTGATCCCCGAAGGCAAGGCGGCGCTCGTCGACCGGGTGTCGCGCGCGCTGCTGCACGCGCCGCTCGCCCCCACCACGCGGACCGCGATCGAGAAGGAGCTCGAGGCCATGCCCGACGAGCCCGACGAGGACAGTCAGCGGCGGCGCCTCGTGCGCGCGATCGGCCTCGTCCTCGGTTCCCCCGACTTCCAGCGCCAGTGAAGGAGCCTGCCATGCAACGTCGAAGCTTCCTCGCGTCCCTCGGGCTCGTCGCGCCCGCCCTCTTGCTGCCTCGCCTCGCGCTCTCCGGCGCGGCCAAGAAGAAGACGCTCGTGGTGGTCCTGCAGCGGGGCGCCGCCGACGGGTTGTCGATGGTCCCCCCGGTCTTCGACAAGGCCTACTACGAGCTCCGTCCGACCCTCGCGGTGGACAAGAAGCAGAGCAAGGCGCTCGACGGGCCGTTCGCGCTCCACCCGAGCCTCTCGGGGCTCCTGCCGCTGTGGGCGAACAAGTCGCTCGCCGTGGTGCACGCCGTCGGCTCGCCCGACCCCACCCGGTCGCACTTCGACGCACAGGACTACCTCGAGACGGGGACGCCCGGCACCAAGTCGACCGACGACGGGTGGCTCGCGCGCGCGCGCTCGGGCAAGAAGGACAAGAACGCGCTCCGCGCCGTCGCCCTGTCACCGACGCTGCCGCGCATCCTCCGCGGGGACCCGGACGCCCTCGCGTTCGGCGCCCTCGAGGGCTTCTCGGTCCCCGGCAAGGGCGCGCAGACGTTCGAGTCGATGTACGAGGGCGCGCTCGACGAGGCGCTGCGTGGCGCGGGCAAGGAGGCCTTCGCCGCGATGCGCTCGCTCGAGGCCGCCAAGGTGGGCTCGATCGCGCCCGCGCACGGCGCCCAGTACCCCGAGGGTCCGCTCGGCAAGCGGCTCCGGCAGATCGCGCAGCTGATCCGCGGCGGCGTGGGCGTCGAGGTGGCGGTGACCGATGGTGGGGGCTGGGACACGCACGTGAACCAGAAGCCCCAGCTCGACAAGCGTCTGTCCGAGCTCGGCGGCGCGCTCGCGGCCTTCGCCACCGACCTCGGCGATCGGATGGCCGACGTGTGCGTGGTGACCGCGACCGAGTTCGGGCGCACGGTGAAGGAGAACGGCTCGGCGGGCACCGACCACGGCCACGGCTCGGTGATGCTGGTGATGGGCGGCGGCGTGCGCGGCAAGCGCGTGCTCGGCGCCTGGAAGGGGCTCTCGGACCTCTACGAGGGCCGCGACCTCCCGGTGACCACCGACCACCGCGCGGTGTTCGCCGAGATCCTCCGGATGCACCTCGGGAACACGGACCCGAGCGCCGTGTTCCCGGGCTACACGGCGCCCGCGGTCGGGCTGTTCTGAGCTCAGATTCCCGTCAACGTCGCCGTTCCGCCGAGGCCGGAGTAGGTGGCGGTGACGGTGACGGTGCCGGTCTTGAGCGCGGTGGCCTGGCCCGCGGTGCTCGAGCCGGTCACGACGGTCACCACGGTGGTGTCGGCGCTGCTCCAGGCGGCGAGGGTCGTCACCTCGAACTTCGAACCGTCGCTGTACACGCCGTAGGCCTTGAGCACGACGGTCGAGCCGACCGACAGCGTCGAGGTCGCGGGCGTGACCTCCACCTTCGCGAGCGTGGCGGTGGTCACCGTGAGGGTCGCCTTGCCGGTGAGCCCGCCGAACGCGGCGGTGATGGTCGCGGTGCCCGCCTTGAGCGCCGTGGCCTGGCCGCGCGTCGGGCCCGCGTCGGAGACCTGCGCGACCGCGGTCGCGGACGAGGTCCAGCTCGCGGCGGTCGTGACGTCCTTGGTGGTGCCGTCGCTGTAGACGGCCGTCGCCGAGTAGGTGAACCGCACCCCGACCGGCACCGCGTTGGTGGCCGGCGAGACCGTGATCGAGGTGAGCACGGCGCTGGTCACGGTGAGGGTCGCCGTGCCGGTGAAGCCCGAATAGGTGGCCTTGATGGTGGTGCTGCCGGCCGTGAGGGCCGTGGCCTGACCGCGCGGTCCGCCACCGCCCGGCCCTCCGCCACCCCCGGTGGTGATGCCCGCGACGGCGGGGGCGCTCGACGACCAGGTGGCGAGGTTGGTCACGTTGACGGTCGTGCCGTCGCTGTAGACCGCGGTCGCCACGTAGGCCTGCGTGCCGCCGATGGGCAGCGAGAGCGTGACCGGATCGACCTGCACGCCGACCACGACGGCGTCGGTGATGGTCACCGGCGTCGACCCGGTGATCCCCGCGCGGGTGGCCGAGACCGTCGCCGTGCCCTTGGCCGTGCAGCGATAGGCGCCCGGACCGCCACCGCCCGGCCCGCCGCCCGTGGCAGCGGTCAACAGGCCGCTCGGGCTCGTCGTCCAGGTGGCGAGGTTGGTGACGTTGGTGCTCGTGCCAGCGCTCGAGATCGCCGTCGCGGTGAAGCGCAGGGTCTCGCCGATGTGGCAGGTCGGGGCGACCGGCGAGATGGAGATGGTGTCGACCGCGGGCGCGGTGATGGTGAGGGTCCCACTCCCGGTGGCGCCGCCGAACGCGCACGTCAGCGTGGTGGTGCCGACGGCCACGCCGGTGACGAGCCCCTGCGAGCCCGTGCCGTTGGACACGGTGGCGATCGCGGCGCTCGCGGTCGACCAGGTGCAACCCGTGGTGACGTCGAGCGTGGTGCCGTCGCTGTAGGTCGCGGTCGCCGTCGCGAACGCCTTCGTGCTCCGGACCAGCGAGAGCGAGCTGACCGCGATCGAGGTGACCGCCTTGGCCGTGACCGTGAGCGAGGTCGAGCCCTCGACGCCGTCGAGCTTCGCGCGCACGGTGGTCTTGCCCGCGGCGATGGGGGTCACCCGCCCCGCCGTGCCCGTGGCGTTCGAGACCGTCGCGAAGGTCGTGTCGTCGGTGGACCACGCGACGTCGGCGGTGATGTCCCGGCTCGAGCCGCCCTCGTAGAGGCCGGTGGCCTTCAGGGTGAGGGTCGCGCCGAGCGGGAGGCTCGGGTCGGCCGGGGTGATGGTGATCGAGAGGAGCTTGGCCGGCGACACGGTGATGGCCGCGGTGCCGCTCTTGCCGCCGAAGCTCGCCGTGATGGTGGCGCTGCCGTTGGCGACGCCCGTGACGACGCCGCTCGCGACCGCCGCGATGCTGCCGTCGCTGCTCGTCCACACCGCGGACGCGGTGAGATCGGAGGTGCTGCCGTCGCTGTAGGTGGCCGTCGCGACCAGCTTGGCGGTCCCGCCCACCGCGAGCGTGGCGGCCGACGGCGAGACCACGAGCGCGGTCAGGGTGGCGGCGGTGACGGTCACCGTCGTGCTGCCGGTCTTGCCACCGAAGCTCGCGGTGACGACGGCGGTGCCCGCGGTCACGCCCTTGGCCTGACCGGCGGCGGCGCCGCTCGCGACGACCGTGACCGTCGCGGCCGAGGAGCTCCAGGTGGCGCTGGTCGTGACGTCGGCCTTGGTGCCGTCGGTGTAGATGGCGGTCGCCACGAGGGGCAGCGAGACGCCGATGCCGAGGGTCGGGGCGAAGGGCGCGACCTCGATCGAGCCCAGCGTCTTGGTGGTGACGTTCAGCGAGGCCGTGCCGGTCTTGCCCGAGAGCGTCGCGCGGATCGTGGTGGTGCCGGCCGCGACGCCGGTCGCGATTCCGCCGCTGACCGTGGCGATCGCCGGGGCATCGGAGGCCCACGTCGCGCTCGCGGTGACGTCGGTGACGGTGCCGTCGGAGAGCGTGGCGGTGGCCGAGAAGCTGACCGTGCCGCCGAGCGTGGTCTCGGCGGTGCCGGGGTCCACCTTGACGTCGGTGACCGTGGCGGCCGGCACGGTGACGATGGCCTCGCCGAACACGCCGGTGATCGTGGCACGCACCCGCGCCACGCCGGCGGCCTTCGCGGTCGCGAGGCCCGTGGCCTCGACCACCACGCTGGTCCCGAGATCCGAGGACCACGCCGCGGTCTTGGTCACGTCCGTGGTCGTCCCGTCCGAGAGCAGGGCGCGGGCGGTGAACGCGCGCGTCCCGCCGATGGGCAGGGTGACGGTCGCCGGATCGACCGATACCGACACGACGGTGGGCGGCCCGGTGTCCACGTCGGTCGGGCTGTCGGTCGGGGCGTCCCCGCCGCTGTCGAGCGCGCCGTCCCCACTCTCGTCGGCGGTGTCCGTCAGGGCATCGCTGTAGTCGGGGAGCTCGAGATCTCCGCGACCGCAGCCGGTGAGGGCCGCGACGAGGACGCACCAGACGAGCGCGAACAGGGCGAGGAAGGTCCGGGTGGGGCGCATGGTTGTCTGCCTTGTACCGGCGCCCCCCACGGAGCAGACGACGTCGCCCGCGCGAGACGCCTGTCTGCTCCAGCGGGGCTCGCGGTACGCGCCGTGCCCGACGGGGCGTCACTCCACGCGGAGGAGGTCCACGAGGATGTCGTGGTTGGTGGTGCCGGCCTTGGCGACGAAGCGCACCGACTTGGCCTTGGTGAGATCGACGCCGGTGAACTTGGTCAGCGGGACGTAGGCCGTCGACAGTCGACGCGGTCGCTTGGCCCAGCTCACCGGCAGGAGGCTGTCGATCGAGAGGCTGCTCCGGGCGCCGGTGGTGTCCACGAGCTCGAGGTAGAGCGGGTGGTTGCCGCTGGTCGCGGTGGGCGAGTCGAGGAACGCCGTCTCGAACACGATGGCCTTCTTGCCGGCGAGGCTCGGCAGCGGCACCTCGAGCGCGCCCTCCGTCGTGCCCCAGTTGAGCTTCACCGACCGCAGCAGCTGGCTCACCGTCACCTTGATGGCGCTGCCACCCGTGGTGCTGGTGACGTAGGTCTCGTAGCTGACCGCCGTCATGCTGCCCGCGAGGGCGAGTGAGTCGCCGGCGACGGTCTTGCTGGGCGTGGTGCCGAGGGCCTCGTCGAACTTCTCGATCCAGGACGCGTAGGCGTTCTCGGGCCGCCACCGCAACGTCGCGTCGCCCGAGCTCACGGTGGAGGCGACCGCGAGCCCACCGGGTCCCGCGACGATGTCGAGGTCCTTGGCCGCGGGCGTCGCGTCGCGCACGTAGGCGCGCAGGAACGGGACCGCGTAGTAGTGGCACACACGCCGGTGCTCGTCGGGCGTGATGGTCGCCGTGGGGCCGCCCTGGTCGGGGTAGGGGGTGTCGAGCGTGTAGGTGTGCTTGCTGCCCAGGATCGTGACGTGCGAGGCCTTGCCGCGCGTGTCGGCGTAGATCATCGCGGTGTTGGGGTACGTCACGTCGCCGTCGTTGCCGCTGTCCAGCCAGAGGGCAGGGCGGTCGAACATCGGCACCTTGGAGGGCGGCGTCGGCGCGCCGGGCGCGAACTCCGGGTCGACGGGCTGGAAGCCGATGTACGCCTTGACGTTGGCGCCGTCGGTGCGGGCGGTGTTCACGAGGAGCGCCGCGCCCCCGCCCCGCGAGTGGCCGGCGACGCCGACGCGGTTGGCGTCGAGCGCGCAGTGCAGGGCGAACCCGGCGTCTTCCTGGGTCTTGAGGAAGTATCCGATGGCGTCGTCCATCACGCCGCCCACGACCTTGAGCTGGTCGTAGGTCTGGTAGGTGTAGCAACCCGTGCCCGAGGCGGCGGTGCCGGGCCCGCACGGCGGGGGTGGGAAGAAGATCGACGAGCCGTCGATCGAGAACGTGATGATGCCGTGGGAGGCCCAGCGGTCGAAGATGCCGTCGTAGCGGTCGTAGGTGACGCCCGGATAGGGCCCGTGGACGGCGTGGTGGAACATCACCCACGCGTGTCGCCCCGGGTGCGGGGTGACGCCGTCCGCGAGCACCGGGTAGTGGATCTTGACCTTGGCCGACGTGAGGGGCCCGAGCGTGGGCACGGTGACGGTGACCTTGGCCACCTTCAGTGGGCCGTCGGCCAGGGGATCGAGGCTGGACGCAGGGTCGACCGCGAGTGCCACGCTGCTGCAGTCCTTGGGCCCCGTGTCGGGGGACCCCGTGTCCGGCGCACCCGTGTCGGGGTCGGCATCGGGCGCGGTGTCCTCGCCGGTCTCCGTCGCCGTGTCCTTGGCCGCGCTGTCCGTGGCATCGGCGGCGCTGTCGGTCTTGGCGTCGGGCGGCGCGCTCTCCGCGCCCGCGTCGTCGGCGGTCTCGTCGCCGGCGTCGGAGAAGTCCTCGACATCGACACCCCCGCCGCAGCCGACGGCGAAGGCGAGGGACGAGACCACGGTCGCGAGGAGGAGGGTGCGGTGCAGGTCCACGAGATCCACCGTATCAGGCACCTGGCCACGCGACACGTGGTACCCATGGCCGTGCTCTCGGTCCTGCTCCCGTTCCGCGATGCCGCCTCGACGATCGGGGAGGCGCTCGGATCGGTGCTCGCCGAGCGCGAGGTGCCGCTCGAGGTGATCGCCGTGGACGACGGCTCGCGCGACCACGGCGCGCAGGTGGTCGAGGCGTTCGGCGACCCGCGGGTACGGCTGCTGCGCACCGAGGGCCTCGGTGTCGCGCGCGCGACGGCCCTCGCCGCGGACGCGGCGCGCTTCTCGCTGCTCGCGCGCATGGACGCCGACGACGTCTCGCTCCCCGGGCGGTTCCCGGCGCAGATCGCCGCGTTGCGCGACGAGCGACTCTCGGTGGTCGGCACACTGGTCGAGGCCTTCGGGGAGGTGGGCGAAGGCGCGCGGCTCTATGTGGAGTGGCTCAACGGAATCGTCTCCCCCGCGGACCACGCCCGCGAGATCTTCGTCGAGTCGCCGCTGTGCCAGCCGTCGACCATGCTCCGCCGCGCCGCCCTCGAGGCGGTGGGCGGCTATCGAGAGAGCGTCGGTCCCGAGGACTACGATCTGTGGCTCCGCCTGCACGCCGGGGGGCACCGCTTCGCCAAGCTGCCGACCTGCCATCTCCGCTGGCGGCACCACCCGCGGCGCGCGACGCACCTCGATCCACGGTGCGGCCTCGCGCAGTTCGCCTTGCAGAAGGCCCCGTTCCTCGCCGCCCGCCTCGGCGAGAGCGGGCGGGAGGTGGTGGTGTGGGGCGCCGGCAAGACCGGCCGCCGGCTCGCACGCGCGCTCGAGGCCCATGGGGTCTTCGCCACGTCCTTCGTCGACATCGACCCTCGCAAGATCGGCGGTGTGGCGCGCGGGGTGCCGGTGATCGCGCCCGCGGCGCTCGCTCGTTCCGCCATGGTGGTGGTCGCCGTCGGCGCCCGCGGCGCACGCGCGATCGTCCGCGGTCGACTCACGGAACGCGGGCTCGTGGAGGGCGTCGACTTCGTCTGCGCTTCCTAGGGGCCCTTGCCCTTGGGGCGGGTGTCCAGCACGACCTCGGTCGCCGCGCTCTTGTGGCCGGCGGCGTCGACCGCGCGGACCCGCACCCGGACGGCCTTGCCCGCCGGCAGGTCGGCCACGTTGCCCGCGCAGCCGAGGTCGCCGATGGAGAGCGTGCCACCCCCCTTCGGTGGCGGCGTGATCGCGGAGACCGCGTCGAGCGGGAGCACGGCCTGGGCCGGCAGCGACTCGTCGATGACGCCCCCCGTGGAGGTCCACACGACGAACACGATCGGACCGGCGTCCACCGGGATCGCCTTCATGAAGAGGTACGCCATGGGGCCACCGCCGCCGCACCCGAGCGACAGCGTCCCTGTGGGGAGGCCGGCCACGACCGCGGTCGAGGTGACGCCCTTCCAGCTCGGCGCCCCGTCGACGAGGTGGGTGCCGGTCCCGAACGTGCCCACCACCCTGGTCGGCCGCTTCTTGTCCTTCTCGACGAGGACGATCTCGTAGCGCGTGGAGGCAGCGAGCGGCTGCTTCGGGGCGAGCTCGATCGTCACGCGACCGACGACGCTGGCGGACGTGGCCGCGACCCTGCGGTCGACCAAGACGTCGAACGGCGCGGCGGTGGCCGTGGCCGCCGTGCGCAGCGCGAGGTGGGAGTCGGTCGGCTCGCAGTCCTTGGGCCCTCCGCCCTTGCAGAGCGGCTCGTGGTCCCAGCCGACGTCGAGCGTGACCAGCGGCCGCGTGTTGCGCGGGGCCGCGAACAGCGGTGGGGGGAAGGTCACGATGCCGACCGCGAGGCAGGTGCAGGCGCGCGCGTCGTCGACGAGCGTCACCCATGGCAGGGCCGCGAGCAAGAGGGCCGGGAGGACGCGCACCTCTCGAGGATAGCCTCGAGTGACGGTCAGGAAGGGGTCGGTGATACCCTGGCGACGTGCGGTGGTGCCTCGTGCTCGTGGCGGTCCTCGCCAGCGGCTGCGCTCGTCGCGCGACGGCCATCTCCTCCGATCCAGCCCCGAGCGTCTCGGCTTCGTCCGCCGCGCCGCGCGTGCCCACCGGCGAGATCGAGCTCGCGCTGGTCGATGCCCACGGGATGTATCACGCGACCGTCGACGGCAAGAAGGTCGGGAGCTGCCGCGCGACACCGATGATCGGCTGGGCGCTGGTCGCCGTGCGCGTCGACGAGTCGGGCGCCCCGACGCAGACCAAGATCGAGGACAGCGCCGGCCTGCCGAAGGCCGCCCTCGACTGCGTGGCCGACAAGCTGCGCGTGCCCGAGCCCGAGGGCGGCGCCGCCGACTACCTCGTGTACGTGGCGTTCCGCTAGCTACTTGCGGCGCCCGCCGCCGCGCCCTTCGCCGACGAACTCGTAGCGGCCGAGGCCGACCGCGTGGCGACGCGAGGGGGTCACGTTGCCCTCGCGCTGCACGACGTCGGAGGACGGCGCTTGCCGATCGCTCGGCGTGGGGTGACTCGGGGGAGGGCGCATGGAGGGCGGGGCGGAGCCGGTCTCTCGCGCGTGGAGCGTGGGCGCGCTGCCCTCGGTCTGCGTCGGCCGACCGAGCGCGGGTGCGGGGATCGACGAGGGTGGCGGGGGTGGCGGACCGAGCTGGGACTCCGGCGCCGAGGACGGGGACACCACGCTGCGCGGACCGCTCTCGTCCACGGGGCGCGGGTCGATCAGCGCAGGCGGTGGACGCGTGAAGCTCTGCGTGCGTCGGCGCGGCGCAGAGGTTCCTTGGACGAGCTTGCGCAGGTCGGCGAGCTCGCGCGTCAGGCGCGCCACCTCGCCTTCCAGCCTCTGGATCTCGCGCAGAACGTGGCTTTCCATGGGATGACCCTGACTTCGGAACTCCCCCCCGAAGCGCGACGCGACCGCAGTTTCCCTGGGAAACCGGGGGGCGTAAAGGGTCGCTTATGGAAGTGCTTCGATGTCACACGCGTGTGACGGTCAGGCGAGGCGCCGATAGAGCTCGGCCAGGGCCTCGTCGAGCTTGCTCGGGTCCGTTCCACCGGCCTGCGCCATGTCCGGTCGCCCGCCCCCCGACCCACCGACGAGCGCGGCCAAGGGCTTGATCAACTCGCCCGCCTTGAAGCGCGCGGTCGCCGACTTGCTCACGGTGAGCACCAGCGAGGCCTTGGCTCCCTGCGCGGCGCCGACGAGGACGATCGCGTCCCCGCCGAGCTTGTCGCGCAGCGTGTCGGCGAGCTCGCGGAGCGCGCCCGCGTCCCCGAGATCGGCGCGCACGGCGAGCACCTTCGCGCCCTGCAAGGTCTTGGCCTCGGCGAGCCAGGCGTCGATGCCACCCTTGCCGCCGCCACCCCCGCCGAGCGCGAGCTTCTTCTCGGCCTCGGCGAGCTTCTTCTGCAGGGCCTTCTCGTGGGCCAGCAGCTTCTCGATCTTCGGCGCGAGGTCGGCCGGCGAGGCGTCGAGGAGCGCGAGCGCGGGGCCGACGGCCCGCGCCTCCGCCTGCGCCTCGTGCAGCGTGTGGAGGCCGGTGGTGCCCTCGATGCGCCGGACGCCCGCGGCCACCGCCTTGTCGCTCGTGATGCGGAACATCCCGATGTCGCCGGTGCGGCGGGCGTGGGTGCCGCCACACAGCTCGACGCTCTTGTGGGTGCCCGCGTCCATGGTCAACACGCGCAC
This sequence comes from uncultured Polyangiales bacterium, assembly GCA_964624885.1. Lineage (GTDB taxonomy): Bacteria > Myxococcota_A > Polyangia > Polyangiales > JADJMO01 > JADJMO01. The sequence continues at coordinate 34,054 of CAZUZY010000020.1, read as the reverse complement.
GACGTCGCCGTACTTCTCCTCGAAGATGGCCATCGCGCCGGCCTTGCGGGCCTCGTCCTGCTTCATCACGTCGGTCTTCACCTCGGCGTTGGCGAGGACCATCTCGTTGACGACCTCCTCGACGCGGGCGAGCTCGGCCTCGCCGAGCGCCTTGCCGTGGGAGAAGTCGAAGCGCAGGCGCTCGGGGCCCACGAGCGAGCCCTTCTGCTGCACGTGCTCGCCGAGCACGAGGCGCAGGGCGTAGTGGAGGAGGTGGGTCGCGCTGTGGTTGCGGCGGGTGGCGGCGCGCGCGGCGTGGTCGACCTCGAGCCGCAGGGTCTGCCCCTTCTTCAAGGTGCCCTGCTCGACGCGGCCCTTGTGGAGGTGCATGCCACCCACCGGCTTGTGGGTGGTCGACACCGTGAAGGTCGCGCCGCCGCCGGTCATGGTGCCCTTGTCACCGAGCTGGCCGCCGGCCTCGGCGTAGAACGGCGAGCGCGCCACCACGACCTCGCCCTCTTCGCCCGTGGAGAGGCTCTCGACGAGCTCCTTGCCGCGGACCAGCGCGACCACGGTGGCCTCGCCCTCCTCGGCCGTGTAGCCGGTGAACTCGGTGGGGGTGTTGCCGGTCGCGGCGAACACGCGGTGGTAGACGTCGCCGACCGCGGCCTCGCCGACCTTGCTGCCCTCGCTCTTCTGCTTGGCGGTGGCCATCGCGGCGTCGAAGCCGGGCTCGTCGACCTTGTATCCCCGCTCCTCGAGGATCACCTGGGTGAGATCGAGCGGGAAGCCGAAGGTGTCGTAGAGCTTGAACGCGGCCGGGCCGCCGAGGACGCGCGACGACTTCACGGTGGGCTCGGCGAGCGCCTCGTCGAGGATCTTGAGGCCGCGGTCGATGGTCTCGCGGAAGCGCACCTCCTCGGACTCGGCGACCTCGAGGATGGTCTTCCTCCGATCGCGGAGCTCGCCGTAGGTGTCGCCCATCAGGTCGACCACGGTGCCCGCGACCTCGTGGAGGAACGGCTTCTGGATCCCGAGCCGGTGCCCGTGGCGAATCGCGCGCCGCATCACCCGACGGAGCACGTACTCGCGGCCGCCGCGGTCGGGGAACACACCCTCGGCGATGAGGAACGCCGTCGTGCGCGCGTGGTCGGCGATGACCCGCATGGAGACGTCGTCGTCGGCCATGGTGCCGCCGTACTTCTTGCCCGAGATGCGCGAGGCCTGGTCGACGAGGGCGCGCAGGAGGTCGGTGTCGTAGTTGGAGGTGACCCCCTGCACGACGCTGGTGATCCGCTCGAGGCCCATGCCGGTGTCGACGCTGGGCGCGGGGAGCGGCTTCATGGTGCCGTCGGCGAAGCGCTCGAACTGCATGAACACGAGGTTCCAGATCTCCATCCAGCCGTGCCCCTCGGGGGTGGGCTCCTCGCCGAACTTGGTGGGGTCGACCGAAGCGGGGCCCTGGAAGAAGTGGATCTCGGAACACGGGCCGCAGGGGCCGGTGTCGCCCATGGACCAGAAGTTGTCGTCCATGCCCATGCCGAGCACGCGGTCGTCGCCGAACCCGGTGATCTTCTTCCAGAGGTCGCGCGCCTCGGTGTCCTCGGGCACGCCCTTCTCGCCCTTGAAGTACGTGCAGACCAGGCGGGACTTGTCGACGCCGTAGCGCTCGACGAGGTCCCACGCGAAGCGGATGGCGTCGGCCTTGAAGTAGTCGCCGAACGAGAAGTTGCCGAGCATCTCGAAGAACGTGTGGTGGCGCGCCGTGCGGCCCACGTTCTCGAGGTCGTTGTGCTTGCCGCTGATGCGGATGCACTTCTGGCTGGTGGTGGCGCGCTTGTAGGCGCGGGTCTCCCTGCCCGTGAACAGGTCCTTGAACTGGACCATGCCGGCATTGGCGAACATCAAGGTCGGGTCGTTGCCGGGGACCAGCGGTCCCGAACCGACCTGCTCGTGGCCTTGCGCGCGGAAATACGAGAGAAATTCGTCACGAACGTCGCGGGCGGTTCGAATGGGCATGGGAGGACGGCATCTACTACGATGGACGCGCTGGCGCACGGGGGGGGTGAGGCGCCACGCTTTCCCGGCGGTCCAACGCTCTCTCGAGGAGTCCCATGAACAACCTTCGCTTCTCCATGCTGTCCGCTCTCGTGTTGGCCGCCGCCGGCTGTGGGGGCAGCGTCGACGCGAGCGCGTTCGGTGGCGGGGACGACGCCGCCACCGGCACCGACACGGGCAGTGCTGGCGACTCGACCAGCGGCGACACGGGCGGTGGCCCCGACAGCTCGACGGGGTCCGACTCCGGAACCGGGCCTGACTCTGGCACGGGGGTCGACACGGGAACCCTGGCCGACACGGGAGGTTCGTTCGACACCGGCGCCTTCGACACGCTCCTGCCGCCCGACGACACGGGCTTGCCGCCGCCCTTCGACACCGGCGTCCCGCCGCCCGACACCGGGACCGACGCCGCCACCACGCCGTGCTCGGCGCTCGGCAAGTCGTACAACAGCCACTGCTACTTCGTGCTCAAGCCGCGCACGTTCGCGGAGTCGCAGGCCGTGTGCAAGACGTACGGCGGGTACCTCGTCGCGATCACGAGCGACGGGGAGCAGGGCTTCGTCGCCACCCTGTACCCGAGCGTCGAGAACTGGATCGGCCTGACCCGCGAGGGCACCACCGGCTACACCAAGTGGATCGACGGCGAGACGGTGGGGTACACCAACTGGGCGCCCGGCGAGCCGAACTACAGCGGCGCCTGCGTGCGCATGTTCGCGGCCGGCACCACCTCGTCGTCCAAGTGGGCGGACCAGGGGTGCACCACGGTGCTCAACGCCCTCTGCGAGCGCGACTACCTCTAGTCTCGCGGAGTGCAGCGGGGCTGTGCGATAACCCCGGGGTGCGCCCGCGCCTCGTCACGATCCCCATCAGTCACTTCTGCGAGAAGGCTCGCTGGGCCCTCGACCGAGCCAAGGTCTCCTACGACGAGGAGCCGCACGCGCCGATCGCGCACCTCACGGCCACCCTGCGGCTGCGCGGCAAGACGGTGCCGCTGCTGGTGACCGCGGGCGCCGTGCTCACCGACAGCCGCGACATCCTGCACTGGGCCGACGCCCGGATGGACGAGGCCTTGCACATCTACCCCTCCGACCCGGGGCAGCGTCGCGAGGTCGAGGAGCTCGAGGCGCTGTTCGACGGCAAGCTCGGCCCCGCCACCCGCCGCTGGGCCTATGGGTTCGTGCTCCCCGACGCTCGGAGGAGCGAGGACCTGCTCACGGTCGGCCTCGCGCCGAAGGTCCAGCGGCGCGTCACGCGGGCCCTGCCGGTCATGCGGCGCCTGATGAAGCGCGCGATGCAGGTCACCGAGCCGCGCGTCGCCCAGTCGCTCGAGCGCATCCGCGCCATCTTCACCGAGGTCTCGGGCCGCCTCGAGGGCCGCGACTACCTGGTCGGCACGCGGTTCAGCGCCGCGGATCTCGCCTTCGCGGCGCTGGCCGCGCCCGTGGTCGCGCCACCCGAGTGGGCCTACCTGCCGCCCAAGGACTCGCTCCCCGAGGCGATGCGCCGCGAGATCGACGCCTTCCGCGCGACCCGCGCCGGCAGGCACGCGCTCCGCATGTTCGCGGAGGAACGCTGAGCGAGGGGCTGCGGCTCGCTCCGGTCACTTCTTCGGGCACGCCACCTCGTTCGGGGGCGGTGGCGGGTTCCCGCCGAGCGAGTGGCAGAGGCAATAGCTCTCGCCGGCCACCGAGTGCAGGGTGGAGTAGGCGCAGTGATCCCACGCCGGGTCGTCGAGCTCGGCGGGGCAGTCCACGAACACCGACTCGACCCAGCGCGCGCCGGTGGGCATCGGCGGCATGGGGCCCTTCGGGGTGACCTCGTAGAAGCAGCGGTCGTCGCTCGCCACGTAGAGCTGGTGGCCGCCCGCATCGGTCGGGTTCAGCGTCTTGAGCTTCGCCCAGTCGACCGGCTTCTTGGGGGTCTTCCAGGCCATGCCCGCGTCGCTCGTGTGCTTGCGCTTGCGCGTGGCCTTCGGCGCCGGCGGGTTCTGCGTCTCGACGACGGTGGCGCTCTCGGTCGCGCTTGCGGTCGCGCTGACGCTCGACTTCGTCTTGGGCGGCGGTGGGTTCTCGGTCTGGATGGGGTCGCCCTTGGGCTGACACGCGCCGACGGCGAGCGAGGTGGTGACGACGAAGGCGAGGCGCATCAAGCCAGGGTATCGCGGATCACCGCCCTCGCCACGCGCGTCGTCGCCGACTAGCGTCAGGGCCCGATGGGCCTTGGCCGGCGTCTCGTCCCGATCGCGACCGCGCTGGTCTTCACGTGGTTCGTGCTCGCCGTCTGCTACGGCATCGCCGGGCCGTGGCAGTTCGGGCACAACGGCTTCAACGGCAGCGCGTTCTGCCAGGGCGCGCGCAACTCGCTGCGCTTCCACATCTGGGCGCAGTCGCTCTACCACACCGGCCTCGAGCGGCCGCCGCCGCAGGCGCTCTACACGCATCACCCCCAGATGCTGCACTGGCACCTGCTCCTCCTGTTCAAGCTGTTCGCGCCCTCACCTTTCGTGGGGCGCCTCGTGCCGATGCTCTACTCGGTGGCCACGCTGGTCCTCTTGCAGCGCACCGCCGCGCGGTACTGGGGGCCGGTGCACGCCCTGCTCGCGATCGCCATCTACGCCTTCACGCCGCTGCACCTGATCTTCGGCAACATGATCGACCACGAGCAAGGGGCCATCTTCTGGTCCCTCTTGCTCACCTGGGCCTTCGCGCGCTGGTGGGAGGAGCGAAAGAGGCGGCACCTGGTCCTCACGCTCGTCGCGGTCAGCTTCGCGGGTCAGTTCGACTGGCCGCCCTACTACATCGCCTTCTTCCTCGCGCTCTTCACCTTCGTGCAGGGCCTCCGCGCCGGCCGGCCGCTGCTGCGCTGGCGCGCGGAGTGGACCTTCGTCGTCGTGTTCTCGCTGGTGGTGCTCGCCAACTTCGGCGGCTTCTTCGCCTGGATCGCGCGAACGCGCGGCGGCCTCGGCGACATGGGCTCGGCCTACCTGATGCGCACCGCGGCCAAGGAGGGCTACGCCGGCGTGCAGCTGCGGCGCCTGCTCGACCTGCACGGCATCCTCGTGATGACGGTCACCGCGCTGTGGGTGCCGTTGCTCGTGCGACGCCTGCGCGCCGGCACCGCGCACATCCGTGACCTGATCCCGGCCTGCTTCTTCGCGGCGCAGGTCCTCCACTCGCTGCTGTTCCGCAACGCCGGGGCCATCCACTCGTACTGGACGTACTGGCTCGGCGTGGCGAGCGCGCTCGGCGGTGCCGACGTGGTGGTCTCGCTGCACGAGCGCATGGTCGAGCGACCGAAGGGGACGCGGTTCGCCCCGGTGCTCGTCGGCCTCGTGCTGCTCGGGGTGGGGTTGCAGGCACGCTACGCCTACGCGCGCCTCCAGTGGGGCTTCGCGCGGGGCACCGCCGCGTACCTCACCCCGACCCCGGACATCCGCGTCGAGGTGCGCGCGATGCAGGCGCTGCACGCCCGCTATCCCCGCGAGCGGACGCTGTTCGTGTTCCACGGCTCGATGGACGTGCGCTCCGAGGTGCACTGGTACCACGACACCCCGTTCGAGGGGTCCGGCCAGCTCATCCCGCGCCCCGACTTCCTGCGCCGCGCCGAGCACGTCGTGGTGCTCGCCGATCTGCGGCGCCTCGGGGAGCGGCACGACCTGCAGTCGCTGAGCCGCATCCATCCGACGCTGGTGTTCGAGCGGCGCATCGTGGCCATCGACCTCAACTCCTCGGAGCCCCGCCTCGAGGCGTTCGCCGCGTCGCCGCAGCCCGAGACCTGGCTCCACGGCTGGCTGTTCGACCCGCTCTCGCCGCCCATGCGCTACGTGCCCGACGACCTCACCGCCGTGCGCGCCTTGCTCGACTGGGGCGAGCTCGTGAGCATCGGCCAGTCCGGGTCTGGGGGGGGGAGCCTGCTCACCTGGGACTGCCCCAAGGGTCAGCACGTGGCCGCCCTCGAGGGCTCCGTCAACGACGCCGGCGTGCTCACCCGCGTACGTGCGCGCTGCCGGGGAGCAGACGGCTCGGCCGGAGAGGACACCCCCTTCTTCGGTGGCCTCGGCCCACCTCCGGTCACCGCCAGCTGTCCGGCCGGCAGTGCGGTCGTCGGCTTCACCGCGGTCACCAAGCAGTTCGTGGAGGGGCTCGCCCCGCGGTGCGCGCCGCTCGGCGTCGCCGATCGCGTGGAGACCACGCCCACCGCGCTGGGTCTGGTCGGCGTCGTCGGCACGCCGGGGCAGGTCTCCTTCTCGTGTCCGACCGATTCCGTGGCCCGCGGCGTCCGCGTGCGGGCTGGCGCGCTGGTTGACGCGTTCGGTCTCGCGTGCGCACGATGAGCGAAGCCTTGGAGCTCTCCCTCGTCATCCCCGCCTTCGACGAAGGCGAACGGTTGGTGAAGACCCTCGAGCAAGTCCTCGCCTGGGTCGCGGGGCGTCCCTACGAGGTCATCGTCGCCGACGACGGCAGCACCGACGACACCCCGGCCGTGCTCGCCCGCTTCGCCGCGCGTGGCGTGCGCAGCGTGCGGCTGCCCGAGAACTCCGGCAAGGGCGCCGCCGTGGCCGCGGGTGTGCGCGCGGCCCAGGGGGACATCGTGGCGTTCTTCGACGCCGACCTCGCCTACTCCCTCGATCAGCTCGACGCCCTGCTCGCGCCCGTGCGCGAGGGGGCCGACCTCGCCGTCGGCGCGCGGGACCTGCACCCACGCGGACTCGGCCCCTACGGCCCCGTGCGCAAGCTCGCGACGATGGTCTTCGGCGGCTTCGTGGGGGCCGCGCTCGGCCTCTCCGCGCGGGACACCCAGTGCGGCTTCAAGGCCTTCCGCGCCGACGTCGCGCGCGCCCTGTTCGCCGTGGTCTCGACCTCCGGCTTCGGCTTCGACGCCGAGCTCCTGTTCCTCGCGCAACGCTGGGGCCTGTCGGTCGTGCGCGTACCCGTCTTCATGCACTCCCACGGCGCGTCGAAGGTGCGGGTGGTCCGCGACGCGCTGCGGATGGCCGCGGACGTGGCGCGCATCCGCGGTCGGGCGCTGCGCGGCGCGTACCCGGCCTCGCTCCCCCGCTGATCATCGCTTCGCGCAGTAGCCGAAGTCCGTGGAGGCGCCGGGCTCGAGGCTCGCGTTGTAGCTCTCGCCGGTGAACGTCCACGCCGTCGCGCTGGTCACGAGCTTGCTCTTCCAGGAGCTCGTGATCGTCCCCTCCGGGGTCCGGGCAACGGTCCAGGTGCGCGCGGTCGGGCCGCCGTTCATCACGGTGATGTAGTCGCAGTAGCCGGTGCCGTAGTCGTCGCGCTTGCTCGTGACGACGAGGGAGTCCGGGGGCGGGTCGGGGGCGGCGGCGTCGCTCGCGCCGGCGTCGTCCGCCGGCACGCCGGCGTCGGGAGTGGGCGTCGCGCCGACGTCACCCTGGCGCGCGAGGAAGCTCGGGTCGGAGACGAGCGCGAGGATCAGCGCCTCGAACGTCAGCCCGCCCTTGGTCCAGGCCGAGGTCACGCGGTCCGCCGTGCACTGGGTCTCTGGCTCGTCGTCCACCCCGTACCCGAAGCGCACCCACTGGAGCGCGAAACAGCGCTGGGCGTCGGCGCTGTCGGCGAGCTTGCCGGCGAGTCCGTCGATCCCCTCGAACGCGCCGTCGGTGTGGTCGGTCGAGACGATCTCGCCCTGGGTGTCGAGCGGGTGTCCGTGGTCGTCCTTGCGGGCGCGGCCGATCCCGTCGAACCCCTCGAGGCCGAAGCCGATGGGATCCATCAGCCGGTGGCAGCTCTTGCACGGCTCGTTCTTGCTGTGCTCCGCGAACCGCTCGCGGGTGGACTTGCTCGGATCGAGTGGGGGCAGCTGCACCACGACCCCGGGTGGCGGGGGTGGCAGCTTCTGGCAGAGGAAGCGCTCGCGGACCAGCTTGCCGCGGTGGATCGGCGACGAGCTCGCGGCGACCGCGTGCACGGTGAGCACACCGCCCTGACCGAGCACGCCGCGCCGCAGCGGACCGGTCGCGACCTTGCCGTCGGCGTCGGGCGCGGCGAGGCCGTAGTAGGCGGCGAGGGCCGGGCTCGCGAAGGTGTGCTCCGCGAGCAGGAGGTCGCGGAACGTCCCGTTGCCGACGCGCAGCGTCCGGTCGACGAACGCCTGCGTCTCGCTCAGCATCGCCGACTTCAGGTCGCTCGTGAGCTCGGGGTAGGTGGCCGGGTCCTTGGCGACCGCGCCGAGGCGGTCCACGTAGAGCCACTGCCCGGTGAACCGCGCCATCGCCCGCGCGGCGCGGGGATCGCGGAGCAGGCGCTTGGCCTCTGCCACGACCTCCTCCTTGGTGGCGAGCCTGCCCGCGTCGGCGGCGGCGAACAGCGCCGCGTCGGGCATCGTGCCGGTCAGGAGGTAGGAGAGCTCGCTCGCGACCTCGTAGGGATCGAGGTTCGCCCCCTTGCCGAGCTCCGGGCGGTAGAGGAACGCGGGCGATTGCAGCATGCCGGCGATCACCGTTCGCGCGTCCCCGAGCTTGCCGTAGCGGGTGAGCTCCGCTTCGGTGAGCGGGCGCCGGAACGCCCGCTTGCCGAACGTCTTCACGAAGCAGGGCAGATCGTCGGCGCAGGCCGTGAGCTTGGGGAGCGTCGCCGCCGCGGCGAGGGCCTCGGCCGCCACACCGAGCTTCTCGGCGACGATGGGGCCCACCCGCAGCGCCGCGCCGTTGTTGTCGAAGCCGCCGACGACAACATCGGGAGGGAGCGCTTGCCCGTAGGTCGAGGGCACGCCGAGCAGATCCTCGACGGTCGCGTCGTACTCGCTCCGGGACAACCTTCGCAGCACCCGCGCGCCGACGGTGGTGGCGGTGCAGCTCGTCGTGGTGACGTCCGGCCCGCAGCGCCCCTCGCCGTGGCGGACGAACGTGGCGAGCGCCTGGTAGCCCGCGCTGCCGACCGGCAAGAGGTTGCCGCCCGGGTGCCCGTCGGGGTGGGTCATCGACGGACGCAGCAAGAACACCGATTGATCGCCGAGCTTGGTGTCGGCGATGGCGCGGACCACCGGGTAGTTCTTGCGCGCCGCCTCGGGGTCGGAGGGGGCCACGAGCACCATCCGGCTGCCGCGGGCGACGCCCTGCTCGTTGTGGCACCCCACGCACTTCACGGAGAGGATGGGTTGCCACAGCTTGGTCTCGAACCAGGCGAAATCCCCGGCGCAGGGCTCGACGATCGGCGGAGTCTCCTCGCCACCCCCGCAGGCCTGCACGAGGAGGGACGCGGTCAGGAGCCAGCGATGTGCGTTCATCCGAGGAGCCCTCCGAGCGGCCCGGCGCCGTGGGACGGATCGCCGAAGGTGAGGTTCGTGAGGCCCATCGCCTGACAGATCGAGACGAGGAGTCGCTGGTGCGGCTCGCCCGGGTATCTCAGGTAGCGGCCGGTCCGGAGCGCGCCGCCCGCGCGGCCCGCCAGCACGAACGGCACCGACTTGGCGTCGTGCAGGCGCCCGTCGCCGAGCTCCTTGGCCCACACGACCAGGGTGGTGTCGAGCAGCGTGCCGCTGCCGTCGGGCTCGGGGATCGCCGCGAGCTTGTCGAGCACGTAGAGGAACTGCTCGGCGAACCACCGCTCGGCCGCGACGAAGTCGGCGACCCCCTTCGCGTTCTCGTCCGGCTTGTGCGAGAGCTCGTGGTGACCGTCGCCGATCCCGAGCCAAGAGAACACCGTGGGGCTCACGGTGTGGGTCCACTGGATCGACGCGACGTTGGTCAGTCCGCAGGCGAGCGCGAGCACCGCGAGGTCGCTCTGGGTGCGCCCGAGCGCGGGGAAGTTCTCGTGGGCCTGGAGGGCGAGGTCGATCGGGGCGACGGGCGCGGTGCACGACGCGGCGACCGGTGTCGTGAGCGTCTTCTCGACCGCCCGGATCGCCTCGAGGTGATCGTCGAGCTTGTGCTGCTCGGTCACGCCCACGCGGGCGCGGAGATCGGCGAGGTCGGCCCGCACCACGTCGAGCACGCTCTTGCGGCGGGCCAGGGTCGCGTCGACCTCGCCCGGCTTCTTGCCGAGGTCGCCGAACAGGCGTGTCCACGCGTTCTTCGGCGAGTCCTCCGGGGGTACGAACGTGTCGGGGGCGGCGTAGCACATGCGGGTCTGGCGGCTGCCACCCCACGCGCTGGTCTGGACGCCGAGCTCGAGCGAGGGGAACCGCGTCGCCGCCCCGATCTTGCTCGCGACGTACTGATCGACGCTCGCGCCGCGCCCCTCGTGGGTCAGCGTCCCCTGGCCGGTGAGCATCCCGTTCATGCCCGGCTCGTGGTTGTCGAAGCCCTTGAAGTCGACGCCGTCGAGGACGACGAGGTCGCCCCGGCGCTTCGCGAGCGGCTCGAGGATCGAGCCCTTCGGGAACGCGAAGTCGGTCTCTCCGCCCGTTGGTCGCCACTTGGCGTGGACGGTGCCGTTCGGGGAGAAGAAGACCAGCAGGCGACGGGCCCGCTTGCCGCCGTCCGCGCGCGCGGGCGTGCGCAGGAGCGAGGTGAACGGCGCCGCGAGCAACGAGGCGCCGAGGCCGAGCAGGAGCTGCCGACGCGCGAGGGGAGGGGCCATCGCGTCGAGCGATTGCACGGGCGATGCCGACCGCGATCGCCGTAGGATCCGGGGATCGCCGCGCGCGTGGGTGGCGACTCGAGTCCCCTCGGCGGCGTCTCCGATCGCCGTCGTCCTTGTCAGGACCCGCGCGTTCTTGTCTCCTGCCGTCACATGTCCGCTCGTACCGAGGAGCCCCGCAGGGCCGCGCTGGTGGTCGGAGTCGGTCGCTACCAGAAGCTCCCCGAGCTCGCCGGGGCGCCCGACGCCGCGAAGCTCGTTGGCAAGGCCCTGGCCGACACGGTCTTCGGCGGCGTCCGCGTGGTGACCGATCCGATGTCGCCGGGGGACGTCCTCGGCCCGCTGCAGAAGGCCGCGCACGACGCACGGGACGGCGCGCTGTTCGTCTTCTTCGCGGGCTTCGTCCTCGAGCGCGACGGCGCGTTGGTGCTCGCGGTGCGGGAGACGGAGGCGATCACCAAGACGCCCGCTGTGCCGCTCGCCGACGTGGAGGACGTGCTGCGTCGCGAGCACGTGCAGCGCGCCATCGTCGTGCTCGACGCGGAGCACGCGGGCGGTGATGTCCCGGGCAAGGCGCCGTTCAAGAGCGGCAGCCTCTACGCGATGGGCTCGCTGCGCAAGTTCGACAAGGGGCTCGGCGACGAGGATCTCGTCGGCTACGCGAAGCTGCTCGCGAAGGTGCTCACGGACGAGCCGGCGCGCCTCGGCAAGTACCTCGAGGAGGGCCTGTTCGACGCGCGCGCGCTCGACCGCACCTTGGCCCTCGATCCGATGCTGGGGCACACGACGATCCACGCCGTGGACGACCCGGCGATCGTGCGAGACCTGCGCGCGCCGCTGGCGGCTCTGGCCGAGGAGGAGCGCAAACGGCGCGAGGCCGAGGAGGCGAAGGAGCGCGCCGAGGCGGAGGCGCGAGAGGCCGCCGCGCGCGAGGAAGCGGCGCGCGAGGAAGCGGCGCGCGAGGAAGCGGCGCGGGCGGCGAAGGTGGCCGAGGAAGAGGCCCAGCAGCGGGCCGAAGAGGAGACGAAGAAGGCCGAAGAGGAGGCTGCCGCACCGGCCCCCGTCGAGGCGCCCGCGGAGCCCACCGAAGAGCCGGCGAAGGAGCCCGCGGCGCTCGCCCGCCCCGTCGAGGCCCCGCTCGCGCCGCCCCCCCCGAACCGCACCCCGCTCGTGGTCGCGGTGGTGGTGTTCGTCCTGCTGTTGATCTGGTGGCTCGCGAGGAAGTGACGATGCCCGCTCGTCGCACGGTCGCCGTGCTCGTCGTTTCGATGCTCGCCGGCTTCGCCTGCAAGAAGCCGTCCGAGTCCGTCGCCGTGAAGCGCGACGACGACGCGCAACCCCTCGCCCCGATCGACGCCGCGACGGAGGCCTCGAGCACCACCGTCGCCGACGTCGGGCCGCCCCCCATTCCCATGATGGCCTGCGACGAGAGCCCGGACCTGCGCTGGAACGTCGAGCCCGCCGACGCTTTCTCGTGCTCGCCGCTGCGCGCGTCCACGCCGGGTACGTGGGCGGACGAGGCGGGCGCGCCGGTGACGCCGCTCGAGCTCGCCGTGGCCCCGGGGACCGAGTTCACCCTCGATCTCTCGGTGAAGGACGCCAAGGGCGGCAAGCCGGCGGGCAAGGTCCGGCACGAGCTCCGTGGCTTGCCCGGGGACGCGCGGGTCGACGCCAGCACCCAGACGCTCCACTGGTCGGCGAAGGGCAAGGACGGCGACGTCCTCCGCGGCTCGGTCGCCACGCTGGTGAAGCTCGCCGCGGGAGAGAAGTGCGTGCGCAAGGCGGTGGTGGTCCGGATCGTCGACACGGACGCGACGCGCGCGAACCAGGCCGCCCACCAGGTCCGCTACCAGCAGTTCTACCGCAAGCTCGACTGCATGTTCGCCCACCAGGGACCGGACCCGGCCGAGAACGTGGCCAACGACGTCCGTGACGAGGTCGCGCTGCGCAAGCAGCTCCAGTGCGGCGCTCCCCTCGTGACGGTGCTCATGAAGGACGTCGACGGCGACGGACTGCGCGACGCCCTCGTCCGCTTCGACGTGCGTCGCAACCCGGATCTGGACAAGGACCCCGCCGCGCCGAAGTGGGAGACGGGCATCGCGACCCAGGTCCTCCTGCGCAAGGGCGACGCCTTCGTCCGCGTGGGCGAGGTGCCGGGTGGGCCCCACGAGGCCGACGACGGCAGCCTCCTGTTCCTCGACACCGACGAGGTGGAGCACGCGCACTGTCCCCCGCACCCGTATCGCAGCACGGGCGGGCCGAGCTGCCCGGTGACGAGCATCGACGTGTCTCGGTGGGTGTCCGGCCACGCCGAGAAGGTGACCACCGTCGAGGGCGCGGCGGCCGCAGGCGCGACCGAGCCCTGGCAGTGTCCCCGGGTCGCGGTCGACGTGGTGAAGGACGCCAAGGGTCGCGTGGTCGGCTTCCGCACCGGCGCCAAGACCATGAACTGGAAGGGCGTCGGCACGGCCGGCCCCTGAGCGGATGCTCCTCTCTCAGGCGCGCTTCGCGTACCAGGCGCGGACGCGCGGGTGCGCTTCGACCGCGTCGTGCACGCGGTGCAGCCGCGGCGCGCCGTCGAGCACGGTGGAAGGGACGTGGTCGAGCGCGCCGCTCTTCAGCCAGCGGACGATCATCAGGATCTTGAGGTCGACGACCTGCAGCGCGGCGCCGCCGAAGAACGGGCCGTCCTCGGCGATCTGGCGCTCGGCGTACGCCGCCCAGGCCGGGATGTAGGTGGCTGAGAGCTGCTCACGCGCCCGCTTCTTCTCGGCCTCGTCCGTCATGCGCATGGTCGGGGTGATCGCCGCGCGGAGGTCCTCGACGTGCCCCATCATCGCCTCGTGACGCGCGGCCTCGAAGTCGTCCTTCGGGTGCAGGTCGTGGCGGCGACCGACGAAGACGAGGATGGCGTTGGACTGCCCGAGCGGCGCCTTCCCGGGCCAGTCGAGCACGGGCACGCTCCCGAACGGGGTCGTCGGCTTGAGCGCGGCCCACTGCTCGCGCGTGAGCCGGTGGTCGTCGAACTCCACCCCGGCGAGGTGCAGCGCGAGGCGGCACTCCTCACCGCGGCTCACCGGCGCGTCGAAGTAGGTCAGGCGGGGTCTGGTCATGGGCGACGCTATTCCGGCGCGGGCCAATCGTCCACGTGGCGCGCGGCGGGCTCGGCGCTAGGGTGGTGACATGCAGCGGCGAACCGCGTTGCTGGCCGGCTGCCTCGCCTGCGCGCCGCGCGCGGTCCACGCGGCGACCTGCAAGCCCGCCGGGAGCCTCGACGCCGGTCCGGTCCCGGCGGTCGGCGCCGCGCGCCTCGTCGAGGCCGACGTCCGCCTCGTGGTGGCGCGCGATGCATCCGGTGTCTATGCGATGTCCGCGGTGTGCACGCACATGGGTGGGGCGCTGTTCCTCGACCCCGACGGCACGAGCCGCTGCCCGGCGCACGCTTCGCGCTTCGGCAAGAACGGCGAGCGGCTCGAGGGCCCGGCGCAGCGCGGCTTGAGCCACTTCGCGGTGCGCCTCTGCGACGGCCGGGTCTGGGTCGACCCCACCACCGTCGTGCCGCCCGACACGCGCACCCCGCCGTAGCCTTTGCCGCCCGGCCGAGGCTTGGTATCCCCCCGCCGTGTACCCGAACGGCCCCCTCCGCGCGGAGCTCCGCGGCTCTGCCCTCGTCCTCACCCTCGACCGCCCAGAGCGCCTGAACGCGCTCTCGCGCGAGCTCATCGAGCAGCTCGGCGCTGCCGCCCGCACGGCGGCCACGGACCCGGCGGTGCGCGCGATCGTGGTCACCGGCGCGGGTGAGAAGGCGTTCTGCGCCGGCGCCGATCTCAAGGAGCGCCAGGCGCTGTCCAAGGACCAGGTCCGCGAGATCGTGCGGCTCTACCGCAGCGAGTTCGGGGCGCTCGACCGGAGCCCGAAGCCCGTGTGTGCCGCGCTCAACGGTGTCGCCCTCGGCGGCGGCCTCGAGCTCGCGCTGATGGCCGACCTGCGGGTGGCCGTGAAGGGCGCGGTGCTCGCCCTTCCAGAGACGTCGCTCGCCATCATCCCCGGCGCGGGCGGCACGCAGAAGCTCCCGCGCATCGTCGGCGAGGCGCGCGCCAAGGAGCTGATCCTCACCAACCGGCGGCTCACCGCGGACGAGGCGCTCGGCTTCGGCCTGGTGAATCGCGTCGCGGAGGTTGGGCAGTCGGCGGTGGACTGCGCGCTCGGCCTCCTCGCCCCTGTCCTCGAGGGCGCGCCGATCGCCGCCGCCGCGGCGCTCGAGGCGATCGACGCCGGGCTCGACACCGACCTCGCGACCGGCATGCAGCTCGAGATCCTGGCGTACGAGCGCACGCTGGTCTCCGAGGACCGCGACGAGGCGCTGCGCGCGTTCGGAGAGAAGCGCAAGCCGAACTACCAGGGGCGCTGAAGGCCATGAGCAAGAAGCGCATCCTGGTCATCGAGGACGAGCCCCACATCGCGATGGGGCTCAAGGATGCGCTGGAGTTCGAGGGCTTCGAGGTGGAGACCGCGGGCAAGGGCCGCGACGGTATCAACCTCGCCAAGACCGGCCGGCCCGACTGCTTGATCCTCGACCTGATGCTGCCCGACGTGAACGGCTACCAGGTCTGCGAAGAGGTGCGGCGGCTCGACCCGCTGGTCCCCATCATCATGCTCACGGCGCGCGCCCAGGAGGCCGACAAGGTGCGCGGCCTCTCGGTCGGCGCCGACGACTACGTGACCAAGCCGTTCAGCGTGAACGAGCTCGTCGCCCGCATCCGCGCGATCTTCCGCCGCGCCGCGCTCGCTCCGGGCGCACCCGAGACCTTCCTCATCGGCGACGCCGAGGTGAACCTCAGCACCCAGCAGGTGCGCCGCGGCAAGGCCGTGGAGCCGCTGTCGTTCTACGAGGTCGAGCTCCTGCGCCTGCTGCACGCCAAGGCCGGCGTTCCGGTGTCGCGCGACGAGATCCTCGCCAAGGTCTGGGGCCTCGACGCCAACCCGACCAACCGCACGGTCGACAACTTCGTCGTGAAGCTGCGCAAGAAGATCGAGCCCTCGCCCGATCGTCCGGTCTACATCCTCACGGTCTACGGGACCGGGTACAAGCTCGCGACCGCCGCGACCTAGCACCGGATGCCGCCGGGCTCGGCGACGGACAGCTTCCCCTCCGAGACTCAGAGCACCTTGCAGCGCGCGACCTCGTCCTTCGCGCGCTTGACGATGTCGGCGATGCGGAACGCGGTGCCCGCCATCATGTGCCCGCGGAGCAGGCGCGCCGGGGCGATGAACACGTCCTGCTTGGCGCCCTTGAAGTAGACGCCGAAGGTGCGACCGCGCTCGTCGTCCTGGGCGTGCCACTTGAGCCCGAACTGGCGCTCGAGCACGTTGCCGAGCACCGCGCCCATGGCGGTCACCGCGTCGGTGTCGGTCTCGTCGTAGACGCGATCGTCGAGCAGTCGCTGCAAGAGGTCGAGGTCCTTGGGGGACTGGTCGAGCGTGGCGGAGTAGCGCTTCTTGAGCACGAGCTGGATGGTGGCCACTTGCTCGCGCAGGAGCGCCCACTCGGAGGCGTCGAGCGCCGAGATCCCGGCGGTGATCGTCATGGGGGGGGATGCTAGCGGAAGACGAACGGCCAGCGGAAGAAGCCTCCTTTGGCCGAGCTCATGAAGACGGTCTTCTTGACCTCCACGACCACGCACTCGATCACCGTGGTGGAGCCGGCGGGCTCCCGCGCCACGGCCCCGGTGACCACCCCGGTGGGGCCGACCGTGACGTCCACCTTGACCGACGTGGCCGGCTTGGCCGGCGGCGGATCCCAGCAGATCTTGCGGATCTCGAGGCGCCGCTTGGCCATCACCGTCAGGATGTCCTTCGGTTCGAGCGAGTCGCCGGCGCCGGCCGTGCCGGTGAGGACGAGCGCAGGCAGGGCACAGGCGAGCACCCACGAGGCGACCAGCAACCCTCTCCGCACGCCCCGGAAGGGTAGCACGCCCCCCTGTGGTGTCCCGGCGGGCGCGGTGGCAACGTGCCGGCCGCATGGATCTCACTTCGATCGCCGCGACCGAGATGCGCGCCCTCCTCGACGCCGGGCAGGTCACGTCGGTGGAGCTCGTGCGGGCGCACCTGGAGCGCATCGACCAGCGCGACCGCACGCTGCGTGCCTTCACCACGGTGTTCCACGACGACGCCCTCGAGGCCGCGCGCCGCGCCGACGAGGAGCGTCGGAGGGACCGGCCGCGCTCGCTGCTCCACGGGCTGCCGGTCACCGTGAAGGAATCGGTCGACATGGCGGGTCGCGCCTCCACGATGGGCGTGCCGTCGCGGCTCTCCCACCGCGCGGCCAGCGACGGCGGCATGGTCAAGGCGCTGCGCGAGGCGGGCGCGATCCTGCTCGGTCGCACCAACGTCGCGCAGTACCTGATGTCGCACGAGAGCCACAACCCGCTGTTCGGCCAGTGCAACAACCCGTTCAGCCTGGCCCACACCCCCGGTGGCTCGTCGGGGGGCGAGGCCTCCGCCCTCGCCGCCGGGCTCTCGCCGCTCGGCGTGGGCACCGACATCGGGGGCAGCATCCGGTGCCCCGCGCACTTCACCGGCATCGTCGGGTTCAAGCCCACGCTCGACCGCTGGAGCAACCGCGGCTCCAACACCGCGCTCGCCGGCCAGGAGGCCATCCGGGGGCAGATCGGCCCCATGGCGCGGTCGGTGGACGACGTCTCGCTCCTGTTCCGTGGCGTCGATTACGAGCGCATGAGCGAGGACGATCCGCGCGTGCCGCCGCTCGCGGCGCCCGACCCCACCGGCATCGACCTCGCTGGGCTGCGCGTGGGCTACTACCTCGAGGACGGCCTCGTGCGCACCTCCACGGCGGTGGCGCGCGGTGTCGAGCGGGCCCGTCGCGCCCTCGACGAGCACGGCGTGCGCGTGGTGCCGTTCACCCCGCCGCGCATCGCCGAGCACATCTTCCTCTACTTCGCCGCGATGAGCGCCGACGGCAGCGAGATCATCCGCAAGGGCCTCGAGGGCGGTGAGGTCGACCCGATCCTCACCGGCCTCATGCGTCTCAACCGCCTGCCCGCCCAGGTCCGCGGCGGCCTCGCCAAGGTCGCGCGCGCGTTCGGCGAGGAGCACGCGGCGCGCCTGCTGGACGTCGCCGGGCCCAAGAGCGCGGAGGCGTTCTGGGGGCTCACCGCGGCCCTCCGCGCGTATCGCTTCGAGGTCCTCGCGGCCATGAACGCGGCCTCCATCGACGCCATCCTGTGCCCACCGTTCGCCACCCCGGCGCTGCCCCACCTCGCGGGCAAGGAGTTCGCGCTCGCCGGCTCGCACTGCATGCTGTGGAACGTGCTGCAGTTCCCCGCCGGCATCGTCCCGGTCACCCGCGTGCGCGCCGAAGAAGCGCGACGCGAAGGGGGGAGCGGCCGCTTCGAGAAGCGCGCCGCCGAGGTGGACGCGGCCAGCACCGGGCTGCCGGTCGGTGTGCAGATCGTGACCCGCCCCTGGCGCGAAGACCTCGCCCTCGCGGTCATGAAGGCGGTCGAGCGCTCGGTGCGCGACGACGAGGGCTGGCCGAGAACCCCCGTGTGAGCGTGCTCGCGGCGCTGCAGCGGTTCGCCGCCGATCCGCGCGCGCCCCGTCGGGCCGTGATCGCCGGTGTCGCGCTCTCGCTGCCGACGCTCGCCGGAGGCTTCCAGGTCGACGACCACTGGCACGCCATCGCCTTGCGCGGCGACCCTGCCTGGCCGGAGTTCCGCCTCGCGGCGTGGGACGTGTTCCGTTTCTTCGACGGCTCGCCCGCCCACACCAAGGCGCTGATGGACCGGGGCGTGGTCGCCTGGTGGACCGACCTCGACGTGCGCGTCGCCTTCGTGCGGCCGCTCGCGTCGCTGTCGCACGCGCTCGATCACCAGCTGTTCCCGGGCACCCCCGCTGCCATGCACCTGCACTCGATCCTGTGGTTCGGCGTGCTGCTCGCGGTGGCGAGCGCGCTGGTCGGCCGCTTCCTGTCGGGCCCGGCCCGCGGGCTCGCCGCGCTCTTCTATGCGATCTCCTGCGCTCGCGGGGTGACGGTCGGCTGGATCGCGCAGCGCAACTCGCTCATCGCGGGGGCCCTCGCGCTCGGCGCGATCCTGCTGCACGATCGGGCCGCGAAGAGAGAGGGCTCGGTCCTCTTCGGGCCGCTGCTGTTCGGACTCTCGCTGCTCGGTGGCGAGTCGGCGCTGGCCGCGCTCGGCGTGCTCGCGGCGCACGCCTGGTTCGTCGACCCGCGCCCACGTCCGTTTCGCTTCCTCGTGCCGTACGGCGCGCTCTTCGTCGGCTGGGCCGTGCTCTACCGCGCGGTCGGGGGCGGCGTGCGCCACTCGGCCGGCTACACCGACCCACTCGCCGACCCTCTCCGGTTCGCGCGGGGTGCGGTCGTGCACCTGCCGCTGCTGCTCGGCAGCGAGCTCGGCGCCCCGCTTCCCGACGCCTGGCCCGCCGTCGGGCTCGGCGTGCGGGTCGCGCTGCTGGGGCTCGCGTGCCTCGCGCTCGCGTTCGCGGTGCGCGCGCTGACCGACCGCCTGGACCGGTTCTTCCTCGCCGCGGCGGTGCTCTCGGTGCTGCCGGGCTGCGCGACGTTCCCGAGCGGACGCCTGCTCACCATCGCCGGGGTCATGCTCGTCTGTCTGCAGGCGCGCCTGGTCGCCCGGCTCCTCGAAGGTGGGCTCCGCGGGAGCCTGCGGGCGTGGGCCACGTGGATCGTCGGCGGACGCCTGCTCCTCGGCCCGATCCTGTTCGTGGTCACCGGCTGTCAGTTCGCGCTCCTCGAGCACCGCCTGCGCGGGCTCTCGGAGTCGATCCCCGACGACCTCGGGCGGCGGCCCGCGCTCTACGTGGTCAACGGGCCCGGTTTCTTCACGGCCTACGCGCCGGTGCACCGCACGCGCGCGGGGTCGCCGACGCCACGCATCTTCAGCTGGCTCGGCATCGGGATCCGACCACTCGCCGTGCGACGCCTGGACGCGGTGACGCTGGAGCTGCGCACGGTGGGCGCGATCTTCGGCGGTCCCCTCGAGATGCTGGCGACCGATCCCGATCGCCGGTTCGCCCTCGGCGAGCGCATCGTGCTGCCCGACGTGACGGTCACCGTGCGATCGACGACCCCCGAAGGGCGGCCCGACGCCGTCACCTTCACGTTCCCCGACGACGTCGACGCGGCCTCCCGTGGCTTCGTCGCCTGGCAGGGAACTCGCTATGTGCGCTGGACGCCGCCGGCCATCGGCGCGTCGACCGAGCTCGCTGCGCAGCCTCTGTTCTCCCTGGACTAGGCGCCTAGAACAGGAGCCCGAGCTGCAGCAGCGAAAGGGTCGGGAGGGTCTTGGTGCCGAGGGTGTCCATCACGCTCGAGAGCGGCTCGGGCACCTGCACGCCGCTCGGCAGGTTGGACGTGGTGCGGTGGTTGGAGACGAACTGCAGGCCGGCCTCGATGCCGGCGCTCAGGCCGGACGAGCTCGTGTAGAGGAAGCCGATCCGCGGGTTGATGAAGAACGTCTCCGTGGTGAGGGTGTAGGTCGTCGGGGCGAACGACCCGAGGCTCACCGTGGTGCCGCCCTCGACGCGCTGCCGGCCGATCCGCAGGCCGAGGTAGAACGAGCTCTGGAGCGGGAAGATGCGTATGTCGGCCGCGACCGACTGGTAGCGCAGGTCCATGCCGAGCACGCGGGTGGCGGGCAGAGTGCCGTACTCGACGCCCAGCGCGACGGCGCGCTCGACCTTGAACAGGGCCTCGACCGAGAGCGGTCGGGGGAAGCCGACGCTGCCGAGGACGCCCAGCCGGAAGTGTTCCTTGGCCTTCGCGGAGGTCGCGTCGATCGGCGGGCCGTCCAGCGTCGTGCGCGCGCGCGCGGTCGTGGCGCCGAGCGCGATCGCACCCGTCAGACCGAACATCCAGAGTCTCATGGGGTCCTCCTCCAGCGAGGGGCACGATGGCACCCGATCGGGAGAACGGACCTCCGCTCCCGACCTTGAGGCCGACGTCGGCGCCCCGCGAGAATCCGCGGAGAAGTGCGCGGTCGGCTATCCCGGGGCGAGTCCGCGCGCGACCTCACGGACGAGCGCGCGCGCGACGTGGCGCCGGTACTCCGCGGTGGAGCGCACGTCGTCGATCGGGCTCACGTCGGCGTCCACCGCCGCGTCGAGGCCGGCGAGGTCGAGGCCGCGCGTCGAGCGCCCCTCGAGGTAGCGCTCCACGTGGGCGAGCGGCGCGGTGGTCGGCGCGACCGAGGCCATGCCGAAGCGCGCGCGCCGGATCGTCTCGCCGTCCCGCTCGACCACGGCGGCGAGCGCCACCTTGCTGATCGCCTGCGCGAGCCGCGTGCCCACCTTGCGCCAGCTCTGGAACGCGTCCTTCGATGGGACCCGCACGTCGAGCCAGGCGACCAGCTCGTCCCCGGCGCGGACGGTCTTCTTGTAGCCCTGGTAGTAGTCGCGCAGCGGCACCGCGCGCTCCCCGCGCACCGAGCGGAGGCCGACCACGGCCTCGAGCGCCATCAGCGCCGCCACGCCGTCGCCGGCCGGCGAGGCGGTGACGACGTTGCCGGCCAGCGTGCCGCGCGCCTGGATCTGGATCGCGCCCACGTCCTTCGCGGCCTCGACGAGGACCCGTAGCGGCGCGAGCGCGGCGGCGCGGCGCACCGTGAGGAAGGTCACTCCACCGCCCAGCCGGATCGTGTCGCCGCGCACCTCGAAGGCGAGGAGCTCCGGCACTCGCGAGACGTCCACCAGCGTCGTCGTGGGGGGGGCCACGGCCGACGGCGGCCGCAGGTGCGACTCGACCACGAGGTCGGTGCCGCCCGCCAGCACGTGGTGGGGCACGCCGCGCGCGACCAGGTCGGCGACCACTGCGCAGGCCTCGCCGAGCTCGCGCGGACGGACGAAGGCGTCGCCGAGCGCGCTCACGAGGCGCCCTCCGCGCGCACGGAGGCCGCGTGCTTGATCGCGTCGACGATGCGCTGGTAGCCGGTGCAGCGGCAGATGTTGCCGGCGATGGCCTCGCGGATCTCGGCGTCGTCGGGCGCCTTGGTCCGACGCAGCAGCGCCTCGGCCGCGATCAGCATGCCCGGGGTGCAGATCCCGCACTGCGCCCCGCCGTCGTCGACGAAGCACTGTTGCAGCGGCGCCAGGTGCTCGCCCGCGAGGCCCTCCACCGTGAGGATCTCCGCCCCCTCGGCCTGACCGGCGAGCACCAGGCACGCGTTCACCGGCAGACCGTCGAGGAGGATGGTGCACGAGCCGCACTCGCCCTCTCCGCAGCCCTCCTTGGTGCCCGTGAGCCCGAGCGGGCCGCGCAGGACGTCGAGGAGGCGCGCCGTGGGCGAGGCCTCGACCTCGCGCATCACACCGTTCACTTGCAGCTTCACGACACCACCTCCGCGCGACGCGCGCGCTCGAACACGTTCTCGGGCAAAAGGGGCAGATCGGGCAGGAGCACGCCGGCCCCCCAGCGCAGATCGGCGGACAGCGCGTGCTCGATGGCGTTGGCCACCGCGGGTGCGCCGCCGTCCATGGGCAGCTCGCCGACGCCCTTCGCGCCACCAGGGCCGTTCGGATACGGCACCTCCACGAGCGTCGTGTGGAACTCCGGCGCGTCGACCGAGGTGGGCACGATGTAGTTGGTCATGCGGGCGTTGGCGATCGAGCCGTCCTTGCGCCACACGAGCGCCTCGTGGATCGCCCAGCCGATCGCCTGCAGCGTGCCGCCCTCCACCTGGCCGGCGCAGAGCACGGGGTTGATGGCCTTGCCCACGTCGTGCGCGGTGAACAGGCGCAGCACGCGGGTCTCGAAGGTGTCGAGGTCGACCTCCACCTCGGCCACGTCGCACGCCCACGAGTAGCAGGGGTACGCGTCGCCCTGGTAGGTCGCGTCGTCGAACGCGCGCGACTGCGGGGGCACGTACTGCACGAGGCACTTGGTCTCGGCGTCGCCCGCGGCGAGCAGCCGGTCGCCCGCGGCGGCGAACGACTCGCCCGGTGCGGCCTTCGCGCGCACGTGACCCGCGACGGCGGCGGCGGCCTTCTGCACGATCGAGCCCACGACCATGACGGTGCGCGAGGCGACCGTGGGCCCGCTGTCCGGCACCTTGCTCGTGTCGGGGTTCTCGAACGAGACGTCCTCGAACGCGAGCCCGGCGGCCTCGGCGGCGATCTGCTGGAAGATGGTCTCGGTGCCCTGACCGATGTCGGTCGACGCGCTCCGCACCCGCAGGCGCCCGCCGCGCTCCAGGTCGACCTGCACCTTGCCCTTGAGGCGGTGCTCGCCCGAGCCGGTGAAGCCCGCGCCGTGCATGAACGTGGAGATGCCGAGGCCGCGGCGCTTGCGGCGTCCGGCGGCGGCTTCGGCGGCGTTCCAGGCCTCGAGGTCCTTGGCGCGCCGGTCGAAATCGGCGGCCTTGGTCGCGGCGTCGAGGCACTCCTGGCCGCCGACCGAGACGTCGAGCACCTGGCCCGTCGACGTGAGATCGCCCTTCTGCAGGAGGTTCTGGCGGCGCAGGTCGATCGGCGAGCGGCCGAGCGCGCGGGCCACCGCGTCGACGTGGCGCTCGACGGCCCAGATGGTCTGGGGCGCGCCGAACCCGCGGAAGGCGCCGTTGGGCGGGGTGTTGGTGGCGACCGCGCGCGACTCGACGCGGTGGTGCGCGAAGCGATAGGCGCCGCACGCGTGCAGGGTGCCGCGGGAGAGCACGACCGGCGTCAGCGTGACGTAGGCGCCGCCGTCCATCACGACATCCACCTTGATGGCCTCGAACGTGCCGTCGCGCTTGCACCCGAGGGTGACCTTGCACACCGCGGGGTGGCGCTTGGTGGTCGCCTCGATGTCCTCCTTGCGGCCGTAGATCAGGCGCACCGGGCGACCCGACTTGCGCGCGAGCAGCGCCGCGTGCAGCCCGATCATCGAGGGGTACTCCTCCTTGCCGCCGAAGCCGCCGCCGGTGACCGTCTGCTCGACGCGGGCCGCGGCGTCGTCCACCAGGTGGAACGCCTTCTTGAGGGCCTTGTGCACGTAGTACGGACACTGCAGCGACCCGGCCACGTGGACCACGGGCGTCTGCCCCTCGTGCCAGCTCGCGACCACGCCCTGCGGCTCGATGTAGAGCTGCTCCTGGTGGTGCACGCGGTAGGTGCCCTCGATCACGACCTCGCTGGCCGCGAGGGCCGCGTCCACGTCGCCGCGATCGATGCGGTACTTCTTCTGCACCGCGGTGCCCTCGTCGAGGCTCAGCACCGCGGGCAGCGGGTCGACCAGCAGCTTCACCGCGGCGCGGGCGCGCTCGGCTTTTTCGCGGTCGGCGCAGGCCACGAGCGCGACCGGCTCGTAGACGTGGCGCACGACGCCGTGGGCGAGGATCGGCTGGTCCTCCTCGATCAGCGCGACGAGGTTCTCGACGCCCATCGCCGCCAGATCCTCGGCCGTGACCACGGTGACGTCCGACCAGTCGAAGGCCGGGTCGAGCTCGATGCCCCGCAGCGTGCCGTGGGCGACGGGTGAGCGCACGGTGACCCCCCACAGCTCGCCGGGGCGGGGCGGGAGGTCGTCGACGTAGACAGCCTTGCCGGTGACCTTGGCGTGGCCGTCGATGCGCGGGACGCTGCGTCCGATGATCATGCGGTTCCTTCGCTGCGGGGGGAGAAGAAGGTCGGCGGAGAGCCGGTGAGGCGCACCACGTCTTCCACGGTGTCGAGGTCGCGCTCGCCGACCAGACCGGCGGCGGTGGCGCAGCGATCGGCGAGGCGGGCCAGCACCGCGCGAAGCGGCTCCGGACGCGCGGCGAACGCGCCGTCGAGCACCGATCCCCGGAGGGCGATGGGGTGCCCTCGCTCGGGGCGCGCGGCGTCGTGTTCCTCGAGGCCAGCGAGCAGCGTGCGCGCGACGCGGGCGGTGGCCGGCATCACGTCGACGGGCGTGACGAGCAAGTGGTCGTCGGCCGAGAACGCCTCGGCGCGGACCGCCGCCCGCAGCGACCCCGCCGGGCCGAGGGCGTCGTCCTCCTCGCTCTCCACGACGCGCACCCGCTCGGGGAGCAGCGGCGCGAGCACGTGGGCCACCTCGCGTCGCACGACCAGCACCACGCGATCCGCCTCCCGCGCGAGCCGGCGCTGCGCGTGCAGGGCCGCGAGGGGCACGCCGTCGACGAGCAGGAGCGCCTTCGGCCCACCCACGCGCGAGCCGTTCCCCGCCGCGAGCACCACCGCGACGTTCACGGTCGGCCCCTTCGGAACGCCACCATGGCCGCCACGATCGACACGGCGATCTCGGCGGGCGCGCGCGCGCCGATGTCGACACCGAGTGGCATGTGCACGCGGCCCATGTCCTCCTCGGAGAAGCCCTTCTGCTCGAGGCGCGCGCGGGTGCGGGCGGCCTTGGCGCGGGAGCCGACGCCACCCACGAAGGCGAAGCCCTCGCGCAACGCCCACTCGACCACGCGCTGGTCGAGCTGGTGGTCGTGGGTCATCGCGAGCACCGCGCCCGTGCGCGGCACGTCCTTGCCGGCGAAGAGGAAGTCGCCCTGCACGCGACGCAGGCGCGGCTCGACCGCGTCTTCGTCGACGACGCCGTCGCGATCGTCGCACAGCACGACCCGGAACCCACACTGGGCGAGCAGTGGCGCCACGAGCGCGCCGATGTGCCCGCCGCCGACCACGAGGGCCGGGGTGGCGGCGACGAGCGGCTCGAGCAGCAGATCGGTCTGGCCGCCGCAGCACATGCCGAGCTCGGGGCCGAGGCGGAAGGTCTGGACCTTGGCCTCGGTATCGTCGCGGAGGAACCCACGCAGCGCCCGCAGCACGGTGTACTCGACGGCGCCGCCGCCCACGGTGCCGATGGCGACGAGGGCCTCCGCGTCCTCGATCAACACGAGCTTCTGGCCCGGGCTCGAAGGGGCCGAGCCGCGCCGCGCGAGCACGGTGGCCATCGCCGCGCGCAGCCCGCGATCGGTGGCGTCTGCCGCGGCGCGCAGCACCTCGGAGGGCTCTGCGGTCCGCGGCACGGGCATGTCGCCGTCGACGCCCGGCGCGCCGGCCGACGCCTCGTCACGATGCCGCGCGCGGTCCCCGGACATCGGCCACGAATAGCACGATGGCTCGGAGAATTCGCTACGCGCTGCGCCTCTTGACCCACGCGGCCGTGACCAGGACGAGCACGATGATCTGCGCGAAGCCCACGGTCGCGAACAGCACCTGCCCCTGCCACGCCGCGTCGAGCGCCAGGCTCAGCATCAGCCACGACAGATAGGCATCGCCGCTCGACAGACTCCACACGGTCGCGAGCAGGCGGGTACCAGGTGCATCCTTGTACGCGTGGAGGGGATGCGGCTCGGCCTGGCCGTCGTCGTCGGCGTCGCCCGTGACCCACTTGCCCTGCAGGACCAGGTGACCCATGCGGCCGATGAAGATCTCGGCCGCGGCGAAGAACCCCGGCGTGCCCTTCTGGATCTTGGCGCGCAGGGCCGCCTCGCTCTCGTCCCGCCCGCGGTCGAAGATCGGGCCCAGGTGGTTGAGGTAGTGGTCGGCGGCGAAGCTGCGGAGCGCGGCCTGGAGGAGGGCGAGGCACAGCACGGCCCGCACCCCGAGCGAGATGCCGAACGTCGTTGCGGGCAGGGTGGTCTGGGTCAGCCGTACGAGCAGACCCCCGTGCAGGATCACGGTGGACAGCCAGTCGCAGATGCCGTCGATGGCGTGTCCCGACGGGCTCGCCGTGCCGCGCGCGCGCGCCAGCGTGCCGTCCGCGCAGTCGAGCACCGTGCGCAGCTCGAACACGAGCACCGCGAGCAGGAGGCCGCGGTAGCCCGGGATGGTGAGGCAGAACGCGGCGACCAGCGCGATGAACGGCTGGATCGCGGTGACCTGGTTGGCAGAGACGCGGGTGCGCAGGAGCCCCCGGACCATCAACCGTGCGACGGGGTAGCGGTAGAACCGGTTGAGCGGCTCCTCGACACGGTCCTTCCAGCGCGCCTCCACGACGGCCCCAAGATGCCCGGGACCGGCCCGGGTCGGCAAGGGTCAGTCGCTGCGAAAAGAGCTACGCGGCGGCAAAAACACCAGCGCCGCCAAGGGGACCTGGCGGCGCTGTCTCGTTTCGGTGGAGCTGACGCGGATCGAACGCGCGGCCTCTAGAGTGCGATTCTAGCGCTCTCCCAGCTGAGCTACAGCCCCTTGCGAGGACGCGAACCTTAGCGTCTGCTCCGCCCGAGTCAACCTGATTTGGCGGGCACCGAAGTCTCTCCCCATGAACGTCCTCTACGCCCACGGTTTCGCGAGCGGTCCCCTGTCGAGCAAGGGCCGCGCGGTGAAGGCCCACTGCGAGGCGCGCGGCGTGGGCTGCACGCTCCTCGACCTGCGCGTCCCCGACCGCGATCGACTCCGCCTCTCCGCGATGATCGCTACCACCTTGGCCGCCCTGCCTACCGACGGTCCGGTCCTCGGCGTGGGCAGCTCGCTCGGCGGCCTCACCATGGCGCACGCGGCCGCGCGAGAGCCCCGCATCGCACGGGTCCTGCTCCTCGCGCCCGCGTTCCGCGTCGCCGAGCGCTGGCGCGGTCGCCTCGGCGAGACCGAGTGGGCGCGCTGGCAGCACGCCGGGGTCTACGCCTACGACGACCACACCGGCGGGCCTCCGCTGGCGGTCGACTTCGGCTTCATCGAGGACTGCGCCGCCGTCGACACCGACTTCCCCGCGATCGCGCAGCCAGTCACCGTGATCCACGGTCAGCGCGACGCCACCGTCGAGCCGGAGCTCTCGCGGACGTTCGCGGCGCGGACGCCGCACGCCCGTCTGGTGGAGGTCGACGACGACCACCAGCTGCTCGCGTCCGTCCCGCGGATCCTCGCCGAGCTCGACGCGCTCCTCGGCGGACCGGGCGAGCCTACTTCGTGCCGGTCGTGAACACCCAGGTCTTGCTGAAGGCCGCGCCGCCGCTCGTGCCGCCGATCTTCACCGTGTACTTCGTCGAGGTCTTCAGCGGCGCCTTCGGGATCAAGTAGACCTGGTCGGCAGGGATGAGGCCGGTCGAGTCGGCGCCCTTCATGAGCATCACGTGGTCGAGCGCGCCGGCGCCGCCGTCGATGGTGTGCTCGGTGATGGCGAGGGTGCCGCTCGCCGTCAGCGAGATCGGGTACCCCGCGAAGGTCTGCCCGGGCAGCGGGTTCGGCACCTCGGAGGCGCAGCGGAACGTCGTCCAGATCGCGGTGTCGCCGTCGACCGGCCAGGTGGCCAGCGCGCCGGCCGCGGGCTTCGCGCCGCCGCTCGAGAAGTCGATGGTCGAGGCCTTGGTGCTCGCGCCGAAGCCGTAGCCCTTGGCGCCGAACGAGACGAACGGGATGCGGTGGTAGAGGGTGTTGATCCAGCCGCCCTCGCCGAGGATCGCGCCGTGCGCCTCGGGGATGGAGTGCACCACCTCGAACATCGCCGACCCGGGGCCGCTGAACCCCGCGGCCTTCATGCGGTCCCAGAAGTTCACCCCGGTGTACCCCGGCTTGGCCGCGTCCTCGGTGTGGGTGAGACCGCCGCCGTTCTGCTGGATGTAGCTCGAGTGCGCGCGGCCCGCCTTCATGATGGGGTCGATGCAGTCGAGCGCGCCCATGCTCAGCTTGCCGCGCACGATCGCGATCTCTTCCCAGGCCTTCTGCTCGTTGGCGTCCCAGCCGGTGCACTTGGCGCCGTACACCGCGCCCGGGACCGGCGGCGGAACGACCGGCGTGGTGTCGCCCGGCGGCGCGTCGGTCGTGGTCGTGGTGCCGGTGTCGCTCGGCGTGCCGTCGGGGCTGGTGCCACTGTCGTCGCCCGGCGCACCCGTGTCGTCGCCGCCCCCCGTCTCGTCTCCCGGTACTTCTTCACCAGTGCTGGAAGAGCACCCCACCGCGAACACGAGGACCCACGAAGCACACACCACGGATCGAAAGCTCATGGGGCCTTGGTGGCCGATCGACGCGCGATCGGGTCAAGGCCCCATGGCGATTCTCAGGAAGCGATCAGAGCAGGGCGCCGTAGGCGGCGGCGTCGAGCAGGCCGTCGAAGGCGGCGGCGTCGGTCGGCTCGATGGCGACCATCCAGCCCTGCTCGTACGGCCCCTCGTTGACGAGCTCGGGCTTGCTGGCCAGCTGCTCGTTCACCTCGACGATCGTGCCGGCGATGGGCGCGAACAGGTCGCTCAGCGTCTTGACGCTCTCGACCGTGCCGAACGCCTTGCCGACCTCCACCTTGGTGCCGACCTTCGGGAGCTCGACGAGCGTGATGTCGCCGAGCTGCTCGACCGCGTGCGCCGTGATGCCGACGCGGACCTTGCCGCCGTCACGCTTCGCCCACTCGTGGTCCTTGGTGTACCGCAGGTCTCCCGGGACGTTCGACATACTCAGCTCCTCCGCTTGTAGAATGGGGTCTTCACGACGACTGCCTCCACGTCCTTGCCGCGGCAGTCGACGAACAGGCGAGCGCCGATCGCGGCCTTGTCGAGCGGCACGTACGCGAGGCCGATGTTCTTGCCGAGGGTGGGGCTCGGCGAGCCACTGGTGACGTTGCCGATCACCGGGCCGCCTTCGGCGCCCTTCACCGGGTACCCGTGGCGCGCGATGCCCCGGCCCACCATCTCGAAGCCGACGAGCTTGCGGGTGGTGCTGGCCTTGGCGGCGACGAGCGCCTCGCGGCCGACGAAGTCGCCCTTGTCGAGCTTCACCGTCCAGCCGAGCGCGGCCTCGAACGGGTTGGTGGTCTCGTCGATGTCGTTGCCGTAGAGCGCCATCTTGCACTCGAGGCGCAGCGTGTCGCGGCACGCGAGGCCACATGGCGAGAGCCCGAGCGGCGCGCCGACCTCGAGCAGGCCGTTCCAGATGCGCTCGGCCTCGCCCCACGGGCAGAAGATCTCGACGCCCTCCTCGCCGGTGTAGCCGGTGCGGGCGAGGGTCACGTCGACGTTGAGGATGCGCGCCTCGGCGAACCCGAACGCGGGCAGCTTCACCACGTGCGACACATCGCCGACCAGCGCCAGGATCGAGAACGCCTTGGGGCCGGCGACGACGATCAGCGCCGTCTCGGCGGAGAGGTCGCGGAACTCGCAGTGGTCCTTCGCGGCCTTGGCGAACACCGCGGCCATCTTGGCGTGGTTGCCCGCGTTGCACACGATGAGCACGCGGTCGTGCGCCGCGCGGTAGACGATCAGGTCGTCGAGCACGGTGCCGCCCGCGTTGCAGCAGCAGGTGTAGATCGACTGCCCGTCCTCGAGCTTGCCGATGTCGTTGGTGACCAGGTAGTTCACGACGGCGATCGCGTGCTCGCCCCGCAGCTCGAGCTCGCCCATGTGCGAGACGTCGAACATGCCGGCCTGCTCGCGCACGGCCTTGTGCTCCTGGGTGACGCCGGCGTACTGCACGGGCATCTCCCAGCCGGCGAAGGGCACCATGCGGCCCCCTGCGCGCTGGTGGGCGGAGAAGAGCGGGGTCCTCTTGAGCGGCTCGGTGGTGTCCACGGACCGCAGGGCTACCCGGTTCCGTGCGCGGAAGGAAGTCCGTTCGCCGGGCACGCGGGTCGGAGGGCGATCAGACCCTGCCCATCGCGCGGAGGCGCATCGCGGCCCACACGACGCCGAGCGTCAGGAGGCCGTCCACCCACACGATGGCGAGCCCGAGGGGGCTGCCGGAAAGCGGCACGAGGTCATATCCCTCCCGGAAGGCCTCGTACGATCCCACGACGGACATGCGGGGGCCGATGAGCGCGACGGCCACCGCGAGGAGCACCACCAGCACGCCCGCCCCCCGCACGATCTCGCGCACCGCGTGACGACGGAGCGACACGGCCGCCCAGGAGAACGTGGCCGGGGGGATGGCGGTGATGGCGACGACCTCGACGAGGTCCACGGCGGAGGGGATGCGCCGCCCCGAGACGAAGTACGCATAGGCCCAGTCGGGGTGGAACGCGACGAAGTACCCGATGGCCGGTGCCAGGAGCAGCACGGAGACGAGCCCACAGATGAGGAAGCCGCGGGTCGCCGACACCGGCCCCGATGTACGACGGAGCTCGTCTCGGCCCACGAGCGCCAGGACGACCCCGAGAAGGGCGGCCACGGCAGGGGCGAGGAGGAGGGGCACGGGCCCCTTCTAGCGCAAGCGTGCGCACGCGGGCCAAACTGGGCTACAGTCCGCGACGGCATGACCGGCACGACGGTGACCTTGCAGTCGTTCCTCCAGAGCCTCGGCAACGTGCGCAAGAGCTGGCCCACGCGCGGCTGGAGCTGGGACAACCGCCTCAACTGCCTCGCGTCCACGTTCCGCAGCGACATGTCGCCGGTCGCGCGCGCGGCGGTCGCGAACTCGCTCCCCTCCGAGTTCAACGAGGGCACCCTGCGCCAGGCGCCCGCGCCCGTGCGCGAGCTCGCGACGCGCCACGGCGGTGTCCGTGCGGGGCAGAGCCTGTTCCTCTCACCGCTCTCCGGCGGCATCTACGCCTTCGGCCTCTGGTGGCCGTGGGAAGAGGGCAGCACGATCTCGATGCGCATCGGCGTCGACGGCGCCGGCGATCTGACCTTCCGGCTCTGCGAGGCGATGGGCGTCGAGCCCTGAGTCTCCAGCACTGGGTCTCGAGCACTGGGTCTCGAGCCCTGGGTCGGGCGCAGGGAGCGCATCCCCGACGCGCGCTTTGCGACGGCACGCACGGGCCGCCCGTGGATCCGAGGGCGCGTCTCCGGCACCGTTCCTGAATGCAGGGAGGCGTGGCCTCTCTGCTCCTCCCCAGCGAGTCGCTCTTCGCTGCCTGTACCCTCGAGGCGCACCTCGAACCGCCCGGCCTCGGCTCGGCCGACGAGCCGTTCGGCCAGGACCGCGCCGTCGAGGCCGTCACGATGGCGCTGTCCATGGCGTCGCCCGGCTACGACGTCTTCGCGGTCGGCGCGCCGGGGCTCGGCAAGCACCGCATCGTGCGCGCACTCCTCGAGAAGGAGGCGCAGAAGCGCGCGACGCCGCCCGACGAGATCTACGTCCACGACTTCGGCAACCCGCTGCGGCCCCACCACCTGCGCCTGCCGCCCGGGGGTGCCGTCCGCTTCGCGGCCGAGCTCAAGAACTTCGTCGACCAGCTGCGCTCCGCGCTGCCCACCGCGTTCGAGAGCGAGGACTACCGGGCGCGCGCGGCGAGCCTCGAGAAGGCCCGCGAAGACCGGCGTGCGGACGCCGTCACGAGCCTGCGCAAGGAGCTCGTCAAGGAGGGGGTCGCCCTCCTCTCCACGCCCATGGGCTTCGTCCTCGCGCCCATCAAGGACGGTGAAGTCGTCGGTCCGGATGCGTTCGCCGAGCTCCCGAAGGAGGATCGCGAGCAATTCGCCGAGGGCTTCGAGCAGCATCAGCAACGCGTGCGGGGCATGGTGGAGCTCTTCCCGATCTGGGACCACGAGCACCGGGTGCGGGTGGACGAGCTGCACCGCACCGTGGCCGCCACGACCGTCGAGCGCCTTCTCCAGCCGCTGCGGGTCGCGCACGACGGCGACCCGCCGTTGCTCGCGCACCTCGCCGCGGTGGCCGAAGACGTGGTCGCGAAGGTCTGCGAGCTCCTCGCCGACGCGCCGGGGCAGCTCGCCGTCCCCGAGGCCCTGCGCAAGCTCCTCTCCTCGGCGCCCCTCGAGCGGTACCAGGTCAACGTGCTCGTCGATCGAGACGGCCTCGTGGGCGCGCCCGTGGTCTACGAGGACCTCCCAACGCACCCCCGGCTCGTGGGGCGGGTGGAGCACCGTGCCCACCTCGGGGCGCTGGTCACCGACTTCACGCTCGTGCGCAAGGGCGCCTTGCACGAGGCGAACGGTGGGTTCCTCCTGCTCGACGCGCTCGGCCTCCTCACGTCCCCCTACGCGTGGGAGGAGCTCAAGCGCTGCCTGCGCCGGCGCGAGATCCGCATCGAGTCGCTCGGCGAACGGGTCGGCCTCTCGTCCACGGCGTCGCTCGACCCCGAGCCCGTGCCGCTCTCGGTCAAGGTGGTGCTGTTCGGCGATCGGCAGCTCTACTACCTGCTCGCCGAGCGTGACCCCGACTTCCTCGACCTGTTCAAGGTGCAGGCCGACTTCGAGGACGACCTCCCGCGCACCAAGGAGACCGAGCGCGCGCTCGCGGCGCACGTCTGCGCGGTCGCGCGCGCAGAGGGGCTGCGTCCGCTCGAGACCGGCGCCGCCGCGCGGGTGGTGGAGCACGCCTCGCGCCTCGTCGAGGATCGCGAGCGGCTGTCCCTCCAGATGCACGCGCTGCGGGACCTGCTCCACGAGTCCGATCGCGTCGCGGCCCAGGCCGACCACGCGGTCATCCTGTCGGAGCACGTGGTCGCTGCCCTCGCCGCGCGCGCGCGCCGCGCCGATCGGCCGCGGGACCACGTGCTCGAGCGCATCCAGCGAGGGGTCTACCAGATCCAGACCAAGGGTGCGGTCGTGGGGCAGATCAACGGCCTCGCCGTGATCGGGCTGCCGACCGCGGCGTTCGGCTTTCCGCAGCGCATCACCGCCCGGGTGCACGTGGGCAAGGGGGACGTCGTCGACATCGAGCGCGAGTCGGAGCTCGGGGGACCGATTCACTCGAAGGGGGTCATGATCCTCTCGGGCTATCTCAGCGCGAACTACTGTGCGGACCGCCCGTTCGCGCTCTCCGCGAGTCTCGTGTTCGAGCAGTCCTACGGACACGTGGAGGGTGACAGCGCCTCGGCGGCGGAGCTGCTCGCGCTCCTGTCGGCGCTCGCCGAGGTCCCCATCCTGCAGTCGTTCGCCGTCACCGGCTCGGTGAGCCAGCTCGGGCGAATCCAGCCGATCGGCGGGGTGAACGAGAAGATCGAGGGGTTCTTCGACGCCTGCGCGGCCCGCGGCGCGACCGGCGAGGAGGCCGTCATCGTCCCCCGCACCAACGTGCCGAACCTGATGCTGCGCGAGGACGTGCGCGTGGCGGTGCGCGAGGGGAGGTTCCGCGTGTTCGCCGTCGAGACCATCGACGAGGCGCTCGCCCTCGTGACCGGGCTCGAGGCCGGCGAGCGCGTCGGCGGCGGCTACGCGCGCGGCACGGTCAACGAGCGCGTGCAGAGCCGGCTCCTGCAGTTCGGCGACATCGTGAAGGGGCTCGACGGGCAGGCCCGGAAGTGGCCGCGCGGGGCCACCGCGGACTAGCCGCGCGCCGCGCGAACCGCCCGGTCGAACCAGCGATCCGGCACCGTCGCCAGGATCTCGTCGCGGGCCCCGACGGTGAGCACCCAGCGGTGCGCGGGCTTGGCGAGCAGCGCGAACGCTCCCCCCTCGAGCTCGGCCAGCCACAGCACCGTCTTCGGCTCGTCGTCCTCCTCGGTGCTGCCCCGGAGCA
The DNA here is from genome assembly GCA_964624885.1 of uncultured Polyangiales bacterium. GTDB lineage: Bacteria > Myxococcota_A > Polyangia > Polyangiales > JADJMO01 > JADJMO01. Next base: position 143 of record CAZUZY010000020.1, on the reverse strand, counting down.
CCGCCCGCGCGACGCGAGGTGCCTCGTTGCCGTGGTCCTCGAAGGCGCACAGCACGTCGAGTCGGCGCAGCTCGGCGTCGAGCGCGTCCAGCAGCGTGCGCGTCGCCGGCGCGCCCTCCCGGGCGCACGTGGCCTCGAGGATC
>CAZUZY010000019.1:0-51360 GCA_964624885.1 uncultured Polyangiales bacterium | reverse complement strand
GCACCCGGAGCCCGCTGGCCCGGGCCGTGCGACCCGCGACCAGGAGCCCGACGAGCCCCGCCTGGTCCACGAGCACGCCGCGGAGCGAGACGGCACCGTCCGTCGTCCCAGAGCGCACGACGATGCCGCCGATGCCCAGCTTGCCCGTGCCGACGTCGCGGAACAGGAGGTCCTCGAGGGTCAGCGCGCCCCCGGTCGCGAAGAGCCCGGTCATCGGTGCGTGCAGCACGGTCGTGCGACGCGCCGTGAGGGTCCCGTCCGCGTAGAGGCTCAGCCCCGCGCCGAGGTTCGCGTCCGTCGGGATGACGTCGCGCAGCGTGCACCGATCGAGCTCGACCGCCCCGCTGGCCGCGCCGATCCCGACGCCGACGACGTCGCCGACGAACGTCTCGCCGATCTTCACGTAGGGCGCCGGCAGCGTCGGCAGCTTGTCGACGACGATCCCGTACCCCGCCACGCCCGAGCGCTTGCCGACGTCGCGCACCACGCTCCGCACGATCGAGGTCGTCCCGCTCAGGACGAGCACCCCCTGGCTCGCTGCGTCCTCGACCACGAGCGCCTCGAAGCCGCCTCCTCCGAGGACGATCAGGCCGGTGTCCACGTGGGCGATCGACACCCGACGCGCGTCCACGGCCACGTACGACGAGACGCCGACGCGCGCCTCCTCGACGCGCAGACCGTCGAGGGTCAGCGTCGGCACCTTCGGTGAGGCGATGCGCGGCACGTCGAGGCCCGTGTCGTGGCCACGGACGACCACCCCTCGCACCGTGAGCGCCGCCGAGCCCTGCGTGCCGAGGCCGACCGCGTGCCCCGCCCCGGTCACGGTGAGGCCAGCCACGGTCGCCGTCGCCGCGACGTGGATCGTCGTCTCGGCGAGATCACCCGCAGGCGCCGCGATCTCGGTCTGGCCGCTGCAGAGCCCTCGCAGCTCGACCTCGCGAGCGAGCACGAGGCGCTCGACGTAGCGCCCCTTCGCCACCTGGATCTGGCGCTTGCCGGTCGCCTCGAGCGCGGCGAGGGCCTGGCCGATCGTGGCGAACGGCTTGGCCTCGGTGCCGTCACCACCGGTCGCCGTCGCGTCGACGTACAGCGCGTCGGCGCCCGGGGCCGCGAAGCGACCCGCGCCGCACGCATCGACGGGCCCACAGGTCTCGTCGGGGAAGGGATAGCTGCCCGCCGGACAGGTGGTGAGCCGGGGCGCGCACCCCCCCTCGGCGCGCTCGAACCCCGCAGCGCAGGTGTCCACGCCGACCGGTCGGCACCCCCCGTCGAGGCGCACCGCGTCACCCACGCACGGCTCGGGCAGGCACCGGCCGTCGGGGGCGAGCCGGGGCGCGCTGCACGGTGCCGCCGGATCCTCCTTCGCGCTGCACGAGACGGTCGAGGCCAGGAGGAGCCCGAGGAGCCACCGCATCGGACCATCGTGCGGCGGCGCCGGGCGGCGCGGAAGTCTCCTCCGACCCCTTGACACTATCGGTCGATAGCCTCACATTCCCTGGCACCTATCACTCGATAGTCCAGAGAGGCTCCCATGCAATCCACGCTCGCCCGCCCCCTCGCCCTCCCTGTCCCCGGCACGGCCTGCTCGGCCTGCGGGTCCACCGCCGCACCCGTCCGACCGCTCGCGCCGCGGGTCGCGTTCTTCGTCGGGCTCGCCGCCCTCTCGCTGTTCCTCGTGCTGAGCCCCGCGCTGGGGTTCGCCCTCTTCTTCCTCTCTCCGATCGTGGCCATCACCGGCCTCGGCATCGGCCCGCTCGCCCGCGAGGCCTTCGCGCGCCCCACCTGCCGGGACTGCGGGCGCTACCACCACGAGGCGTGAGTTGCCGCCCGTCGGCCGACGGCGGACAGGTCGGGCATGGCCAGGCGCACGAGCACGCCCCCGACGGTCGGTCCGATGCCGTTCGTCGGGCCGCGCGACATCGCCAGGGTCCTGCGCACGGCGGTGCCGGAGGCCCCCTCCGATCGGCACCTCGAGGTGCTGCGGGCCGCCCTCGCGTTGATGGCCGAGCGCGGCTACGCGGGCGCCTCGTTGCGCGCGCTCGCGGCCAAGGTCGGCGTGCAGCAGCCGAGCCTCTACCACTGGTTCGACAGCAAGGAGCAGCTCGCCGAGCAGATCGTGACCCACCTCGGGCCCACGCTGTTCGTGCCGGCGCTGATCGGCGATCTGCCCGACGACTTGCTGGAGATGCCCCGCTTCCTCGTCGAGGCCACCATCCAGATCTGGTCCCAGCCGGACTACGTCTCGTTCGTGCGGCTCGTGCTCGCGCTGTCCACCGAGCTGCCCCGGTTCCGCAACGCGGCGCGCCTGCTCTACGGGCAGGCCGTGGAGCGCGGTGTGCCCGCGGTGTTCCACCGCTTCCTCGAGCGCGGCGAGATCGACCTCGAGGAGGCGATGACCCTCACCCGCACCGCGGTCAACGGCATCGGCCTGCTGATGATCGAGGAGCGCGCCATCGAGGGGCGGGCCGAGCCGAGCCCAGAGGCACGGGCGTACGCGGCCGCCCTCGCCCGGCAGCTCGAGGACGCCCTGCGCTTCCGTCGTTCCGGCCGCCGTGTTACCGCCGGCCGCTGAACATGCACGATCCGCTCGCGGAGATCCGGCGCGTCCTCGTCGACCGCCACGGCTGTCACACGGTGGTCCTCTACGGCTCCCGCGCCCACGGCGACGTCCGCCCGGGCAGCGACTGGGACGTGCTCGGCGTGCGCCCCCACGGCGCCACGGTGCGCGAGGTGCGCCCCATCGGCGACGGCTGGCTCGACGCGTTCGTGCACGACGAGGCGCATTTCACGAAGCTCGACGAGGGCAGCCTGCGCTTCCTCGAGGGCCGTGTGCTCGTCGACAGCAAGGGCTTCGCCGCCGAGCTGCTCACCCGCGTGTCGGCGTTCGAGCGCAACGGTCCGCCGCCCCTCGACGAGAACGAGGAGGCCACCTTGCGCGCGTGGTTCCCCAAGACCCTCGAGCGGGTGCGCCGCGACGACACCGAGGCGCGCTACCGCCGCGCACAGCTCCTGGTCGACGCCCTCGAGGCCTGGTTCCACCTCCGCGGCCGCTGGTTCCGCGGGCCCAAGCAGGGTCTCGTGCAGCTCCGCGACCTCGACCCCGGCGCCTACGCGCTGTTCGAGCGCGCGCTCGCGCCCGGCGCCACGCAGGACGATCTCTCCGTGCTCGTCGGGTGCGTGCTCGGGGGATAGAGTTCGCGCATGGAGATCCTGCGCACCCCCGACGAGCGCTTCGCCTCTCTCCCCGATTTCGAATTCGCGCCCCGCTACGTCGACGTGCCGAGCGGCGACGGCGGCACCCTGCGCATGGCCTTCGTCGAGGACGGGCCCGCCGACGGCGAGGTCGTGCTGCTGCTCCACGGCGAGCCGTCGTGGTCGTTCCTCTACCGCAAGGTGATGCGCGTGCTCGCGGCCGCGGGCCTGCGCGCGGTGGCGCCCGACCTCGTGGGCTTCGGCCGCTCGGACAAGCCCGCGAGCCAGGACGACTACACCTACGCCGCGCACATGGGCTGGCTGCAGGCGTTCGTCGACACGGTCGGGCTCACGTCGATGAACCTCGTGTGCCAGGACTGGGGCGGCCTCCTCGGGCTGCGCCTCGTGGGTGAGCGGCCCGCGCTGTTCCGCCGCGTGGTCGCCGCGAACACCGGCCTGCCGACCGGCGACCAGAAGCTCCCGCCCGCGTTCTTCGCGTGGCAGCAGTTCTCGCAGTCGGTGCCCGAGCTGCCCGTCGGCGGGATCGTGCAGCGCGGGTGCGTGCAGCCGTTCTCCGAGGCGGTGCTCGCGGCGTACGACGCGCCGTTCCCCGAGGAGCGGTACAAGGCGGGCGCGCGCAAGTTCCCGCTGCTCGTGCCCTCGAGCCCGGACGACCCGGCCGCCGCGGCCAACCGCGCCGCGTGGAAGGGGCTCGCCGCGTTCGAGCGGCCGTTCCTCACGGCGTTCTCGGACCAGGATCCGATCACGGGCGGCGGCGAGCGGTTCCTGCAGGAGCGCATCGCGGGCGCGAAGGGCCAGGCACACGTGACCATCGAAGGCGGCGGTCACTTCTTGCAAGAGGACCGCGGCGAGGAGCTCGGCCGCGTGGTCGCGGGGTTCGTGCGAGGGACGTGAGGCGGCTCGTGGACCGCCGCCTCGTCGTCGTCTCCGGGCTTCTCGTCGCCTGCCACTCCGAGAGCGCCGCCCCCAGCGAAGCGGCAGACGCGAGGGACGCGCCGGTGGTGGAGACCGCAATCGAGAGCGACGCAGCCGACAGCGCGGACGTGGCGGACGTCTGCTCGAAGGCGCCCCCGTCCTTGCCCTGCTGCGAGGGCGCCTTCTACACCGGTCCGACCTACACGTGCCTCACCTGCGCGTCCCTGACGAGGGACGTCGCGCAGTGTCGGTCGGGCGCATGGAGCTGGGCGGTCAACGACGACTGCTGGTTCGCCTGTCGGGACGCGGGGCCTGCCGACGCCAGCGACACCGACTGAGCCTACGAGAGCGCGCGCGCGTAGGCGTCGGGCCCTCGGCGCAGCACGTCGACCTGCTCGTTCGCGACGAGGTCGGCCGCGCCCAGCACGGGCGGTCGCACACGGAAGCCCGGCGTCATCGCGAGCGGTGCGCGGGACACCCGCACCACCTCGGGTCGCGCCGCGGCGGGCAGCTCGAACAGCGCGCTGCTCAGCGCCTCCGCGTCCACCGGCCGCGTGGCGTGGATCGTCGCCACCAGCGCGCCGTCGACCGCCTGCACGATCGCCTGCTCGACCGCCGGCAGCCGGTAGAGCGCGTCCTCCACCTCGCGCGGGAACACCGGCCCCGCCGGCGTGTCCACCACGTGGCGCCACGTCTCCACGAAGTGGTGGTCGCCGTCGGCGTCGCGCCGCAGCAGATCGTTCAGGAGGAACCACCCGTCGCCGGGCGCGAGCACGTCACGCACGCTGGCTTGATCGACCTTGTCCTTGGCCACCACCAGCACCGCCGCCGGCTCGTCGTCCGCCGCCACGATGCCGCGGCCGCGGTTGTCGCGCACGATGGTGCGCGTGGCGAAGTCCCAGCGCACGAGCAGCGTGTCGGCCGTGCCGGGCAGCGGGCGGCCGAGCGCACCCGGCTTCTCGCCCGAGGCGTTGGCGAGCACCACGTTGTGGGTCGTCGAGGCGTAGAACTCGAGCACGCCGACGCCGAAGCGCTCCGCGACGTCGCGCGCGAGATCGGGGCGCATGCCGGAGCCCGCGAGCAACCGGAGCGGGTGGGTGCGGTCGAAGCTCGTCTTCGGCGGCGTGAGCAGCCCGCGGGCCATCTCGCCGGCGTAGAACACCACCGTCGCGCCGTAGCGCCGCACCTCGGTCCAGAACGTGTCCGGCGAGAACGCCGACCCGAGCGCGAGGCGCGCCCCACCGACGAGCGCGCTGCCCACCGAAACGAGCAGCCCCGCGGGGTGGTGGAGCGGCAGGCATGCATAGACCGTGTCGCGCTCCGAGAGCGTGCAGGCCGCAGCCGCGCCGAGCGCCGAGAACGCCCACCGGTGGTTGCTCACGAACGAGGCGCGCAGGGTGCCCTCGTGCTCGGTGAGGATCACGAGCGCGAGGTCGCGCGCGCGGCCCACGTCGGGCGAGAAGCCCGCGGGGAGCTGCACCGCCGTCGGGTCGATGGCCTCCATGTCGACCACGTCGGCGCCGAGCGAGCGCGCCGCGCCGCCGCCGCCGAGGACGAGCACCTTGTGGCCGAACGTGCGCGCGAGGTCGAGGTGGTCGGGGTCCGTCGCCACGAACTTCACGTCGAGGTCGGCGAGCGTGCGGCGCGCGGCCTCGGGGTCGGCCGAGGTGGGCACGACCACCGACACGGCTCCCATGCGGTTGAGCGCCGTCGCCATGGTGAGCAGGCTCGGGCGGCCGTGCATCAGCAACGCGACCCGATCGGTCGGCGCGACCCCGCACGCGAAGAGCCCCCGCACCACCGCCGACACCCGCTTGTCGGCCTGCGCGCACGAGAACGCCCGCCCCTGATAGAGGAAGAACGTGGCGTCGGGCGCCTCGGCGGCCCGCCGCGCGAGCTCCCCGCCCACGCTGAACGTGTCGTCCGCGTGCAGCTGCTCGAGGCGTCGGAGTCGTGGCAGCTGGTAGCGGAGCGCGCTCACCGTGTCGCTCGCATCGGCGAACAGATCCACCACCCGTTTGCTCGCGCGCGACACGGTCTCGAAGGCCGTCTTGAAGAGGAGCTCGTAGTCCAGCGAGACCGGCACCTCCCAGGAATCCGAGCCGTCCTCCCAGTCCTCGACCTTGGCCTCGGCGGGCCGCAGCAGGGCGGGCTCCGGGCCCTTGTGCGACCGATACGCGAGCCACTCGATCACCGAGGGCCAGGTCTTCTTGCGGGCGGTGCCGCCGATCACGAGCCCGAAGTGCCCGGCCGAGAGCGCGATCTCGGAGACCTCGGCGAGCGGCGCGGCGCGGCGGATCCCGCGCACCGCGGGCGGCCGCGCGATGTCGTCGCGCAGGCCGACGAAGCAGAGGATCGGCACCGTGATGTCGGCGAGGGTGACCGTCTTGCCGTCGATGACGAAGCCCCCGCGCACCATCCGGTTGTGCACCACGAACTCGTCGACCAGCGCGCGCAGCGCCGGCCCCGGCCACGCGACGAAGCCCTCGCCCCCGAGGAACTTGCGGCGCGCCTGGCGCTTCTCGAGCTCCTTGCGATCGTAGAGCCGCCGCACCATGTCGAACATCTGCTCGAGCTCCTTGCGCGGCGTGAGCAACCGGAAGGCGGTGCTGCTCAAGGTCCCCGGCAGGCCCTCGAGGCGGGAGAGCGTGGCGTCGATCGCGGGGCGCAGCACCCGGATGAGGCCCTCGGCGAGGTCGCCGTGCAGGAGCGGGAGGTTGCGGTGCACGTCGACGGGGCTGCCGAACGTGATCAGCGAGGCGAGGTGCTCGGACCGCAGGAACGCCGCGGCCTGGTAGCAGAACATGCCGCCCTGCGAGTAGCCGGCGAGGTGCACGTCTTCTCCGGTGAGGCGCCGCACGGTCTCGACCGCCTTGGCGACCGTGCGCACGTGATCGTCGAGGGTGCGCTCCATGCCACCCTCCTCCTTCTCGGGCGCGCCGAAGTCGATGATCCAGGTGTCGACGCCGGCCTCGAGGAGCGGCCCGACGCACGAGAGGTCGGGCGAGATGTCGTAGATCTCGGCCTGCAGCATGAGCGGCGGCACGAGCAGGAGCGGCCCGGTGCCGGCGTCGCGCCCCGCGGGGCGCACGTAGCGGCGCAGGCGGTGGATGCGGTCGCGGTCGACGATCTCGTACGAGGCGCCGGGCATCGGGCCCATCTGCGAGAGCCGGATGGCCTCGAGCGTGTTCTGGACCCCAGCGTTGGCGAGACGGAGCAGCCTCTGGAACGGCGACCGGGAGCGGCGAGCGGCCATGTGTAGGTGCATGTCGACACACCACCCGCCCAGGGTCAACCGACGATGGAGGATGCTGCCCGAGGACGGACGAGAAAGGCGCAGACCTGCACGGAACGCTATCGTCAGAGGGCATGCGCGCCCGGCACTCCTTCTCCTTGGCCCTCTGCTTCCTCGCTCTCGGCTGCTCGGACAAGACCACCGCCGATCCAGGCCCGACCGACGACGCCACGGCCGACAGCGACCCTGCGGACGGCGCCACCGACACGCCCGCCGACACGGCGCCGGTCGACGTCTGCGCGACGCTGAAGCTCGACAAGCGCGCGTTCGACCCGGGTGCCGGCGGCACGCTCCGCCACGACCTCGCCGCGGATTTCACCGTCACCCACGTGGACGGCACGACGTGGAGCCTCGCCAAGGAATGGTCGGGCTGCGAGAGCTACCTGTTCATCCCCGACACGCTGAAGAAGTCGGCCAAGGACGCGGCCTCGATCTGGGAGCGCGACCTCGACAAGCTCGTCGCGACGTCGCCGCTCGGCGTGCACTATTTCTTCTTCTCGCGCACCGCGCCCGACGCCGCCGCCGACGCTTCGACCGCGAAGATGGCCGACAAGGTGACCGCGCTCCTCGCGACGCTGCCCGAGGACAAGGCCGCGCACTGGGCCAGGCACCTCCACGTCGTGAAGGGCCGCCCGAGCAAGTTCGGCAACTGGCTCGACACCGTCGGCGGCACGGGCATCGGCAACCAGGGCTTCGCGATCGATCGCTTCCAGAGGATCCGCGGAGTGGGGTCGTTCGCGGACGTCGCGCGCTACAAGACCGCCCTTGCCGACGCGGGCGTGTGGCCCTGGGAGACCAACCTCGCCTACGCGGCCTACGAGGCCCGCCTGTTCGACTTCGAGGCCGTGCGCGAGAAGAAGCTCGCGGCCGACAAGGCCACCGTCGTCGACGTCTACACCGGCGAGACCCTCCAGCAGTTCGACGAGAAGGAGGTCACGCTCCCCTCCGCCGCCGACATGGCCAAGTTCGACACCCTGGTGGTCGACATCGACTCCCGCTGCCCCGACCCGACCAAGCCCGAGTTCGGCAACTGCGGCGCCTGGGACTACATCGCCGACCTCAGCGTCTACGACAGCGCCGGCAAGGCCTGGGAGATGGCGCGGTTCATCACGAGCTACCACCGCGAGTCGCGGTGGGTGGTGGACATCTCGCCCATGCTCGCCCTCCTGCAAGAAGGCGGGAAGAAGAAGCTTCGCTGGAGCTTCGCGCCGGAGTGGAACAAGCAGCCGACCGCCACCCGTCTCTCGCTGCGCTTCTCCAACCAGGGCAAGGGCATGCGCCCGACCAAGGCCACGTATCTGTGGTCGGGCGGGCCGTTCACGTCGAAGTACGACGACCTCCACCCCGCGCAGGACGTGCCCATCCCCGCGACGGCGAAGAAGGTGGAGCTCTACGCGCTCGTCACCGGCCACGGCTCGGAGGCGGAGAGCTGCGCCGAGTTCTGCAACCACCAGCACGAGATCACGGTCGGCGGCGCCGCGTTCTTCAAGGAGTTCACCGCGCCCGACGTCGCCAAGCAGAACGGCTGCGTGGGTGAGGCCGACAAGGGCATGCCGCCGAACCAGGGTGGCACCTGGTGGTTCGGCCGCGGCGGCTGGTGCCCCGGACAGCTGGTCGAGCCGTGGCTCGTCGACGTCACCAAGAACGCCAAGGCCGGCGAGACCGCGAAGGTCTCCTACAAGGGGCTCTTCAAGAAGGCCACGCCCCCCGACGCGGCCGGCAACATCCAGCTCTCGAGCTGGCTCGTCGTGTGGGAGTAGGGGAGCTCGGTCGGCGCACGCCGACCGTCGCCCTCACTTCACCGTGATCGGGGTCTTGGTCGGCGAGTAGAGGTTGTCGACCTCGCCGTCCACCACGCGGAGCGAATCCGTCGCGCTCGCGGCCGAGAGCAGGTCGCGGTAGCTCGCCTGCGAGCCGTCGACCAGCTTGCCGAGGAACCGACCGAGCGCCCAGCCGCTGCGCCACGAGGGCGCCTCGAGGCCGTTGGTGATCAGCTCGAGGTTGCGCGTCGCGCCCGGCTTGAGGGGCAGGTAGTCCTTCTCGTAGTAGTTGTACGAGACGCAGCCGTCGATGAAGAGGATCTGGTAGCTCGAGGGGAAGTCGCTCGCCGAGAAGCGCGAGGGATCGAGCGGGCCGTAGCCGATGTACGAGTGCCCGTTGTAGACGAACACGTCGCTGTTCTTGATGGCGCGCTTGTGCGGGGTCGGGTCGCTCTCGGCGCCGAAGTAGGTGTTCAGCTCGAGGGTCACGGTCTTCTCGGCGTTGGCGCCGATCTTCACCTTGAGCGGCGCGCGGAACGTGAGCCAGTGGCGGCCGAGCTTCTTGGCCATCGCCACCTTGGCGTCGTGCTGCAGGCTCGCGGGCATGCCGGCCGGGAAGCCCGTGCCGTCGATGGTCCACTTCATCACGTCGGTGAACGGGATGTTCGAGTAGGTCTTGCCACCCACCGTGATCGACTTGAAGTCCTCGGCGGGCTCGATCGCCGCGAGCTGCAGGCCCGGGCGCACCGCGAACACCTCGCGCAGCGTGTCCATCCACTCCGAGTAGCCGCTGTCGTCGGCGAGCTCCTTGGCCTCGTGGTCGAGGATGCCGTTCACCAGCGCGATGACCAGGGTGTCCTTCTTGACGCCGCCCGAGTAGAGCCGGTCGTACTCCGGGTAGCTGTTCCCCTTGTTGGTCTGGTCTGCGCCGAGGCGCACGGTGATCGGCAGGTAGAGCCGGTCGACCTCGCTCTTGGGGACCTGCCCGGTGGCGAGCTTGGCCTGGTCGGCGGCGATCTTCTTGCGCTCGGCGGTGATGGCGGTCTTGCAGCCCGAGAGGGAGGGGTTGAACACGTACCAGATCGAGGACGAGAACTCGCGCGCCTCGTCGTCGTTGTCCGTGCACTCGGTGAGGATGCGGCTCGTCTGGTAGGAGTAGTCCTTGCCGAGCAGCGCCAGCGAGAGCGAGGTGCGCCGGGCCATCGACTTCGGCGCCACCGCGTTGTCGGTGTACGTGTACTGCACGCGGAGCATCGTCGTGACGGTGGTGCCGTCGACGACCTGCACCTTGGTCTTCACGAACGTGGCCGGGTCGACGTCCTTCAGCTCGCGGCTGTTGACGCCGATGTTGGCGGTGCGGAGCGCGCCGAAGGCCGACTGGGTCTGCTTGCGCACCAGCGACAGGATCTCGGAGTCGGAGGCGCCGTCGCGCACGTGCACGACGCCCTGGAACGTGAGCTTGCGCGAGAGGGCCGACACGCTGGTGAGGTCGGCGTCCATGGCCGCCTCGTCGGCGGGCGAGACGGGCCCCTCGGGCTCCACGGCGCAACCGACGAGGGCGAGACCGACGACCGGGAGGAGGGAGAGGAGCTGCCGCATGTCGAAACCTTCTGGTTAGGGCCACTGTGTGGCGGGCAGCGGTTATGTAATTGGAGGTAGGATATCGGTCCACACCTTTTTTGGCACGTCTGTCCGGTTTGTGCCTGTCATTTTCGTGTGACGGGTCCGCCCCTCACTTCCTGCGGCGCCGGAGCACCAGGGTGGCCGCGAACAGCACCCCCACGCCGAAGCCCAGGTCGTTCGTCGTTCGAGGCACCGCGCACCCGCAGCCACCCTCTTCGGGCGGGACCGGCGGGGTCGTCGTCGGGGCGACGCACTTGTCGCCGTCGCACAGGTTCGGCGTCACGCAGTCGTCGCTCGTGCTGCACTTGTCGAGGCACTTCCCCCCGCGGCACTTGTAGGTGAGGCACGAGGTGGTCTTGGTCCCGTCCTCGACCGAGGTGCCGTCGGCCGAGCACTTGGCCACGACCGGCACGCACTTGCTCGCGTCGCAGCGATACCCGGTCTCGCAGTCGTCGCCGGTCTTGCAGTCGGTGCCGCAGCGCTTGCTGTCGGCGGTGCACTTGTAGCCATTGCATGCGGCATCGGGCTCCGCCTTGCACGCGCCGGTACCGTCGCACTTGCTGATGGTCGCCTTGCTCGCGGCGCACTTCGCGTCGCACTCCTTGCCCACGTCGTAGAAGCACGAAGAGCGATTCGTGCCGTCGCACTTGCCTGCGCACACGCTGCCCTTCTCGCCGCCACACGCCGTGCGCCCACCACGCGGATCGCCCGTCACCGCGGTGCACGTCCCCTTCGTCGCGGCCTCCAGGCAGGACTCGCACTGCCCCGTGCACGCGGTGTCGCAGCAGACCCCCTCCGCGCACTTGTTGCCGACCGCGCACTCCTTCTCGTCCGTGCAGGCGGTGCCGAGCGCCTTGCGCGGCTGACAGAGGCCGAGCGCGTCGCAGTAGTAGAGCTTCTCGTCCGTGCAGTCACTGGCCGCCGTGCACTTGCTCAGGCACGCGACGCCCGCTGAATCGCACTTGTAGGGCTCGCACTTGGTGACCGTGCCCGCCTTGCAGTTGCCAGCGCCGTCGCAGGCCTTCCCCGTCTGCTCGCCGGCGGTGCACGTCGTCCCGGTGGCGCACACCGTGCCCGCCTTCGCGAAGGCGCGGCAAGCCCTGGCGCCGTCACAGACCCCCATGCCGCTCGCGGACGTGCAGGCGTAGAGGGGGGGATCGGGGCACTCCGAGTCGGGGTCCCCGCCGTCCTTGATCGCGGCGCACGTGCCGTCGGCGACGCCCGTCTTGGCGGCGAGGCACCCCTCGCACTTGCCGTTGCACGCCACGTCGCAGCAGACGCTGTCTTCGGCGGGGCAGAACCCGCTCGCGCACTGGTTCGCGGCGGTGCAGGCGCTCCCGCCGACCTTCTTGAGGACGCAGGCGCTGCCGGAGCAATAGTACCCGGTGGCGCAGTCGGAGTCGGCGCCGCAGGAGGTCTTGCAGGCGGTGCCCACGCACGCATAGCCCGCCGCGCACGCGGTCGCCGCCGTGGTGCCGCAGGTGCCGCTGCCGCTGCAGTACGAGGTCTTCTTCTCGGTGGTGGCGCTCGCGCAAGAGGCCGCCACGCAGACGGTCGTCGAGATCCACTTCCGGCAGCCGCCGGAGCCGTCGCAGGTCCCGTCGTTGCCACAGGTGCCTGGTGCGGATGCGCTGCCGCACAGCGCGGTCGTCAGACCACCGCCCCTCGCTGCGCCCGCCGTGACGCTGGCGCACGTGCCGTTGGCGCCGCCCGTCGCGGCACCGAGGCAGCTCGCGCATCCGCCCGTGCACGTGGTGTCGCAGCAGACTGCGCTGGAGCCCTCCGAGACGCAGTGCCCCGTCGCGCAGCTCGTGTCGCCGCCCGCGGTCGTCGAGCAGGTCGCGCCCTTCGCGAGCTTGGCGACGCAGGCCCCCGCGCCGTTGCAGTACGACGTGCCGCTGCACGGGACGCCCGCCGTGTCCTCGATGTTCGTGAGGCTCGTGCACGTGCCCACGCTCCCGCCAGCGTTGCACCGCTGGCAGGTACCGCACGCGGTCTGGCAGCACACGCTGTCCTCGCAGACACCGGTGTCGCAGTCGGCGCCTGTCGAGCACACGCCCGCGTACGCCATGTACTCCCAGGTCTCGCCGGGCACGATGGGGCTGGGGGCACCACCGCCGTACGCGACGAAGCGTCGCCGGTTCGTGTCGAACGCTCCAGCCACTCCGTAGCGTGCGGTCGGCGCGGTGCCCGGGGACAGGCTCTTCCAGCTCGTGCCGTCCCACTCCCAGGTGTCGGCGTAGTAGGTGGCGAGTGCCGTGTTCCCTCCGCCGAAGAGGACGCTCACACCGCGGTACGGATCGTAGCCCATGGCCGCGTCGTAGCGCCCGGTCGGGTGCGTCGCGCCGCCGACGCTCGCCCAGGTCGTCGTGGCGCCGTCCCACTCCCAGGTGTCGGAGTAGAACGTCGCCGTCGCGGGGTCGTAGCCCCCGAACAGGACGACCTTCTTGCGCTTGCTGTCGTACGCCATCGCCGCGCCTTGTCGGGCGGAAGGACGGGTGCAGGCACCCGTGCACTTGGCGATCCACTGCTTGGTCGGGTTGTCCCACACGAACGTCTCGTCCTTGGTGACGCCCGCGTTCCCGCCGAAGAGGACATACTCGTTGCGGAAGCTGTCGTAGGCCATCGCGGAGTCGCGACGCGCGGTCAGGCCGCACGACCCGCTGTTGCACAGCTTCGTCCAGGCGTTGGCCGCGCCGTCCCAGCTCCAGGTGTCACCGACGTTCGCGCTGTCGAGGCCTCCGAACACGAGCACCTTGGCGAGCGAGCCGTAGGCAGACGCGACCTGCGATCGTCCCGTCGGAACGACCGTCGAACACGGGGCGCCGGTGCAACGCTGCGTCCAGGCGGTGCCGTTCCACTCCCAGACGTCGTTGTTCGCGACGCTGCCCGAGTCCAGCCCGCCGAAGAAGACCGAGACGTTGCGGGCCGAGTCGAACGACATCGTGCCCGAGCGCCGTCCGACGCCGGCGCCGCCCGGCGGCGTCGCCCCCGACTTCGACCACACGACGATGTCACCCGCCGGATCGAGCAGGACCGGGTAGACGAGATCCGCAGGCAAGGCGATGGACAGCACACCTTCGACCAGCGACCAGGTCGTGGCCACGTGCGTTCCCTTCGCGTCGACGGCGTAAGGCGCCGGCATGTGCACGGCATCGTGGCCCGCCTTCGTCGTGAAGGTCACGCCGTCCGCGTCGACGCGCGGGGCGCCGAGCTCCCCACCGAGCGCGACGCGGTATCGCACGGTCCGCGGCGCGTTCGCGTCACGCATCACGAGCAGTTGTTCGAAGTGGGTGGTCTGCGCCACGACGACCGCGTCGGTCGACGGCAGGGCATCGGCGTAGACCGCCCGCCCGTCGACGACCTCCACCGTCGTCGCGCGCGCGCCCTCAAGCGTCAGGGAGACCGCATGCGCTTCGCTCGCCCCGAGCCCGAACGACATCGGTCCATCGGCGCGCTTCGGTGCCACGACGCCGAGCGCCCGCCCCGGCGCCGTGCGCCCCGCAGAGCCGAGCGCCTCCGAACCGGGTCCGAGGAGCGACAGGGAGCTCGCCTCGGCGAGGGTCCGAGAGAGATCGGGCGCGGGCTTCGCCAGCTTCTCTGCCGAGGCCACGATGGCCGTCGCGCGGGACGGCGCGATCGGCGGCTCGGGGAGGCGTGCCTTCTCGGTGACGTTCGCGTCGGGGACCTCGACGGAGGCCTCGTGCGCAGAGCAGGCGCCGAGGACGAGACCGAGAGAGAGAGCAGCGAGGGGTGCGCGCATGGGGCCATGCTCGCCCCGCGCGCGGCCGATCGGAAGCCCCTTCCGGAGCGTCGCGAACAAATCGTACAAACCCTTGTCCTGCGTCGGTTGACAAACGTCGAGCGGCACCCGAGCGTGCGGCCGCAGTCTGCTGCCGTCGGTTTGTAGTCCAGGGAGCGCCCACAGCGTTCGGGGAGAGGCTCATGCCCGCAACCAAGCTCGTTCACCCATCCGGCAAGACCATCACTCTGGCCGAGGACAGCCCGGTCGTTCTCGTCATGTTGGAGGCGGGAACAGACGCCAAGAAGTTGCACGTCGCGCTCGCGACGACCCCGTACCAGCTCGCCGACGAGGGCACGAAGCTTCGCGTGAACCACGGTCACCGCAGCTGGTGGCTGCGACGCCGCGACGGGAAGCCCGTCCGTCTCGACCCGAAGGAGCTCACCGCCGTCGGTCTCGGCGTCAGCTGGGTCGCCCCCGTCTACCGGATCGACGGCGTTCCGGGAAACCAAGGCCTCCGCGCGGCCGAACCGAACCGCCTGCTCGTACGCGTGCCCAAGCTCGGCAAGCTCGGCGACGGGAAGTCTGCCCCACCGAAGCTCGTCGAGGCGCTGAAGGGGGCCGGCTTCGAGCTGGCCACCGACTTCGTACCAGGCCGCCACCTCGAGGTTCGTGGCAAGGCCGGCGCGGACGCCACGCTGCTCCACCAGAAGCTCGGTGCCCTGTTCGGTGACGCGGTCGAGGTCGCGGTGAACTGGGTGCAGTTCCTCGATTTCGCGTGCGCGACGCCCCCGAACGCCAACTTCGCCAACGAGCGCTCGATGCAGCATCTGTCGATGGAGCAGGCGTGGGCGCCCAGCGGGGGACCGAGCGCCACGACCGTGATGATCTGCATCGTGGACAAGTCAGGGATCGCCTTGAATCATCCCGACCTGAGCCGCGCCTCGAACTGGGGTTACACCCAGGAGACGGCCAACGAAGGACCCGCGGAGGGGGCGCCGGCCGGCACCACGCCCGCGGACGCACACGGGACCGCACTCGCGGGCATCGCGGCGGCCACGTGGGGGGCCAACAGCATCGTCGGCGTCGCGCCTGCCTGCAGCATCTTCGCGGTGAAGCCGAAGTCGCCGTTCGGCCCGCAGCAGTACGCGGCGTGCATCGACGTCGCCGTGACCGACGTGAACATGCCGACGGTGCCGACCAAGCGCGTCATCCTCCTCGACGGCTCGATCGCGGTCGACAATGCCCTCACGGACGCGATCGGGAACGCCATCGCAGCCGACTGCGTCGTCGTCGTCCCGGCCGGCAACGACCTGACGGGGAGCGCGACGCCAGGTCCGGTGCAGTATCCAGCCACGCTCGCTGGCGTGATCGCGGTGGGCGCGTGCGACCTGGCGGGCACGGTCGGCAACGAGATGCCGGCGGCGGACAAGCAGGTGATCAACGGCAGCTCACCGACCGAGCCCGGCGATCCCTGGAGCTCGTGCCAGGGCCCGGAGCTGACCCTGGTCGCCCCTGGTTACGCGGCGGGTGCCGGAGTGCTCGGGATCCTCACGACGGACCTCGTCGGTCCCGCCGGATACGCTCCGGGCGACTACTTCGCCACGTTCGCGGGCACCTCGGCCGCCGCGGCGCACGTCGCCGGCGTGGCGGCGCTCGTCCGCTGCCAGGACCTGGCGCTCACCCAGGACAAGGTCCGCAACCGGCTCCTCCGGACCGCGAAGAAGATCAACATCTTCTCCACCACCAACCCGAACGGCTACCACTACGCCGCCGACGCGGAGCAGAACTACCGCTGCGATCAGACGGGGTACGGCCTCGTCGACGCCTACCAGGCGCTCGACTTCGCCGACGTGATGGTGTCGGACGCGAGCTTCGGCTTCCCGCCGGCGCAGCTCGACAACGGCGTGGAACCGTCGAACACGCCGGCCTTCTGGGCCAACGGCGACGTCGTGATCTTCGACGACGCAGCGCACGTCGTGAACGACGCGACCTACACGGGAGGCAACACCGCGACGCAGATCAGCTCGTCCGGCTCCTATGGCTGGGTGCGCGTCCGGAACCTGGGCCCGCAGGTCGCGCGCAACGTCAAGGTGCAGTTCGCGCTCAACTCGGTGAACACCGGCTTCCTCTTCCCGCACGACTGGACGGAGACGTGGGGGCTCAACGATCCGGATCGCATCGCCACGACACCGGACGACCCGGTCTATCAGGCCGATGGTTCGGCGGTGAAGATCCCGTCGCTGGCCGTCGGAGCGACGGCCATCGTGCGCTTCCGCATCGACGCCGCGATGGCCAGCAAGGCGCTCGCGTGGCCGAGCAGTCACGCATGCGGGCTCGTCATGGTGCGCGCGGACAACGACTACGCCTTCGCGGAGTACGACACGTACATGACGGCGCAGGCCACGAGTGCCGGCGGACAGCAGCCGCTCCGCAACAACCTCATGCAGCGCAACCTGCACGTCGTGAGCGCCAACAGCCCCTGGCGTTTCACCTTCAAGGTCGGAAGCAAGGGCGATGTGTCGGCGCTCGCGAACCTCACCGTCGATACGCGCGCGCTGCCGGCGGGCCCGCCGATGACGCTGAAGATCGTCCACCCCGTGTCGAAGCCGACCCTGGCCGCGAGCGCGCCCGCAGGGCACGTGGCGATCGGTCGGCTCGAGCTGCTCGAAGCTGCGCGCATGCACACGCAGATCGGTGGGCTCGACGGCGAGCTCCGCCTCGCGGCGGGCAGCCGGTTCGACATCCACGGCGCGGTCGGGGGTCCGCTCGTGTCCGTGCCGTCGGGCCACGGGGCCGTGACGGCGACGGCTCCTTCGACCTCGGTGGTCACCGCGCCGCACCGTCTCACGGAGCTCGCGATCCGGAAGGCCGCGGGCGAGCAGGTGCTCGTGACGCTCGAGATCCCGGTCCCGCCGGGGTTCGGACCGCACGACTCGGCGGACGTCGACCTCGTGCAGCGCGACGCGTCCGGCAAGGTGCTCGGCGGCATCCGCCTGCACCTCGTTCCGTAGCAGCCGTATCGCCGCGATCGGGAGCGTGACGATCGCGAACCAGACGAGCCACCGCTCCCCACGGGCGGTGGCTCGCGCACATGCCGCACGATGGGTGGGCCATCTGATGCGACGTTCGGTCAAACGCTGCCTGACGTGTCGCGTCAGACTCCATCCCTCCGTGGACCTTCCACACCTTGCGCTCCGCCACTAGCGTCTGCCCGCGTCGATGCCTGGTGGCGTCGCCTCCAAGGAGCGGGTCATGATCGTCGGTGTCATCGGATCGGGGTCCATCGGGCCCGATCTCGCGTACGGCTTCGTCACGGCGCTCGCGAGCGAGCCGGGCAGCAAGGTGTTCCTGGTCGACGTGAAGCAGGAGGCGCTCGACAAGGGCGTGGCCCGCATCCGCGGGTACGTCGGCAAGGCCCTGGCCCGTGGGAAGCTGTCGGCCAAGGCCGCGGCGGCCATCGAGAGCGCGCTCGTGCCCACCCTCTCGCTCGCCGATCTCGCGGACTGCGAGTACGTGCTCGAGGCCGCCACCGAGCACCTCCCGATCAAGCGCCAGATCCTGCGCGACCTCGAGGCGGTGGTGCGCCCCGACTGCCTCATCGGGTTCGCCACCTCCGGCATCCCGCGCGCCCAGATCGCCGTCGAGGCGCGGCACCCAGCGCGCTGCTTCGTGAACCACCCGTTCTTCCCGGCCTGGCGCACGCTGCCGATCGAGATCGTGCTCTCCGGCGACGAGGCCCTCGGGGCGCGCATGATCGCCGCGATGAAGAAGCTCGGGAAGGTGCCCATCGTCACCGCCGACGTGGAGTGCTTCGCCGCCGACGACGTGTTCTGCAACTACATCAGCGAGGCGGCCCGCATCGTCGCCGAGGGCCTCGCCACGCCGGCCCAGGTCGACAAGGCGGTCAACGACGCGGTGGGCGGCGGTGGGCCGTTCAACGTGATGGATCTCACCGTCGGCAACAAGCTGGTCGTGCACTGCCAGGAGCTCATGCAGGGCAGCAAGACCGGCACGCCGTGGTTCGCGCCCCCCGCGATCCTCGCCACGCAGGGCAACACGCCCTGGCACGATCCGAAGAAGCCCGCCGACGCGAGCTGCACCGAGGCGGTGCGCACGGAGATCGTGGACCGCATGCTCGCCGTGCTGCTCGGCCGCGCCGTCGCCGTGATGGACGACGGGACCTGCGAGCCTTCCGATCTCGACTGGCTCCTCAAGAACTCGCTCGGCTTCGCGCAGGGCACCCTCTCGCTCTACCGCGAGCTCGGCGCGGCCCGGGTCAAGGCGCTGTGCACCGCGTACGCGGCTCGATTCCCCGGCTTCCCGGTGCCGAAGACCATCGCCGAGGGTCGCGAGCTCACGTTCCCGCGCGACCTGCGCATCGAGCGCGCCGCGCACGTGGCCACCGTGCGGGTGTTCCGGCCCGAGGTGCGCAACGCGCTCTCGGCCCACACCCTCGGTGAGATCGAGGCGGCCATCACCGCGCTCGAGGCCGACCCGACGGTGCGCGGCATCGTCCTCACCTCGACCGATCACGCGTTCGCCGGCGCCGACATCCTCGAGCTCGCCGCGCTGCGCACGCCCGAGGCCTGCGAGGCGGTCTGCACCCGAGGTCACGCCATCCTCGAGAAGATCTCCCGCTGCAGCAAGCCGGTCGTCGCCGCGCTCGACGGCCCCGTGCTCGGCGGCGGTGCGGAGCTGTCGATGGCCTGCCACGCCCGCGTCGTCGGCCCGGCCCTGCACCTCGCGCAGCCCGAGGTCGACCTCGGCATCATCCCCGGCTACGGCGGCACCCAGCGCTTGCCGCGGCTCGTCGGCCTCGAGGCGGCGCTGCCCGTGCTGCGGGCCGGCAAGGCCCTCGACGCGGAGCGAGCCTGCGCGCTCGGCTTCGCGCACGGCACGCCGAGCGCCGACGTCGAGGCCGCCGCGAGGGCGCTCCTGGCCCAGTCGTTCGAGGGTCGGGTGCGGCTCGCCGCGGTCGACCCGAAGCCCCTCGACACCACGGTCGGCTGGCCGGCGCTCGACCTCGGCCACCGCTCGCTCGCGGTCGACGGCATCCTCGTCGACGTGCTCCGTCGCGGCCTCGCCCTGCCGCTCGCCGAGGGGCTCCGCCTCGAGGCGCAAGGGTTCGCCCGGTGCAAGCGCACGGTCGACATGGACATCGGCATGAAGAACTTCATGCAGAACGGGCCGCGCGTCCCCGCGGCGTTCCTGCACGAGTGAGAGCCCCGGTCATGAACCTCGACAAGAACCCCATCGTCATCCTCGCCGGCGCGCGTCGGCTCCCGCGCGCCGACATCCTGGTCGACAACAAGCGCCCAGGGCTGTTCTCGCGCTTGTCCACCACGCAGCTCGGCGGGCTCGCCATCGCCGCGACGCTCGAGCACACCAAGATCGATCCGAAGAAGATCGGTCACGTCGTCATGGGCATGGCCCAGCACTCCCACCGCGACTCGATCTACGGCGCCCAGGGCATGCGCGCCCGCGGGGGGCTGCCGAACGACGTCCCCGCGCTGACGGTGGCGCGCATCTGCGGCAGCGGCGCCGAGGCCCTCGCGGTGGCCTCCGAGATGGCCACGGCCGGTCTCCGGCACGACCCGGAGCGACCGTTCTACGTCGCCGGCGGCGCCGAGAGCATGCAGTACCCGTTCTGCCTCTACAACCACCGCGGCAAGCCCGTGGGCGGCTCGACGCAGAAGTACGGCCCGGTCGACGTGCGGCAGCTCCCGCCGGGCACGCACCTGCAGGACATGCTGCTGATGAGCCTCTACGACCCGTCCGCCAACATGGCGATGGCCAACACCGCGGAGGAGCTCGGCCGCCGCTACGGCATCACGCGGGAGGAGTGCGACCGCTTCGGCTTCCGCTCCCAGACGCTGGCGCGCGCCGCGCGCGACGCGGGGTTCTTCACCACCGAGACCGCCCCGGTGGTGGTCGAGGACGCGGCCCACGAGCCCCGCACCATCGTGCACGACACCCACGTGATGGACGATCCGAGCCTCGAGGCGATGGCGCGGCTACGTCCTGCGTTCGAGACGGGCGGGGTCATCACCGCGGGCAACGCGAGCGCAGTCGTCGACGGCGCCGCCGCGATGGTGCTCGGGCGCGAGCGCGACGCCGAGGCCCACGGCTGCGAGGTGCTGGCCCGCATCGTCGGCATGGGCGTCGCCGCGTGCGATCCCCAGATCATGGGCTACGGGCCGGTCCCCGCCACCAAGCGCGCGCTCGCCGCGGCGGGCATCGACGGCGCGAAGATCGCGCACGTGGAGCTCAACGAGGCCTTCGCGCCGCAGGCGATCGCGTGCATCCGCGACTTCGCCGCGATGGGCATCGACCCCGAGAACGTGAACCCGCAGGGCGGCGCGATCGCCCTCGGACACCCGCTCGGCGCGACGGGCGCCATCCTGACCGTGTCGTGCGCACACGCGCTCGCGCGCAAAGGCCAGCGCTACGGCCTCGTGACCATGTGCATCGGCGGCGGGCAGGGCATCACGCTGGTGCTCGAGAACCCGCGGGCCAGCTGAGGTCTCACCACGGGAGCTTCAGCGGGGCGTCGGGCGTGCGGGTCTGGGTGAGCCGGACGGAGCGCGCCGCGATCCGACAACGTCCGGTGCGATCCTCGCATCTCATCTCGAAGACCTGCACGGCTGGGTTCAGCCCGAGCCCTCGACGAAGCGTCGCCGCCTCGTCTTCGGGGAGCCGCACGAGCACGGGCTGTGTGGTGTCGGTCTTCCAGTCGCTCGGCGCATGGAGGTGCTCCACGCCCTCGAATTGCAGGTGCAGGTCGGGCGGCGGCCCGTGGAGATCGACGCCGCCCGAGACGGTCAGGGTGCCCGCGACGAGCGCGTCGAGCTCGCAGTCGAGCCAGGGGTAGGCCCGCAGGACGGGGTCGATGGCCTCGGCGCCCTCGAGCACGTGCGCCATCCTCCTGACCGAAGGCTCGCGCACCGCACCGCAGCGCCGCACCGAAGCCGCGGCGATCCGCACGGGGACTTCGAGCCCGAGCGCCGGCATCTCGTGGATCGCGTGCGCGCCGCCGATGCCGAAATCGAGCCGGAGCTCCGCCTCGGCAACGCTGCACCGTGCCTCGCCCGCCTCGCTGAGCGTACGGAGCGCTGGCCTCGTCGGATCGAGCCGGAATGCGCGCGGCGCGCCGACGAAGCGCACGTCCTCGAAGCGCAGACGCAGGTCGGGACCGACGCGAATCGTGAGGGCTCCGTCGACGAGAGCCTCGAGCTCGCAGTCGAGGTGCGCCTGCTGGCGCAGCAATCGATCGAGGGACGCCACGTCGGTCGCCCTTCGCGCCTCGAGCGCCTCGCGGAAGTGCGCCCAGAACTCGGGGTCGTAGACGCTCTCCCGATCGAGCCCGACCACGTCACAGAGCCTGGCCATCTCCTCGAGGTCGACGAGCGGCACCTCGGGTCGGCCCATGAGGTCGAGGCACAGGCTCTCGAGCGCCATCTCCTCTTCCTGCCCGGCGTACCCTTCGACGTGCTCGATCGAGGCCGCGTCGAGGAGTGCGCGGTGGCGGCGGAGGAGGCTGCGGAGGGCCGCCTGCACGGCTCGATGGTCGAACTCGGGCATGGCCTGCGTGACCTAGCCGATGCCGGTGGTCGCATCCAACGGATCGTCTCAGCAGCCGCGCTCGTCGTCCTTCCGCGCCGACCGGCGCGGCGAGGGCACTGTTCACGTCGCGACGCCGAAGCGCGGCAGCACCCAGGTCTGCAGCACGAACCACCCCACCAGCACCCCCACGAAGAGCAGACCGTCCGACATCGCCGTGAGAGCCATCCGGTCCGGGCGAGGGTTCGAAGGGCGGCGGGGCGCGTCACCAGGGGACGCGGGTGTCGAACGTGCCGCCCGTGCCGTCGGGGCGTACGCAGCGCAGCGACAGCTCCATCAGCTCGGGCCCCTGCAGGTAGTCGACGGCGATGGTGTGCTCGCCGGCGGCGAGCTCCACGCGCCCCACCACCGACGTCAGCGTGTGGAGCGCGGGACCGTTGTCCACGATCGGCTGCCCGTCGATCCACACGCGCGCACCGTCGTCGGAGGTGACGTAGAACAGGTGCCAGCCCGGGCTCTCGACCGTGAAGGAGCCGGTCGCCCGCAGGCGGAACCACTCGCGCAGCGCCGGCCGATCGGCGCGCGGCCGGAAGACGAAGCCGGTCGGGACGTCGGCCGTGTACGCGCGGTAGTCGAACGCCGACTGGGTCGGGGTCGCGGCCCAGCTCTCCGGGGTGGCCCCGGTATAGACCGCCACGTGCAGCGGCGCTCCGTCGACGCCGACCGCGCGGGGGGGCGTGATGGACTGCCCGCAGCCGCCGACGAGGAGCCCGAGCGCGACGAGGAGGCGTCTCATGGGAGGACAACGTCGGCCCCGCGAACACCTTACGCCCTCGACCGGCTGCCACTCGCGCGTTGACGGAAGCCTCCCCTTGCGCACGACGACGAGCCTCCTAGGCTCGTCGCACCGCCATGACCCGGCCGCTGTTCTTCCTCGATCGAAGGCCCGTCTCGCTGGCGCAGCTCGCGGTGCCGACGATGGGGTTCGGTCACGTCGAGCGCCTCGTCCCGGGGGAGGTGCACGCCTACGCGCTCGTGCTCCCGCTCGCCAGGGTCGTGGCGACGGCGCCGTCCACGCTCGAGGGTGACATCCGCGAGTGGATCGCGATCTGGGCCGACGAGCCGCCGACCGACGCCCGGCGCGCGCGGCTCGCGGCGAGAGTCGCCGCGAAGGGCTCCGACTGGACGCGCTGGGAGCCTCATCTCGTCGGCGACTTCCTCGCCGCGATGTACGGCCACGAGGTCCTCACGGACATCGCGTCGGAGACTCCGCGCCAACGCCCCTTCGTCGGGGTGCAGACACTGGACGACTGGCGGGTCACGCGCGGGCACGTGGGGCTGTTCGGTCGCGCGCTCCTCTACCCGTGAGTCCCGTGGGCATGCGCTCGGCCGTTCGCCGCACGTCCTCGTGACGGCCTGGCGAGTCCACTCCCCACCGCCCGATTTCCCGGCCGCGCGTCGACGCAGTTCCACGCGTGGCACGCCGATCGCAGAGCCCTGGCCATGATGCTCCCCCGCCCGCTCCTGCTCGTGCCGTTCGTCGCGATCGGCTGCGCCGTCGAACCCGCCGCGCCCGCCGACGACGAACGCGCCGCCGAGGTCGCCGTCTCCGCCAGCGCCGTCTACGAGCTCGAGGTGAAGCACAGCGGGAAGGTGCTCGACGTCGCCGCAGCTTCCACCGCCGACGGGGCCAACGTGCAGCAGTGGCACCGCAACGGCACTGCGGCGCAGCGCTTCCGCTTCGAGCCCGTCGCGGGTGGCTACTACGTGGTCCGTGCGGTGGTCAGCGGCAAGGTGCTCGACGTGAAGGACCAGAGCACCGCCGAGGGCGCCAACGTCCAGCAGTGGAGCTCCTGGGGCGGCCCGAACCAGCAGTGGTCGGTCGAGGACGCCGGCTCTGGCTACGTGTACCTCCGCGCGCGCCACAGCGGCATGGTGCTCGACGTCGCGTGGGCCGGCGCCGCCGACGGCACCAACGTCGCGGTGGTGAAGCACTACCGGAGCGACGCGCAGAAGTGGAAGCTCGTCCCCGTGGCCGCCACGGCGCCGACGCCGACGCCGACCACGCCCGCGACCGGCGCGCTGCCCACCCGCCTGCGCATCGTGAACCGCTGCGCCGAGCCCGTGTGGATCGCGCACTCCGACAACGTGCCCGACGCCCAGAACCTGCGCCTGCAGAACGGCGAGTGGCACGACTACGCCATCCCCGACGGCGGCCTCTCCGCGACGCGGTTCTGGCCGAAGACCGGGTGCGACGCCTCGGGCCACGCCTGCCGCATCGGCGACAGCGGCGAAGGCGGAGGCAAGCCGTGCCCCGCGACCGGCTGCCAGCCCCCGGTCGACTCGAAGTTCGAGGCGACCTTCGCGCCGAAGGGCTCGGCCGCGCAGACCTGGTACAACCTCAGCCAGGTCGACGGCTACACGTTGCCGTTCGCCGTGACCCCGCGAGGTCCAGGCGCGGGGGTCGGGAGCTGCGTCTCGTCGGACTGCTCACGACTCTCGCTCGACCGCTGTCCAGGCGCCGAGGACCTCGGCGCGGGCTTCTCGGGTCAGGACCTGCGGGTGCGAGACGCGAGCGGCCGCGTGATCGCGTGCCTCTCGCCGTGCAAGCGCTGGAACTACCCCGCGCCGTACGGGCTCGGCAAGCCCGAGTCGGTGGATCCGGGCCTGCATCTCTGCTGCCCGACGCCGATCGATCCGAGCACCGGCGGCTGCTCGATCGACCGGAGCTGCATGACGTCGGCGGCCTGCAGCAACGGCGCCGACCCGCTCGGCGTGGTGCGCACGCGGTACGTCGCCGCCATGCGCGAGATGTGCCCGAGCGCGTACAGCTACGCCTACGACGACGCCGCCGGGTTGCACGCCTGCTCGTCGCAGACCCAGTTCGAGGTCGTGTTCTGCCCGTGAGGCGCTGCGTCCGGTCGCTGCTCGGCCACCCTCCGGTGGGTGCTGGTGTTGGTCGTGCTCGCCACCACGCCGCGGCCTTCACCGTGTCGATCGTCGTCAGCGCACCCAGGACGGGCCGAGGGTCCAGCCCGCCGAGGTGATCGGTGTCCAGGTCCTGGAGGCGAGGTGCACCACGCAGATCTTCACGGTGCCGTCGACGGGTGCGTCGATGGCGATCGACGCACCGTCCGGCGACCACGCCAGCGTCGGGTTGTTGGGGTATCCGACGAACGACCAGCGTACGACCGCCTTGCTGGCGGTGCCGTCGGCATTCATCGTCATCACGTCGACGAAGTACGGCTCTTCGCCCTCGTTCGGCCCGTGCATGGACACGAACGCAATCTGGGTGCCGTCGGGCGACCACGCTGGCGCGTACTCCGTGCGCCCCGGCTGCGGAGCCCGGAGGCGCACCGGCGACGAGCCGTCGACGCCGACCCGATAGAGCCCCGGCGCCGCGTCGGAGCCCTTCGCGCCGTACACCGCCACCGCCAGCGCGTCGCCCTTCGGCGAGACGCCCAGCGGACCGAACGGGGGCAGCGAGGACACCGTGGTCTTTCCGCTGCCATCGACGTTCATGCGCTGGATCGACGGAGCGCTGCTCGCGTCGACGAAGAAGATCGACCTGCCGTCCGCCGACCAGGCCGGACTGTTCTGGTGGTTCGGGCCCGAGGTCAGGACCTTGCTGCCCGTGCCGTCGGCGTGGACGGTGACGATCCGGTATCCTGCGCTGCCCGCAGTGAGCGCCGAATAGGCGACGTCCGCGCCATCCGGAGACAACGCGAGCTTGCCATGGAGGATGGCGGCCCGCATCGCCGGGAACGACACGGTCGAGCGGTCGGCGCCGTGGACGACGGTGATGACATGGGCGTCGTTCTGCATCTCCATCGAGTAGAAGGCGAGGGTGCCCGACAGCGGTGCGTAGTCGATGGCGCCGTGGGCGGGTGCCGTGTCGGCCCGCTCGCCGACACAAGCCATGGTGGATACGAGGACCGAAGCGAAGAGAATGTTGCGCATCTTGGGCTCCTGGTTCCTGAGAGGAAGGAGCATCCTCCGTGCCGTCGCCATGAGCCTCGACTCGCGTGCTCAGGACCACAGGAGGCGTGCAGATCTCTGCGCACCTGTGCATTCGAGAGCCCAGGTCATTCGTCGGCGTCCTTTGGGCTTCAGCCTCTTCTCGAGCGCGCAATACGGGTGGCCCTCGTCGTCCATCTGGCAGGCGGCACCTGTCGATGAAGCTCTGCCGCTGGCATGCGACGTGCTGCTCCGGGGCATGCAACGAATGCTCCTTCCCAGCCTCGTCCTCGTGCTCTCCACGAGCAACGGCCTCGCCGCGGAGCCCACCCCACCTTCCGGGAGCGGCGCGATCCACGTGGATCTGCGCGCGTCGGCCGGCGCATCACAAAGCACGGACCGCGACACCGCAGTGTTGTTGGGGGCCCACGTCCTCGCGCGAAAGAACTGGCTGGCCCTCGGGCTCGCGGGCGAGGTCGCCGGCTACATCGTGGGCAACGTTCGCACCGCGATCGCGGGCGCAGCGGGCGTGACGCTCGAGAACGCCTACTTCCGCGTGACGGGCCTCGGTCTCGTCGGGATGCACCGGTGGACCAGCCCCCACGCCCAGCGCATCGGGCACGACCGGACCGAAAGCACAGCGTTCCTCGGCCTACGCACGGATCTCGAGGTGCGAGCGCTGACCGTGGGGAGATTGGAGCTGACCGTCGGACTCTGGGTCAGCGCGACCGTCGACCTGCATCGCGAGCGGATCCACGTGATCAACATCACCTCCGACCCCGACTGGTTCATCAAGGGCGAGACTGCTGGAGCGGCGGGCCTCTCCCTCGGCGCAACGTTCTGAGGTGCGGGAGCGAGGCGATCGTGCCTCAGGCGGAAGTGGCAGAAGCGGCCAAGGCACGCTTTGCCGCGCCCGACGAGAGCATCGGGGCCGTGACGCGCCAGCTACCCGACCCGCTGCCGCATCGCCTTCGCGATGCGCTCCTCGTCGCTCTCGGCGCCCTCGAACGCAACCTCGCGCGTCGCGAAGTCGTCGCGCGCGACGCGTGCCTCGATCGTTCGCAAGAGCTTCACCACCGCGCGTTCGGCCTTGGGCGCGTCGGCCTCTTTCGCATACTCCGCGAGCTCCTCGGGTTCGCCGAGCCAGTAGACCATGAGCGCGGTGCCGAGGTCGCAGCGCGGGTGCTCCACGATCGTCTGCAGCTTCTTCACGCCGTCGTCCCAGTTGTGGTGGCGCGCGATCTCGTCGAGCTCCCACAGATCCATGTCGGCGATCTTCACGTGCTTCTTCACCCCGAAGCGCGCGCGGAGCTGGGGGATCGCGCGCTTGTGACGCTCGGTGCACGAAACCGCCACGGCGTCGTCCACCTCGAGCCCGGCGAGTCGATCGAGCGCGCGGATGTCGAGCGTGGCGAGCGGGGTGCCCTTCGCCGAGACCGACTCGAGGCCGCGCGCCGAAGAGAGGTCGAGATGCTCGAGACGATTGCCGTCGCACGAGAGCTGCTTCAGTGCCGCGTTGGCAGAGAGATCGAGCGCCGTGAGCGCGCACTCGTCGCAGAACAGCGCCTCGAGCCTGCTGAACCGCCGCACATCGAGCGTACCGAGCGGGCAGTACGACACGGCCAGGGTCGTGAGCGGGGCTTGGACTGGGAGCACCGGCCGACGCAGGTCGGCATTCCCGGAGCACCGGAGAGCGCGCAGCTGATCGTGCGCCCTGAGGTCGAGCTCCGTGAGCGCAGCGTTGATGACCTCGAGCCGCGCGAGCGCGTGGTGACGCGAGACGTCCAGTGCCTTCAACGGGTTGCCCGTGACGTCGACGATCTCGAGCGGTGCCTCGGGGAGCTCGAGGGTCGCGAGCGCGTTGTGCGACAGCTCGAGATCGAGGAGGGCGTGGCAGCCCGAGAGATCGATGGCCGCCAGCCCATGGCTCCCGAGAAGCAGCTTCCGCAGCTTCGGCTGTTCGCCGAGCACCACCTTGCGAAGCTTCCGCTTCCAGTGCACGGCGTTGGCCGACAGCTCGGTCAGCGCGCGGAACGGCCGCAGATCGAGCTCGTCGAGCGCGAGGCCGGCGTGGAGCGCGATCCTCGTGAACGTCCCGCCCTCGACCCGCGAGCCCGCGCGCAGCATCACGTCGAGGAAGTCCGGGGGCTCCAGCGGTCCGCCCTGCGTCGCGGCGATCTGCTCGACCAGCGCTCGTGCCTCGGCGGAGAGCGTTCGCAGATCGTCCTTGCTCGGCATGCTCTCTACGATACCTTCGAAACCGATGGATCCGATGTACCTGCCGGAGGTCGAAGGCCACGAGGGCGAGGGCCCGTACGCCGAGGCGATCGCCCGCGCGAAGGCCGCGGGCGCGCCGATCCCGCAGATCTGGCACCTCTTCGCCTACCGACGCGACGTCGGCGACGCGCTCTCGCTCCTCACCCAGGCCGTCATGCGCGGTCCGTCGCCGCTCTCCCCCGGCTTCCGCGAGCTGATCGCGGCGTTCACCTCGCGCCACAACCAGTGCTTGTTCTGAACGGGCTCGCACGCTGCGGTCGCAGCGGAGCTGCTCGGAGACCGCGACAAGGTCGCCTCGGTCCTCGCCGACCACCGCACGGCATCGATCGACGACCGTGAGCGTGCGTTGTTCGCCTACCTCGACAAGCTCGCGGGCATCTCGGGCGAGGTCCGTCGCGAGGACGCCGAGGCCCTCCGCGCCGCTGGCTGGTCCGACCGCGAGATCTACGACGCGGTCGCCGTCTGCGCGATGTTCAGCTTCTACAACCGCTTCATCGACGGCACCGGCGTGCAGGATCTCCCCGCCGCCGGCTACGAGATGAGCGGCAAACGCCTCGCCGAACGCGGCTACCTCTGATCGTTCGTGAGTCGTGATGGGGTCGCGAACAAGGTGGATCGTCGTCGACGAGGCCGAGCTCTCCGAGGCAGGCTCGGCCTAGCGGCAGCCCTTGGGCTCGCTGTCCGAGGAGAGGGGGCACGCGACGGCGTGGAAGCTCCCCTCGAGCTGCTCGCCGTCGTCGAACGAGACCGACAAGGAACCGTCGACGCCGGTCGGGCCCACCGTCGCGAGCCGGACGGTGCCCGCCACTGCCTCGGCGCGGAAGACGGGCTTGCAGGTGCCGCCGAGGCGGATCACCCGGACGCGCTTGGTGTCCTGCGCGCCGAGCGGGCCCTCCTTGCGGAGGGGGTAGTCGCCCGGCTCGAAGGCGGCGTCTCGGTTGTGCTCGGCGTTGTGCTTCAAGGTCACCGCGACCATCGTGCTCTCGGCAGGGAGCGCGTCGGCCTGCAGGCTCGCGCACAGATCCGACGAGTCCGAGAACAGGAGCGCGAAGTCGTTCGCCCCTGGGCGGGTGACATAGACCGCGCTCACCGGGCGCAGGCTCTTGCCGCCCACGCGGCCTTCGAGCGCCTTCGGCTGGGCGCCGACCTCCTTGGTGGGCGGGGTCGTCCGGCATCCGAGGCACGCGATGGAGAGGGCGAGGGCGAGGCGAACGCGCACTCGAGAGTGGTAGCAGAGCAGGCTTGCCTGCGCAGCGGGTCGATCGCGCTCAGAGGAGGTGAGCAGGGGCCAGCGAACAGCGTACGGAAGCGGTCGAAAGCCCTTCGGACGTACAGCGGTCGTGCACGGGCCGGGCCTCATTTCGTCGACGCCGCACCCACCTTGGTCGGCCCGAACCCGAGCCACCACAGGAAGTACGGGGGCACCACCAGCAGCACCAGCGCGAACGTGAGCGTGCCGACGATCCACCCCACCAGCACCGCCAGCGCGAACAGCACGTGGTCGAGCGCCGTGGGTTGGTGCTCCTCCACCTCCGGGAACGCGCACCGCCGCCGCGCCTCGGCCACCGTGCCGTCGAGGAGCGCGTCGAGGTCCTGGTCGTAGAGCGAGCGCGTGCGGCGCCCGCGAACGAACGCGCGGAAGGTGCGGCCCGGGATCAGCAGCGCACCGGCGAAGAGGCCGCCGAGGTTCAGCTGCCACGCGGCGATCATGTCGCGGCACCCCGCGCCGATCTCCCAGGCCGAGATCTCGAGCTCGCCGCGGAAGTCCGTGCGGTAGCCCGTGAGGATGTGGTGCAGGTCGTGGAAGCGCACCGCCCGGACCCGCGCCTTCGTGTTGGGGAACGGAAAGGGGATCGAACCGAGCTTGAAGTCCACCCACGGCGAGCCGTAGCCCCCGTCGTCCCCGAAGCCGTTCTCCGCGAAGTACCGGGCCCGAGCCGTCCGCATCGTCTCTTGCTCCATCGTTGCCTCCATGATGACCATGGTCAGTATTGAGCCCGCTCAGTTCCATGTCAAGAGGCTGGACGGCCGTGGAAACCGGAGGAATGTTCTGACCACGGTCATGTCCCTGCGGCTCCAGCACAAGCTCGACAAGCGGGAGCGCCTCCGCCGGGCGGCGTTCGAGCTGTTCACGGAGCGGGGCTTCGACGCGACCACCACCAAGGCCGTGGCCGAGCGCGCCGGCGTCGGCACGGGCACCGTGTTCCTCTACGCGAAGGACAAGGCCGACCTCCTGTTCCTCGTGATGCACGACCGGCTCGCCGCGGCCGTCGACGATCGCTTCGCGACGCTGCCGAAGGGGCCGCTGCTCGACCGGCTCATGCACGTGTTCGCCGGCATCTTCGCCATGTACGGTGAGCACCCCGCCATCGCGATCGCCTTCGTGCGCGAGCTCCCCGGCGCCAAGGGTCACAACGCCGACCAGGTGAACGCGCTCACCTTCGCGTTCCTGCACCGCATCGCCGGACTCGTGCGCGAGGCGCAGGATCAGGGCGAGCTCGCCCCCAGCCTCGAGCCGCTCCGCGCGGCGACCAACGTGTTCGCGCTCTACTTCGGCGCGCTGCTCGGGTGGATCAGCGGCTTCACCACGCTCGAGGCGGCGCTCGAGCCAGGGCTGCGCTCGTCGCTGGCGCTCCAGATCCGCGGACTCCTCCCCTGAGAGCGGACTCGGAGCTCAGCGCCGCTTGAGAGGCTCGCGAAGCCTCGCGCGCAGGGCCTCCCAGACCACGTCGAGCGTGGCGACGTCGGGGAACACCCACTCACCGGGGAAGCCCGCGTTCACCTTCAAGCCGAGCTCCGCGATCAGCGCGCGGACGAACGCCTCTTGCTCCGGCTCCACGACCTCGCCGAGGTCTTCGCACGACACCCGATGGACCACCGGGATGACCAGGTGCGCGTCGCCGGCGGAGCCGACGACCCGGCGGAACGAGTAGCGGCGCGCCGCATCGAGTGGTGCGGCGGTGCCAGACAACGATTGGCTTGGTCGCTCCCGGACCGTCCCGGTCCGGTCCTCCGCTCCGAATTCGGGTTTTGCCATCGCGAAAGAGATCGTACCGCGAGACCGCATGACAGTTGCTTTTGTCGCTCCCGGACCGTCCCAGTCCGGTCCTCCGCTGACGATTGTTCGGGCGCGTCGTCCAACGAACGAGGCCCGATGTGGCGCGCAGATTGTGCACGCACGAGGCCATTCCAAGCGTCTGCGAGTTGAGGCAATACGCGGGGCCATGACCATCCGCACGCCGCGACCTGAGAAGCGATCCTGGGCTGAGCCGTGGAAGGTGAAGATGGTGGAGCCGCTCCACATGCTCACCGCCGAGCAGCGGAGGCGCGCGATCGTCGAGGCCGGTTTCAACACCTTCTTGCTACGCAGCGAGGACGTCTACATCGATCTCCTGACCGACTCCGGCACGAGCGCGATGAGCGACTGGCAGTGGGCCGGCATGATGCTCGGCGACGAGGCCTACGCCGGCAGCAAGAACTTCTACAACCTCGAGGCGGCGATACAGAAGCACTACGGCTATCGCTACGTCACGCCCACCCACCAGGGGCGCGGTGCCGAGAACATCCTCTCGCAGATCTGCATCAAGCCCGGCGACTACGTGCCCGGCAACATGTACTTCACGACCACCCGACACCACCAGGAGGCGGCCGGCGGCACCTTCGTCGACGTCGTCGTACCCGAGGCCCACGACCCGGCGATCGAGCTGCCGTTCAAGGGCAACATCGATCTCGGCGCGCTCGAGGCGCTGATCGAGCGCGTCGGCGCCGAGAAGATCCCCTACGTCTGCGTCGCCGCCACGGTCAACATGGCCGGCGGCCAGCCGATCTCGATGGAGAACATGAAGGCCGTGCGGGCGCTGACGAAGCAGCACGGCATCCGCATCTTCCTCGACGCGACACGCGCGGTGGAGAACGCCTGGTTCATCCAGCAGCGCGAGGCGGGCTACGCGAGCAAGTCGGTGGCCGAGATCCTGCTCGAGTTCTGCTCCTACAGCGATGGCTGCACCATGAGCGGCAAGAAGGACGCGCTCGTGAACATCGGCGGCTGGCTCGCCATGAACGATCCCGCCCTGTACGAGGAGGCGTCCAACCTGGTCGTCGTCTTCGAGGGCCTGCACACCTACGGCGGCATGGCCGGCCGCGACATGGAGGCCATGGCACGCGGCATCGTGGAGTCGGTCGCCGACGACCACATGCAGGCTCGCATCGGGCAGGTGCAGTACCTGGGTGAGCAGCTCCACACCTGGGGCATCCCCGTGGTGCGCCCCATCGGGGGGCACGCCGTCTACCTCGATGCGAAGGCCTTCTATCCGCACATCCCCCAGGACCAGTTCCCGGCACAGGCGCTCGCCGCCGCCCTCTACGAGGACTCGGGCGTGCGCTCGATGGAGCGCGGCATCGTCTCGGCCGGTCGCGACAAGCTCACCGGGGAGAACCACCACCCGCGGCTCGAGCTCGTGCGCCTCACGATCCCTCGGCGCGTCTACACCCAGGCCCACATGGACGTGACGGCCGAGTCGGTCGCGGCTGTCTGGGACGAGCGCAAGAAGGCCCGTGGCCTTGCGATGGTCTACGAGCCCAAGCACCTGCGCTTCTTCCAGGCCCGCTTCGCGCGCCTCTGACCCGCCCGCCCGCCGCGCGGTCAGGAGCTCGCGAGGAAGGCGTCGATGCGGCTCGCCGCGCGGCGCCCCTCGGCGATGGCCCACACGACCAGCGACTGACCGCGCCGCATGTCGCCCGCGACGAACACGCCGCGCACCGCCGTGGCGTGGTCTTCGGCGACGACGTTCCCCCGCGCGTCGAGCTCGACGCCGAGCTGCTCGAGGACGCCAGCCTTGGCGCTCCCGACGAAGCCCATGGCGAGGAGCAGGAGATCGCAGGGGAGCTCGAGGGTCTCGCCGGTGGGCACCAGCTGTCCGTCGACGAACGCGACCGCCTCGGCCCGGAGCGCCTGGATGCGCCCCTCGCCCACGAGCTCGGTCGTGCGCACGCCGAAGCGCCGCTCGCCGCCCTCCTCGTGCGACCCCGAGGTGCGGAAGACCTGCGGCCACTCGGGCCACGGGTTCGCCGGGCGACGCTCGTCCGGCGGCCGCGGCAGGAGCTCGAGCGAGGTGACGCTGGCCGCCTCCTGGCGGAGCGCCGTCCCCACGCAGTCGCTGCCGGTGTCGCCACCGCCGAGCACGACCACGTGCTTGCCGGTCGCGAGGATCGGCTCGCCGGTCACGGGCAGGCCCGCAACGCGACGGTTCTCCTGGGTGAGGTACTCCATCGCGAAGTGCACCCCCGGGAGCGCGCGCCCCGGCGCCGCGAGATCCCGCGGCACGAGCGCGCCGCCGGCCAGCAGCACCGCGTCGTACTGTGCGCGCAGCTGGTCGCCGCGCACGTCGACGCCCACGTGGACGCGCGTGCGGAAGGTGACGCCCTCCTTCTCGAGCTGGCCGAGGCGCAGATCGAGCACGCGCTTGTCGAGCTTGAAGTCGGGGATCCCGTAGCGCAGGAGGCCGCCCACCCGGTCGTCGCGCTCGAACACCGTGACGTCGTGGCCACGCCGCGCGAGCTGCTGCGCGGCCGCGAGGCCGGCCGGGCCCGAGCCGACGATGGCCACCCGTCGGCCACTACGCACGAGGGCACGCTGGGGCGCGAGGTGCAGGTTGCGGTCGGCGATCTGGTGCTCGATCTGCTTGATCGCCACCGCCCCCGGGGGGCGACGGTGCTCACCCTCGGGGACCGTCTCGAGCGAGAGCACGCAGCTCGCCTCGCACGGCGCCGGACACACCCGCCCGGTGACCTCCGGGAAGTTGTTGGTCGAGTGGAGCGACGCGCTGGCCTCGTCGAAGCGACCGGCGAGGACGAGGTCGTTCCACTCCGGGATCAGGTTGCCGAGCGGGCACCCCTGGTGACAGAACGGGATGCCGCAGTCCATGCACCGCGCGGCCTGATCGCGGAGGTCGGGGTCGGACAGCGGCAGGTCGTACTCGGCGTGATCGTGGACGCGCTCCGCGATGGGGCGCGCCTCGCCCTTGCTCCGACGGAGCTCGATGAAGCCGCGCGGCCTACCCATGGCTCACCACCGTCTCCGGGCGCCAGGACCGGCCGGGCACATAGGGTCGGGATACCGGTGGCCCCTCCCCCACGCCGACGAACGGGATGCCGGCGGTCTCCGGGGTGCGCTGGTCGTCGAGCAGGCGCTTGAGCTCGCTCGGCATGACCTTCACGAACACGTCGCGGGCGCGCTCCCAGCTGTCGAGGATCTCGCGGGCCTTCACGCTCTCGGTCCGGGCCGCGTGCTCGGCGATCAGCTGCGCCAGGCGCTCGGCCTCGCTGCCCTCGACGGCCTCGAGCGAGACCATGTCCCGGTTGCAGCGCTGGACGAAGGCGGCGTCCTCGTCGAACACGTAGGCGAGGCCACCGCTCATGCCGGCCGCGAAGTTGCGGCCGGTGGTGCCGAGCACCACCACCACACCGCCGGTCATGTACTCGCACCCGTGATCGCCCACGCCCTCCACGACGGTGATGGCGCCGCTGTTGCGGACGGCGAAGCGCTCGCCCGCGCGGCCGGCGAAGAACGCCTTCCCGCGGGTCGCGCCGTAGAGCACGGTGTTGCCGACGATGATCTGCTCGTCGGCGCGGCCGGGCGCGGTGGCCGGCGGGCGCACCGCGAGCACGCCACCCGAGAGGCCCTTGCCGACGTAGTCGTTGGCGTCGCCGTGCAGGACCAGCGTCATGCCGCGCACCGCGAAGGCGCCGAAGCTCTGGCCGGCGCTCCCGCGCGCGGTCACCACCAGCGTGTCCTCGGGCAAGGCCTCGGCCCCGTGGAGCCGCGCGATCTCGCCCGCGGTCATGCTGCCGAATGCGCGGTCGCTGTTGCGCAGGGCCATCTCGATCGCCGTCGGCTCGCCGCGCTCGAGGGTGGCCTTGGCGCGCGCCATCAGCTCGTGGTCCTTCACCGCTCGCAGGTTGTGGTCCTGCGACTCGACGCAGTGGATAGGAGAGGTCTCCGCCTGCCGCGGGCGGTAGAGCACCTCGGAGAGGTCGACGCGGGCGGTCTTGGACGGCGCGGTCACCTTGTGCGGGACGAGGCGATCGACGCGACCGACGGCCTCCTCGAGCGTGCGGAAGCCGAGCTCGGCGAGCAGCGCGCGCACCTCCTCGGCGACGAACATCAGGTAGCGCATCACGTGCTCGGGTTGCCCCGGGAAGCGCTTGCGCAGCACCGGGTCCTGGGTGGCGACGCCGACCGGGCAGGTGTTGAGGTGGCACTTGCGCATCATGATGCAGCCGCTCGCGACCAGCGGAGCGGTCGCGAAGCCGAACTCCTCGGCGCCGAGCAGCGCGCCGATGACGACGTCGCGCCCGGTCTTGATCTGCCCGTCGACCTGCAGCCGCACCCGGCCGCGGAGGCCGTTCATGACCAGCACCTGCTGGGTCTCGGCGAGGCCGAGCTCCCACGCCGTGCCGCTGTGGTGGATCGAGGTGAGCGGCGAGGCGCCCGTGCCGCCGTCGTGTCCCGAGATCAGGATCACGTCGGCGTGCGCCTTGGCGACGCCGGCCGCGATCGTCCCCACGCCCGCCTCGCTCACCAGCTTCACGCTGATCCGCGCGCGGGGGTTCACGTTCTTGAGGTCGAACACCAGCTGCGCGAGGTCTTCGATGGAATAGATGTCGTGGTGCGGCGGCGGCGAGATCAGCGTGACGCCGGGCGTGCTGTGGCGGACCCGGGCGATGACCGCGTCGACCTTGTGGCCGGGGAGCTGCCCGCCCTCGCCGGGCTTCGCGCCCTGGGCCATCTTGATCTGGATCTCGTCGGCGTTGATCAGGTAGTGCGTGGTGACGCCGAAGCGCCCGCTCGCCACCTGCTTTATCGCCGAGCGCCGCTCGTCGGAGAAGCGCTCCGGGTCCTCGCCGCCCTCGCCCGTGTTGGAGCGGCCGCCGAGGCGGTTCATGGCGATGGCGAGGTTCTCGTGGGCCTCCTTGGAGATGCTGCCGAACGACATGGCACCGGTGGCGAAGCGGCGGACCAGGTTCACCGCGGGCTCCACCTCGGCGAGCGGGATCGGCGCGCGCACGAAGTCGAAGAGGCCGCGCAGCGTGAGCAGGCGGCTCTGGTCGTTGATCTCGCGGGCGTACGCCTCGTAGCTCTCGGCGCGGTCCTCGCGGGCGGCGCGCTGCAGGTTGGCCACGCTGGTCGGGGTCCACGCGTGCGGCTCGCCCTGGACGCGGAAGTGCAGGTGGCCGCCCACGTCGAGCTTGGGCTCGGGGACCCGGCCATAGGCGCGGGCGTGGCGCGCGAGCGACTCCTCGGCGATCTCCTGCAGACCGAGCCCGCGGATGCGCGACGAGGTGCCCGAGAACCAGCGGTCCACGAGCATCTGATCCAGGCCCACCGCCTCGAAGATCTGGGCGCCCTGGTACGACGAGAGAGCGCTGATGCCCATCTTGGACATCGTCTTGAGCAGGCCCTTGCGCAGGGCCTTCACGTAGCCCGCGACCGCCTTGTCCTCGGTGGTGTTCTTCGGGAGGCCGCCGGTCTTGGCGAGGCGCGCGATGGTGTCGAGCGCGAGGTAGGGGTTCACCGCGCCGGCGCCGTAGCCGATGAGCAGCGCCACGTGGGCGACCTCGCGCGGCTCGGCGCTCTCGACGACCAGGCCGACCTTCATGCGACGCCCGCTGCGGATGAGGTCGTGGTGCACCGCGGAGAGCGCGAGCAGGCTCGGGATGGGGGCGTAGTCCGGGCCCACGTCGCGGTCGGAGAGGACGACGATGCTGGCGCCCGCATCGACGGCGGCGCGCGTCTCGGCGCACACCAGCTCGAGGGCCGACTCGAGGTGCTCGCCGAGGGTGCGCTCGCTCCCCGGCTCGGGCCTGCGGAAGCGCATCGCCACCGTGGAGGTGCGAAAATCGGCCGGGACGCTGCGGCGGAGCTTGGCCACGTCGTCGTTGGTGAGGACCGGCTGCGGCAGCTGCAGCATGCGACACTGGCGCGGGGTCTCGTCGAGCAGGTTGCCCTCGCCACCGACGCAGCTCACCATCGACATCACGATCTCCTCGCGGATCGGGTCGATGGGCGGGTTGGTGACCTGGGCGAACTGCTGCTTGAAATAGCGGAACAGGAGCTGCGGCCGCGGCGAGAGCACGGCGAGCGGGATGTCGATGCCCATGGAGCCGACCGGCTCTTCGCCGCCGACGGCCATCGGGCCGAGGATCATCTTGAGATCCTCCTCGGTGTACCCGAACACCTGCTGCAGGCGCGCGAGGTCCGCGGCGGGGAGGGCGTAGGGGCTCTTGACGGGGGCGAGGTCGGCGAGGTCGATCTTGTTCTCGTCGAGCCAGGCGCGGTAGGGGCGCGCGGTGGCGACGCGGTGCTTGATCTCCTCGTCCGGCACGATGCGGCCGTCGCGGGTGTCGACGAGGAACATCTTGCCGGGCTGCACGCGGCCCTTCTGCACGATGCGCGAGGGGTCGAGGTCGAGCACGCCGAGCTCGCTCGCGAGGATCACGAGGCCATCGCTCGTCACCACCCACTTGGCGGGGCGCAGGCCGTTGCGGTCGAGCATGGCGCCGATCTGGTCGCCGTCGGTGAATCCGAGGGCCGCCGGGCCGTCCCAGGGCTCCACGAGACACCCGTGGAACTCGTAGAACGCGCGCTTCTCCGGGGACATGCGCTCGTCGTCGGCGAAGGCCTCGGGCACGAGCATCATCATCACGTGGGGCAGCGAGCGGCCGCTGGCGACGAGGAAGTCGACGACGTTGTCGAGCGAGGCGCTGTCGCTGCCGCCGGGGCGGATGATGGGCTTGAAGTCCTCGATGGCGTCGCCGAACAGCGGGCTCTCGAGCATCGCCTCGCGGGCGCGCATCCAGGCCTTGTTGCCGTTGAGCGTGTTGATCTCGCCGTTGTGGGCGAGGTAGCGGAACGGGTGGGCGCGCTCCCAGGTCGGGAAGGTGTTGGTCGAGAAGCGCGAGTGCACCATCGCGAGCCGCGACACGGTGCGCGGATCGGAGAGATCGGGGAAGAACGCGCCGAGCTGCTCGGCGAGCATGAGGCCCTTGTAGACCACCGTGCGCGACGAGAGGCTGCACACATAGAAGTCGTCGCCGCCGAGCTGCACGCTGGCCGTGCGCCCCGCGCGCTTGCGGATCATGAACAGGGTGCGCTCGAACGACTCGCGACGGGTGGACGGCGAGCGGCCGATGAACAGCTGGCGGATGGCGGGCATGGAATCGCGCGCCATGGGGCCGATCGCGCCCGCGTCGATGGGGACGTCGCGGAAGCCGAGCACGCGCTGGCCGTGGTGCACGACGGCGGCCTCGAGGATCGCCTCCATGCGGCGACGACGCCCGGGCTCGGGCGACAGGAAGCACATCGCGACGGCGTAGTCGCCGCGCGGGGGCAGGCCGGGGAACTCGGCGGCGAAGAGGTCGTGCGGGAGCTGGAGGAGCACGCCCGCGCCGTCGCCCGTGTACGGGTCGCACCCCGCCGCGCCGCGGTGCGTGAGGTTCGTGAGGATCTCGAGCGCCTTGGTCACCACGTCGTGGGTGGCGAAGCGATCGAGCGTGGCGACGAACCCGAGACCGCAGGCGTCGTGCTCGTGGGAAGGGTCGTAGAGGCCCTGGCGCGGCGGTAGGGGCATGGGGGCCGCGCATTGTTCCCCGTCTGACGCGACGCGGCAAGGCCGCGTTCGGCTAGCCCGGCGGGGGTCGCGAGGTGCGCCGGCGCGGCTCGCCCGTGCCGTCGGTCTCCTCCTCGATGCAGAAGACGACGTCGGACAGCAACGACACCACCGAGATGCGTCGCGACGAGACTGGCATCACGCCGCTGTCACGGATCTCGGCGGGGGCCGGCGGCATCGACGAGATGGCGGCCGGGGGTGGACGGGACGGGAGGCGCGGCCTTCGTAGTGCGCTCATGCTGCTTCCTCGCCTCCCGGAACGGACCGCAGCGCGCGACCTTCAAGGCGGGCGTGGGCGAAACGTCCAGTGGTCGACGAGCGCGGGCTTCGACCCGGGCGCGAGCGGATCGAGCAGACCGATGACCCAGCCGTCGACCGCGCTGCCGTCGCGGCGCACCCGGATGCGCACGAAGTGGCGGTAGCCGGGCACGCCGAGGGAGGTGAACGCCTGGCTGCCCTCGAGGCCGAGCCAGGTGAGCGCGGCGAGGAAGCCGCCGAACACGAACGAGCCCGAGAAGGCGGCGACGAGCAGGGTGAGCGCGGCCTCGAGCGGTGGCGTCGCGCGGAAGTGCGGCAACACCTTGAGCGCCAGGTGCGCGGCGAGCGGCGGCAGGAGCGCCATCGACACGCCGGCGAACAGCGACAGCCACAGGATCGCGCGGCGCTGGGGCGGCGCGGCCTGGCGCACGCCGCCGATCAGTGCGCACACGATCGCGCCGACCACGCCGGCGGCGACCGAGCCGCCGTAGATCCCGCGCGACGTGCCGAACACACCGAGCCCGACGCCGAGCGCGGGGCCGAACAGCAGCACGAACACGAGGTGCGGCAGGAACCCGGCCTTGCCGATGGCGACGTGCAACGGCACGCCGAGCAGCATCTTCTGGGTGGCCGGCACCCCCGGCCACTGCATGGCGGGCGCGGGCGCGCCCTCGGGTGCGGAGAGCGAGGCGTGCATGAAGGCGCCGCCGCCGCCGGCCACCACGTGCAAGCTCGCGCCGACCGTGCGGCGCTCGTAGTGGTGGATGTCCCCCGCGAGCACGAGGTGTGGCGTGGTCTCGAGGTCGAGGTCGAGCGACTCGGCCATGTCGACGCCCGTGGGGCTCGGGCGCAGGAAAGAATAGACGGGGTCGGGGAGCATCACGAAGCGGCGCGCGTCGGGCGCGGCCTGCTTGCGGTCGGCGAAGAAGCTCTGCTGGCGGTAGTCGATGGTGCGTAGCTGGCGGTCGACGGCGAACAGATCGAGGCCGGGGGCGAGGGGCAGCGCGAAGTAGCTCGCGCGCTGCACGGGCTCGTAGCCGTCGATGACCAGCACGCGCTGCTTCTTCACCTGACGGCCGCGCACGAACTTCTGGACCCACTCGACGACGTGCAGCAGCTGGGTCTCGCGACCGGGCGTGAGCTGGGGGGTGAGCTGCTCGGGGGCGAGCTCGCCGAGGCGCTTGCGGAACAGGCGACCGAACCCGTCGAGGCCGTCGTACCAGTCGTGGTTGCCGGGGATGCCGAGCAGGACGCGCTTCTTGCGGTCGGCGACGTCACCGAGCACGCGGTTGAACGGCGCGACGACGCGGTCGGTGATCTCGCGCGCGGTGGCGACGGGATAGGCGGTGTCGCCGCCGAAGATCAGGAGATCGCCGCGCGGCGTGACGAGAGGCTCCTCGCCGTCGAGCACCTCGTGCTCCGCGAACACGATCCTCGCCATCGCCGTGCTGACCTCGGGGTCGTCGCCGGTGTCGGCGAGGAAGTCGATCCAGAGATCGCGGTCGAGGGCCTCGGTGAGGGTCGGCGCGTCCTTGGCCTTGGCGCGGAGGATCTGGCCCACGGCGGCGAGCAGCTCCTCCGGATCGTTGGGCCGCATCCAGTCGCGCGAGTCGATGTCTTCGGTGGCGATGGCGCTCGCCAGGAAGTGCTGCATGTGGCCCCAGAACGAGTTGATCCCGAACCAGACCACGCCGCGCGGCTTGGATTTTCCACGATGGAAGCGCCGGGGCGGCTCGGAGCTCGCCTGCGGGAGCGGGGGCACGCGCGCATCCTAGCAGGGGTTTGCGCGCCTTCCTGCCCGTGAAACGCTGCCCGACGTGATCGGCGACCAGGCGCGGAGGCAGAGCGTGACGGTCGCGCTGGGAACGTGCCTCGCGCTGGCGGGCTCCTTCCTCGTCGCCCGCGCCGCCCTGCGCCCCTTGTTGCGACCCCCGCCGCCGCCCGCCCCGGTCTCGGTGGAGAAATCCCCGCGGGGCCTCCGGGTCGGGCTGGATCGGCGCCACGGCGTCGACGCGACGACGAGCTTCGGGGAGCTCTCGACGCGCGGTGCTGTGACCACGGTGGTCGAGCAGCCGCTCGGAGACGCCCTGCTCGCGAACCTCGACGTCCTCGTCGCGCTCGAACCTCGCAAGGCGTGGGACGCGACCGAGATCGATGCGGTGGTGCGGTTCGTGCGCGCCGGCCACGGCCTCGTCGTCGCCGACCTCGGGTGGTCGTGGGTCCACTACGACAAGCGCCCTCTGTCCGAGCTCCCCGCGAACGTCCTCGGGAGCCACCTCGGGTTCGGTTTCACCAACGACGTCCTCGGTGTCCCGACCGCGATCGATCCCCAGGGGCTCGGGGGCATCAGCACGATCACGCGGGCCACGCCCTGGGTGCCGTGCGGGGTCACGGTGGCGCCCGAGCGCGGCCAGCTGCTCGTTCGTGACGAGCTCCGCCGACCGCTGATCGGCGTCGTGACCGCGGGAAGCGGCCGCGCCGTGGTGATCGGTCACGCCGGCATCGTGATCGAGAACCCAACCCTGCTCGCGTTCTCGGTCGCGCTCGCCGGCGGCCGCTAGGGCGTCAGAGCGCGTACGAGGTGCAGGTCACGCCGCTGCACCGGACACCGAACTTGCCGCTCTTCGAGGTGGCGCCCGCGTCGTCCTTGGTCGGGGCCGCGACGCAGTCGCACATCGGACAGGTCGGCCGCCAGGTCTTCTCTGCGGCCTCGGCACGAGACTTCTCGGTCGCGGCGATGCCGAGGATCTGGTGGGTGCCGCAACAGTCGACCTGGTGCTCCACCGTCGCGCAGTCTGCGTCGACCTTGCAGGTGCGCGAGAAGTCCGGCCAGGTGCGCGCGTCGCTGCAGCTCAGTGTCGCGCCAGGGCACTTGACCACGAACCGACACGTGTCGTCGGTCTGGCGACGGCACGTGACCTCCATGGAAGCCCCGCCGGGACACGCCGGCACGGGGGGCGGCGCGCCGCACTCGCCGTCGGCGCACTTGCGCGGACAGTTGCGAAACTCCCAGCTGCAGGTGCCGCTCGTCGCGTCGCGCAGGCACCGACCGGTGTTGCCACCGAGCGTGCCGTCCTCGCAGGTCCACGCCGGCACGCCGCTGCCCGGCCCGCACTCGCTCGGCGTGCAGTCACCTCCGGGCTTGTCGGGACACCCCTTGTAGACTGCGCTGCACGCGCCCGACACGACGCCGCAGCGGTAGGGCGAGCTACCGTCCCAGCAGGCGATGTCGGGCATCGCGCAGGTGGTGCACGACGGGGCCTCTCCGCTCGTGACCGAGCCCCCACACCCCACGAAGGGCGCGGCGAGGAGGGCGAGGTAGAGACCGGCCGTGGCGAGGCGAGGGGCGCGCATGCCTCGATCGAAGCACCCTGACGCCGATCCCGCTAGAGTCGCCCGGGTGATCGCGGTCGACGACCTCCTCGCGCAGCTCCCCGTTCCGAGAGCCCCGAGCCCGCAGCGTCGGGCCCCTCTGCACGTCGTGTACGG
This sequence comes from uncultured Polyangiales bacterium, assembly GCA_964624885.1. Taxonomy (GTDB): domain Bacteria; phylum Myxococcota_A; class Polyangia; order Polyangiales; family JADJMO01; genus JADJMO01. Next base: position 8,601 of record CAZUZY010000019.1, on the reverse strand, counting down.
CGGCGCGCACCTGTTCCGGAAAGACCTCGCCCAGCGGCTCGGCGCCCGCGCGCGCGAGGTGCTCGACACCTACGTGGAGGACGGGCGCGCCCTCGCCTCGCTCGGGGTCGGCGCGGCCGACGCCGACGATCTGCGCGCGCGCGTCGTCGCCAAGCTCACGGCGGAGCCGGTCGAGGATCTCCGGATCGACTTCGAGGACGGCTTCGGCGTGCGCGACGACCAAGAAGAAGATCACCACGCGCGCGCGGCGGGCACCGCGCTCCGCAGCGCGTTCGCCGAGGGCCTCGCTCCGCCGTTCGTGGGGCTGCGCGTCAAGGCCATGGATCGCCTGCCCCGCGCCGCGCGCACGCTCTCGCTGTTCCTCGAGGCGCTCGGCCCCCTTCCGGCGGGGCGCTCGCTGCTGGTCACGCTCCCCAAGGTGGAGGACGCGGCAAGCGCCGCGGTGTTCGGCGAGCTCCTCTCGCGCGCGGAGCGTGCGTTCGGCCTGCCCGAGCGCTCGCTCGCAGCGGAGATCATGGTCGAGCACCCGCGAGCTCTCTTCGACGAGGGTCGGCTCGTGCTCTCCGATCTCGTGCGCGCGCTCGATGGCCGGTGCGTCGCCGCGCATTTCGGCAGCTACGACTGGTCGTCGAGCCTGGGCATCGCCGCGCTCGACCAGCACGTGCACCACCCTGCGTGCGACGTCGGCAAGCTGCTCGCGCTCGTGTCGCTGGCCGGCACCCACGTCCGCCTCGCAGACGGCGCAACCACCCGGCTGCCGATCGCCCCCCACAAGGCGCCGAGCAGCGAGGCCGAGCGGGCCGAGAACCGGCGCGTGGTGCGGGGCGCGCTCGCGCTCCATTGCGCCGACGTCCGGCGCTCGCTGTCCCTCGGGCTCCACCAGGGCTGGGACCTGCACCCGGCGCAGCTGGTGTCGCGGTACGCGGCGGTGTTCGGCTTCTACCGGGAGGCGTTGCCCGCAGCGAGCGCGCGGCTCGCGGCGTTCGTGGCGGGGGCCGCGCAAGCGTCGCGGGTGGGCACCGCCTTCGACGACGCGGCGACGGCGCGCGGGCTCGTCGGCTTCTTCGCGCGGGGGCTCGCGAGCGGCGCCCTCGACGCGGCCGACGTCGCGGCCACGGGGCTCAGCGTCGCGCAGATCGAGCGGCCGACCCTGTTCGGGTAGCCCCGTTCGCCGCCCTGCAAGCCAAACCGGTAGAGCGGGCTCAGGGGCCGACGACGCGGTTGCGACCGCCGGCCTTGGCGGCGTAGAGGCGCTTGTCGGCGAGCGCGAGCAGCGCGTCGCCCTCCGGCTTGGGGAGCTCGTCGAGCGCGGCGACGCCGAAGCTCGAGGTGACCGGGATCCGGCCGGTCTCCCAGGGGATCACCAGCTGCTCGATGCCGGCGCGCACCCGCTCGGCGAACGCCACGGCGCCGTGCACGTCGATGGCCCGCGCGAGCACGACGAACTCCTCGCCGCCGATGCGCGCGAACACGTCCTCGGCGCGGATGGTGGCGAGCATGCCGGCCGAGACCGCGCGCAGCACGGCGTCGCCCCCGGCGTGACCGTAGGTGTCGTTGACCTTCTTGAAGAAGTCGATGTCGAAGATGACCAGGGACAGCGGCGCTCCGTGGCGCGCCGCGAAGCCGATCTCCTGCTCGAGGCGCTCCTGGAAGTGCTTGCGGTTGTAGGCCTTGGTGAGCGGGTCCTTGACGGCGCTCTCGTAGAGCTGCTGCTGCATCCCCGCCTCGAGGTCGTCCCAGAGGTTGAAGCGCAGGAGCACGCTCGGACCGAGCTGGATGCGGTCGCCGTCGCTGAGCGGGGCGCTGGTGATCCGCTTGTCGTTCACCCCGGTGCCGTTGGTGCTCTTGAGGTCCTCGATCGCGTAGATCGAGCCGAGCCGGATGATCCGCGCGTGGCGCCACGAGATGCCTTCGCTGTCGACGCGGCAGCTCGACTCGGGCGCGCGACCGAGGACGATCTCGTCGCCCGAGAGCTTGACCACCACGCCGAGCTGCGGACCCGCGATCATCGTCAGGTAGGGCGCCTTGACCGCCTCGCCCGCCTGGCCGAACGTGCTCGAGGCGGCGACCGTGGCGCGGAACTTGTCGCGGGAGCTCGGCGGGACCTCGGCGGGCCGCAGCTGATCGGGCGAGAAGCGAACGGTCGGAGGGGGCGCGTCGTCCGACGAGGGCGGTCGCGGCGTGTCGGGCATGTGCACCAAGAATCGCCGATCTGCCCGGTGGTTTCCAGCCCGTCAGAACATGTCACCCATGCACGGGTTGCCGGGGGGGAACAGCCGATCCGCGGCGTCGAGGGTGTTCGCCGTGCCGTCGACCCGATCGAGCAGGGCGAGCGCGTGTACGGAGAGGTAGCCAGAGTAGAGCGCCGCGAGCGCGCGGACGTCGAGCCGCAGCGCGCCGGTCCCACCTCGGGCCACCTTGGCGCGTCCACCCTCGACGACCACGCGCCAGCGCCCCGCGTTCTCGGGCAGCACGTCGTCCTCGACGTCGATGTCCAGCACGCCGTCGAGCACGCGTGGGAAGCCGCGCTCCCCGAGCGCCGTCGGCAGATCGACGATGCGGAGCATCCAGTGATCGACGGCGACCAGCTCGTGCCGCCGGTCGGGGAGGGCCATCGTGAACACGTCGGGGCTCGCGCCGTGCCAGGTCACGCGATTGGCGAGGGAGCGGTGGTCGGCGAGGAGCTGCAGCAGCCGGCGCACGGCGCGCCCCGTCGAGGCGACCAGGTCGAGCACCTGGATCTCGGTGTCGTGCCCGTGCTCTTGCTTGTTGGTGTAGACGACGTACCCCTCGAGGCTGTCCACGCTGGAGGCCCTCGGACCACGGACCCCGAACGCGTGGTGCTGCCCCTTGCGAGGGCGGAAGATGCGATCCCACAGGTACGGGCCGCGATCGAGGTAGCCGTCGCGGCGCGCGGCGAACGCGGCGTGCAGCGCGAGCACCTCGGCGTCCTCCTGCAGGAGCTCGGTCACCGCGAGGCCGCGCTCGCCGGTGACGAGCCGCTCGGCCAGCACCGAGACGCGATGGCGCGCGCCCGCCCGCTCGTAGCCGACGCGCTGGTAGAGCGGGACGGTCGCCGGATACAGGGTGGAGAGCGGCACGCCTCGCGCGCGGGTCTCCCGGAGGAACGAGCGCATCATCTCGCCCGCGACGCCGGCGCCGCGGTGCTCCGCGGCGACCGCGACACCTGCGACACCGTTGGTGGCGACGCTGCGGCCGCCGAACCACTGGGCCATCGGCACCCGGAGCAGGCCGCCGAGCACGCGGTCGCCCTCGGAGAGCACCCGCAGGTTGGGGAACCCCGCCCGCTCGAACCAGGGGGCGATGTCCTCGAGGGCTGTGCCGAACGCGAGCGCCACGATGGGCGCGAACGCGGCGCGCTCGCCGTCGTCGGGGACGACGAGCTCGCGGGTCATCCCTGCGCCTTGGCCGCCTTGAGCGGTCGCATCGACGGATACGCCTCGTAGCCCTTGAGGGCCTCGCGAATGGCCTTGTTGGCCTCGAAGGGGCCGGAGAACTCCTCCACGACCACGCTCTTGCGCTCGAGGGTCTTGTAGTCCTCGAAGAAGCGCTTGAGCTCGTGCAGCGTGTGCTGGGGCAGCTCGCGGATGTGCGTGTAGTGGGCGTAGGCCGGGTCGAGCAGGCTGATGGCGATGACCTTGTCGTCGAGGCCCTTCTCGTCGCGCATGCTCATCACGCCGACCGCCCGCGCGCGCATGATGCAGAGCGGGACCACGGGCTCCTGGCCGAGGACGAGCACGTCGAGCGGGTCGCCGTCGTCGCAGTAGCTGCGGGGGATGAAGCCGTAGTTGGCGGGGTAGTGCACGGCCGAGAACAAGACGCGGTCGAGCATGAGGAGCCCGGTCTTCTTGTCGAGCTCGTACTTGTTCTTGCTCCCCTTCGGGATCTCGATCACCGCCGGGAAGCCCTCTTCGATGGGCTCGGCGACCTCGATGTCGTGCCACGGGTGGGTCATGGGACAGCGTGTTACGGGGCGCGGCCGGGGGCGCAAGCGCGCGCGCCCCGACGACGAGCGAGGCCGAGCAAGAGGGCGAACACGGACAGACCAGCGCCCGCGCGCGAGGCGTCACCCCCGGGCAGCGAGCAGCCACAGCCCTTGTCGCCGCCGCACTCGCTCACGAGGCCGCCCCGCGGCGCGGAGTCGCAGGCGGCCGCGCGGTTCGGCGGGTACGCGTCGCAGATCCCGCACACGTCGTCCTTGCTCAGATCGCGCATGAACGACTGACCCGCGCGATAGGTCGCGAACATGGTGGCCGTGGGGTCGGTGGAGTGGGCGAGCCCGTAGAAATGGCCCGCCTCGTGGGTGAGGATCGAGCGCAGGTCGTACTCCCCCGCGTTGACCGTGTCGCCGACGGCGAGCTTGATCTCGCTCGGGTTGCTCTGCACCTCGATGTCACCGTCGTAGATCTCGCCGGTGTCGACGCGGTAGGTGATGGTGGTGAGGGCGAGGGCCACCCCTGAGTGGGGCCACGCGCCGTCGCGGAAGATCACCACGTTGGCGTTGCCGCGGTCCTTGTCCTGGTTGAACTCGACCTGATCGCACGCCACGGCCCCGAGATCCTGCGAGGCCAGCGAGGGCTTGCCTGCGGCGCCGGCCCCGCACTCGCCGCAGTCGTGCGCGTGCCACTCGGCGAACGCCGCCTCGGCCAGCTTCTGGGCGCTCACGAGGTCTATCTGCTTGCTCGCGTTCGTCTGCACCGAGAAGCCCATGCAGCGCGTGGCCCACGACACCTTGAGCTTGTCGTCGCAGGGCTTGGCGGCGGTCTGGACGAACTTGTCGTCGATGCTGGTGCGGCAGTACGCGTGCGCCGAGCGGCCTCCCGTGGCGAGGGTGGCGACGGTGAGCACGCCGAGGGTCGCGACCGACGCGAGGAGCTTCACCGTGGGGAGCCTAGCATCGTTCGCCCTTCGGGGCCGCGACACCACGCCACCTCTTCCCGCCCCGGCGCGGAGCGCGACGAGGGTGGTACATTGCCCGGGTGTCGGACGAGACGCGGACGATCCTTCGATCGGTCCCGCCGCAGGGCGGCCCGCGGCTCGCCGTGTTCGATCTGGTCGTGGTGGACGGACCCGACCTCGGTCAGCGCGCGCGGCTCGACGGCCCCGGGCGCCTGCTGGTCGGGCAGAGCCCGGCGTGCGGTCTGCGGCTCCGGGATCCCCACGCGTCGCGTCGGCACCTCGCGTTCACGCTCGAGCACGGCCGGCTGCGCATGACCGATCTGGGCTCCACCAACGGCACCCACGTCAACGACGTGGAGGTCATCGAGGCGTTCCTCGCGGGCAACGAGCGCGTCCGCATCGGTGACACCACCCTGCTCGTCGAGCGCGCCCAGGCCGAGTCTTCGCCGCTGACCGCGGCGCTGCGGTTCGGCCGGGTGGTCGGGGCGAGCCCGGAGATGCGGCGGCTCTATCCCTTGTGCGAGCGGATCGCGCAGAGCCACGTCCCGGTGGTCATCGAGGGCGAGACCGGCACCGGCAAGGAGCTGCTCGCCGAGGCGCTCCACGACGCTGGGCCCCGCGCGAGCGGACCGTTCGTCGTGTTCGACTGCACGACCGTCCCGCCGAACCTCGCCGAGTCGATGCTGTTCGGCCACGAGCGCGGCGCGTTCACCGGGGCCGTCAACGCCCGCAAGGGGGTGTTCGAGCTGGCCCACCAGGGCACCCTCTTCATCGACGAGATCGGCGACCTCGACCTCACCTTGCAGCCGAAGCTCCTGCGCGCCATCGAGCGGGCCGAGGTGCAGCGCGTCGGCAGCGAGCGGTGGACCAAGGTGGACGTGCGGGTGGTCGCGGCCACCCGTCGCGATCTCGACCACGAGATCCAGGTCGGTCGGTTCCGCGACGACCTGTTCTTCCGCCTCGCCGTGGCCCGCATCGAGCTGCCCCCTCTGCGCAAACGCGAGGGGGACATCGGCGCGCTCGCGCGGCACTTCTACCGGCAGCTGGGTGGGGAGGGCGCGATCCCCGACGAGCTCCTCGGTCGCTTCGAGGCCCACGAGTGGCCGGGCAACGTGCGCGAGCTGTCCAACGCCGTGGCCCGCTTCCTCGCCGTCGGCGAGACCCCGCTGGCGGGCCTCGCGCCTTCGAGCCGCCGCCCGACCGAGGGCGCCCTCGCGAGCGGCGAAGACCCGATCGAGGCGGTCCTCGCGCGCGATCTCCCCCTGCCCCGCGCCCGCGAGGAGGTCGTCGCCGAGCTCGAGCGCCGCTACATCGAGCGGGTGCTCGCCCGCTACGGCGGCAACGTCGGCCGCGCGGCCGCCGCCTCGGGCATCGCGCGTCGCTACTTCCAGATGATCCGAGCCCGGCACCAGAAGTGATGGAGCAGCAGGTCGGGCGCTACCTCGTCTCCGCCGAGATCGCCTCGGGCGGCATGGGCACCGTGCACCTCGGCCACCTGCGTGGCGAGGCAGGGTTCGCGCGCGCCGTCGCGATCAAGCGCCTGCACCCCCACTACGCGCGGGAGGACGACTTCCGCCGCATGTTCATCGACGAGGCGCGCCTCGCGAGCCGGGTGCGCCACCCGAACGTCGTGCCCACCCTCGACGTCGTCGTCGAGGGCGACGAGCTGTTCGTGGTGATGGAGTACGTGCACGGCGCGCCGCTCTCCTATCTGCTCGCCGCGACCCGCGAGGCGGGGCGTCCGATCCCGGTGCGCGTCGCCTCGGCGATCGCGAGCGGCCTCCTGCAGGGGCTGCACGCTGCCCACGAGGCGGTGGACGAACAAGGCCGTCCCCTCGGGCTCGTGCACCGCGACGTCTCGCCGCAGAACGTCATCGTGGGTGCCGACGGCGCGACGCGCGTGCTCGATTTCGGGGTGGCCAAGGCCGCGGGCCGGCTCCAGTCCACCACCGCGCCCACCACCATGAAGGGCAAGCTGGCGTACGCCGCGCCCGAGCAGATCCGTGGCGAGGAGGTCACTCGCCTCACCGACCTCTACGCAGCCGGGGTGGTGATCTGGGAGCTCTTCACCGGCAAGCGGCTGTTCACGGGTGACCACGACGGCGCGCTCGTCGAGCAGATCCTCGTCGGCTGGGTCGATCCGCCGAGCCGCTGGGATCCCGCGATCCCCGAGGCCCTCGACGAGGCGATCCTGCGCGCGCTCTCCACCGAGCCCACCCGGAGGTTCCGCACGACCCGGGAGATGGCCATGGCCATCGAGCGCTGCGTGCCCGCCGCCCCGGCCATGGAGGTCGCGGAGTGGGTGGAGCGCCTCGCCTGGGATCTGCTCGAGCGGCGTCGAGTCGCCCTCGCCGTCGTCGAGGGGAATCCGACGAGCCGCGACGCGCCGCCGCCCATCTCCTCGCGGCGCGAAGACCCTTCGAGCATCTCGGTCGCGAAGCCGCCCCCGCGGACCCGCCGACGACGCGCCCTCTGGCTCGTGCTGCTCGCCCTCCTCACCGCGACCCTGGCGTTCGTGATCGCCCGCCCCATGACGAAGAGGCCCCCGAGCGCGGCCACCGCGCCCCCACCCCCTTCACCACCCCCGCCGCTCGCCTCCGGGGGGCCGAGCACTGCGCCTTCGAGCCCCGAGCCGACGGCCGTGCTCCTGCCCGTGATCAGCGCGACGCCCCCGGCGTCCGCCCCCCAGAAGGCCCCTCCTCCGACCAAGCCGCTCCCGAGCGCGGCGCCCAAGCCCGTCGACTCGGTGTCGGACTGCACGCCGCCGTACACCTACGACGAGCTCGGGCGGCGGATCTACAAGCGCCACTGCCTCGGCAAGTAGCCCGGAACAACCCCGGGGGGGCCCTGGTTCGGCGGGCGTGGTCCGACCCCTCGCCACGCGCGCGTTCTTGCGCGTCCTCGGTCACGCCTTCGTGCGAGGCCCGGGCCCGGCGCTGCTCGTGTTCAGCCTGTTCTGCGTGGTGGCGTTCGGCCCGAACGGCCTCGATCCCCGCGACGTCGCGCGCATGCTGCCTTCGTTCTCGCCCGCGCGCGCGGCGTTCGTCGCCGGGTCGACCCTCGTGCTGCGCGGCGGGGTCTCCGCCCTGCTCCTGCCTGCCGGTGCGACGTACCTCCGCGCGTCGATCCTGCCACGGAGTCTCCAGGTCGGGTTGCTCGCCCTCGTCGTGCTCGCGGCGACGGCCCCGCTCCCGGTGGTGCTCGCGATCGGTCGCGCGCCGGGCGCCGCGCTGGTGGTCTGGCTCGCGACCGCCAGCGCGTGTGTGGCGTCTCGCCCCTCCCTCGTGCTCGTGAGCTTGCTCGCGGCGGTGCTGCCGGCGTGGTCGCTCCCCCTCGGCGCTCTCCTGTTCGGAGGGACGCTGGGCGCTGCGTACCGCGACGCGCCGGTGTTCGCGCGCCGGGCGCGGGCGTCGCGGCCATCGCGACGTGTCGGGTGGCCGCTCCGCCTCTTCGCTGCCTGCGTCGCGACCGTTCTACGTGCCGGGCCGCGGGTGTTCTCGGCGGTCGCCGCGCCCCTCCTCGGGCTCTCGCTGGTCCGGGCGGCCGACGGCGATGCGCGCGCCGAGCGCGTGCTGTCCCTGGCACCACTGGTGGCGGCGTTCGGCGCCACGCCGCTCCTCTCGGCGGTGGGACGCCTGTTGCGCGCGGTGCACCCGCTCGCCCGGGGCGGCGGGCGCTCCC
>CAZUZY010000018.1:0-52164 GCA_964624885.1 uncultured Polyangiales bacterium | reverse complement strand
GTGGTCGCGGCGTCGTCCGCGGCAAACGTGAGGTCCGAGCCACCGCACGCCGTCAACGCGAGGGCCAGGATGCAGGAGAGCCAGGTGGTGCGCACGGCTCAGGGCTCCCGGCAGACGTTGGTCTTGCCCGTGCCGTCTTGCCTAGACTCGGCGCGGCACACGTAGGCGGCGCTGCCCGCCGCGCTTCCGCCCACACCTGCACAGGAGGTGTTGTCGACGCAGACGATGGCGCACTTGCCGGAGTCGGAGGTGACGCAGACCGTGCCCCCTGGGCAGTCGAGGTCGTTCTTGCACCCCTTGGTGCAGGTGTTGTTGTCGCACTTGTACGTGCACTGCGCGTCCTTGGTGCACGTCGCCCCGACGACGAGGCCCGCGGGCCCGACGCCAGGATCCGTGGTGCTGCCGCCCGAAGAGCAGCCGATCGCGGCCAGAACCAGAGTCAACGGCCAGAGTCGATGGTGCATGAAGGATCTCCCTCTTCACACGGTACCGAATGCCCCACCCGACCAGGCAGCTCCGTTCTCCCCGAGCCGGCGTCCGACCGGACGAGCTGCACCGCGGACCCGAACTCGACGAGCGACCTCAGCCCGGCGAATCCGGAGACGCTCCAGCGGCGCCCGAGCGGGTCACAGGCTTCGTGAAGGGGCGCGAGGCGCGAGGAGTCCGAACCAGCACGCGAGACGCGAAGAAGCCGTGTCGTCCCGGTGGCTCAGGAGCAATGAGCGCATCTCGAGCGCACAGCACACACCCGAGAGGCCGCTCTTCGCAGAACGCGGTTGCTTTCGCCGGGCAACACGGCCTGGTTGTGCCCATGAATCAGAAGCAAACCCTCCACGCGCTCTTCGAGATCAACGAACTCGAGGCCCAGCTCCTCGAACTCGTCGACGAAGTGTTCGAGCTCAAGACCCGCCTCCTCGCCGATCATGCGCCCGCCCCAGGCAAGGAGGAGCCCGGCACGAAGTAGCGCGTGAGGCCAGCAAGCCACAAGCCGACGACGTCTCCGCTTCTCGCGAACGGTCTCGTCGGCCTCTACTTCGCGCCTTGCGGCCGGAATCGATGGCGGCCACGGGTCGCCCACTCCCGATCCGATCGCTGGCTCGCCATGGACTGACTGAACGAATCAGTGGCCGCTTTCGCCATGCTGAGTCCCACCGGCGGGACTCCGAGGTACCACCGGTGGGACCTCCGGCCCGGTGGGCTTCACGAGCGCATACTTCATCGCGTAGCGCGAGCCCTGCGTCTCGATGACGCCAAGCCCACGCAAGGCGCGCAGCTCCTGGAGGACGATGGGCACCTGATCTTCGAAGAGGCGCGCTGCGCTGAGCAGCTCGCCCCTACTCCGTGGCTCGCCGTCGGCGAGCGCTGCGACGACGCGGGCGCGGATCTCCGCGTTCCGCGCGTCTCTCCGTGTCGTCGCGGTCGGGCGACGCACGGTGGCGCTGGACCTCGGCGGCGCTGCTGGCTGGCACTCGGATGCGCTCGACCTCGGGACCGCCGTCGGCGTAGGCCCGATGAGCCGCTCGAGCTTGCGCGCGACGGCAGCCTCGAAGTTCCCCTGCAGCTCACAAAACGCTTGGGTCAGGAGGGCGCGAATGCTCGGCCGCTCGCTCGTCGCCACGGTGGGGGGCTTCGGGTGACAAGCAGCCAGCGGCGGACGCGTGGTCGCGCGCCCCATCCCCCGCCACCAGTCTTCGATGGAGGCCTCCACCGCGACGCGGGTGATGGAGTCGACAGGCCAGGTGACCCGCAGGGCCGCAAAGCGATCCTCGGCGTCGAGGTCGAGCACATCCAGGCGGCAGCCGTCTGGTAGCCGCAGGCGACAGACCTCGCCGAACCCGAACCGCGAGACGTCGGGGCCACGCCAGATCAGCAGCCTCGTGGACCGTGACATCGCGAGGAAGGGGGTATCGCAGCACGCTCGAACGGGCAATCCGTGATCGCGATCCCCACGAATGCAAGCTCGACGACCAATCTGCGCGGCTTGGAGAAAGAGCCCTTCGGGGGGCTTCACTCCTGAAAATTCGAGCTCACTCGTGTGGGCACGCCGCCATCTGCACGCGCGGCGCGAAAGGCCTGAAGAGACCATGCCCCGCCAGCGCCGCACCCGCACCCCCGAGCCCGAGCCCTTGATGGAGACCGTCTTCGCTGGAGTGACCGCCCGGCTCCTCCTCGCCGAGAGCACCTTCGGGACACCCCGTCCCCGCATTCAGCTCGACCTGCCCGCGGGGACCAGCTTCCGCGTCACTACGGCCAAGGCCTACATGTTGGCAGCAGCCGTCGAGCTCGCGACCCTCGAGCCCCGCGCGGCCTGGGTGGTCTGCGTCAACCCCCACGAGATCGTCGCCTGGGTGGACCTCGAGCTGAGCGAGGGGCTTCCTTGTGAGGTCCAGGCCGGGCTCGATGCCCTCCGCGCGGTCCTCTCCAAGGGGATGCTGTGATGCCCGCGCCCGCCATCCTCCAGCGACGCCTCAGCGCGCTCGTCGGTATCGTGATCCAGCGCGCCGAGGTGCGCGACGCGTGCACGGTCGAGGTCTGCAAGCACAGCGCGCTCGTCCTCGGGCTCCGTGGAGACGGCGTCCTCACGTTGCTGGCGCGCGGTTCCCTCTCGGAGGTGCTCCCTCGGCTCGGCGCCCATCCCTGGAGCCAGCTCCTCCTCGTGACCAACCGCTACATCGGCCTCACCCGACCCGTGCTCGAGGCCGCGCTGTCGGCCCTCTACGCCACCCACGTCGGCGCGTGGCGCGTGCACCCATTGCCCGCCGACTACGAGCCCGACGATCGCGCGCGCGCCGAGGCACGCGAGGTCATCGAGGCCGTCATCGACTTCCACATGCAGCTCGGCGGATCCCGCCAGTACGGCAGGACGCGATGACCGCCGACGCCCAGAGCCGCTTGGTGCAGGAGACGGGCGAGCGGAGTCGACGCCTGCGTTTCGTCGCGGTCGGCAACCGGGAGATGTCGACATGAATCCGGCGACGCTCCATGCTGCGCGCGCTGCCGCAGCCTTCGCGCTGCAGCACCCCGGGCCCTTCAGGGTCATGCTGCCGCTCGACGGCGATGCGGCCCGTGCCGCCCGCGGAGTGCTCCGCGCGGTCGGCGGCGTCACGGCGAGCGCGACGGGCGAGCACGTGATCGCCGACGCCGTGGGCGCGCGGTGGGCCCTCCTGCAAAGCGCCGACCGGGTCCGGCTCTCGACGCCGGTGCTGACGGGGGCCGCCGGGCTTGCCCAGCTCGGTGCGGTCGTGCGCGCGCTCCGAGGGGACGGCGTGCGCGCCGAGCCGAATCGCCCGATGGGGGTGTGGCTCGATGCACTCGACGCGGACGCTGCGGTCCTTCAGCGCGTGCGCTGGCTGGTCCTCAAGCACGGGCCACTCCTCGCCCACGTGCACGGGGTCGCATGGCCGGCGGAGTTGCGGGCGGTGACCTGGCGAGAGCTGCTGCGGCTCGCGAGCGGTCGCACTGCGCAGCGGTCAGCGCGAACGGCCGAGGAGAGGCTCCTCGCGGTGGGGGACACTCCTCCGCGCGTGGGTCTCGACGTCGACCACGTCGCCTCGGCGGGCGTGCTGGGCTTCGCCTTCGGCGCGCCGAGCCTGCACTCCGCGGCCGTGGTCGCCCACGTCCAGCTCGCGGTCGGTCTCCTTCACCGCGCGACCGTCGGCCGAACCGTGGTGGGGGGCCCGAAGCCGTACTCCGCCGCCGCCGCGCGCTCCGACCTTCGACTGCTGCTCGTGTACCTCGGGTTCATCGGCGAAGCCTTCCGCTCGCAGAGAGAGCAGATGCTCGAGCGGGCTCGTGTTGCAACAGGCAAGCGCGGCGGAAGCGAAGATCCACCCCGGCGAGCGTCAAGATGGTTGTCCAGTCAGTTGACGTCGCGGCGCTCAGGCCGCGCACCGACGCGCGCAGGTACGTGATGTCCCAGGTCCAGGCAACGGCTCCGAGTCGCCAGCCGGCGCCAAGCCGACGACCCCGCCGCCGCCACCGTCGTCGTCCGCCCGCCAACGGCGGGTCCGCCGCGAACACGTTCGTCCGACTGCTCCGCGCCAAGCTCTGCTCGGCGCAGTCACAGTCCCCCAAGGCGTCGCAGCGCTGCGACCAGATCTCGTCCGCGCACATCCCCGAGCACCGTGTCGAAGGTGACGACACCGGAGCGGCGGAAGGTCTCGTCCGCGTCGGATCCGAGCGACAAGATGCCGAGGACGGCGAGTCGCGGATTGCGCGCCACCATGGCCTCGATGAGCAGGTCGACGTTCCGCGCGCCGAGGTCGACGAGCGCGAGATCCGGCAGCGGCTCGCGTTGCGTCGCGAGGTCGGGGCACGACTCGACCAGCACTACCTCACAGCCACTCGCGACGAGCTGTCGCGCGAGGTTCGCGCGTCGGAGGCGATCGGCGTGCACCACCACGAGGCGCAGGTGCGCTCGATGCCGCACGCTGGGCGCGTGTCGCACGACCTCCGGTGGCCGACTCGCCCACAGGCGGGTCGGCGACGCCACCCCACGACCCTCGTCGCCGACGAGAGCGTTCCCCTCTGTCTCGGACGGCGACGATTCCTTTGCTGCCTCGACGCACGAAGTGGCGAGTCGTCTCATCTGCACCTCCCCCTTGGACGAGTTTGTACGAACGGCGGATCTGTGACTGCGAGGACCTGCGGTGTCCGTCCCCGCCGAACGAGGTGAGGTCTAGTGTCCTCACCGCGCACACCTACCCTCGGTGGTCGGCACTCGGGGGCGAGGCGCGTCGCACCGTTGGATACGATGAGCAAGGACGGGCCCCTCCTGACGGAGAGCCCGCCACCCGAGCTGCAGGCAAGCTCGCCGCGGCCTTCGGCCTCGAGCTGATCGGGGAACATCCCCGCCCAACGTGAGCCGATGTCCGTGACACCGCGCGCGACGACGAACCCGGCCGGCGTGCAACTGCGTTCTCTTGCGTGCAAGCGAACGCCCCTGTTCACTGGCTTGCAGGCAACCCAAGCTGGCCTCGGATGGAGGACTTCATGGCGGACGTCGAATGGGACCTGTCGCAGACGATCACGGCGCGGCTCGATGCGCTCGGTTGGCAGCAGAAGCATCTCGCGCATGAATGGCACCAGGCAAGCGGCGAGAAGATCAGCGTGAGCACCTTCGTGACTCGACTCTCGAACCTGATGAACGATGAAGAGAATGGCTACGCTTTCGTCGCCGACACGGCCGAGGACAACGGGAGGATCGCCTCGCTCGCCGCGGTCCTCGGAGTGGAGGTCTCGCACCTCCGAGCCCTGGTCGCTGCGACGGCGAGTCGGCCGACCCTCATCTTCGGCGACCACGTTCCGGAATCGCAGCGAGCGTACTTCGAGAAGCGCGCCGCCCAGTTCCCCGCCAGGCTCCGCTGCGTCACGGCGGGCGGGGAGCTCCGTTCGGCGCCTGCCCGTGAGCAGCTGCGCGACGAGGCGAAGAAGCACCGCAATGCCTACGTGATCGTCGCGGACGCCAGGGACGCCGACTTCTACGCGGGAGCGGGCGTCCGAACGACTTGGATCGAGGCGGTGCCCAAGGGGTTCCGCATCCCGGAAGTACCCGAGATATCGCTCCAACGGGCGGCACGGACGGTGGACGACGACGGGATGCCCTTGGTCGGCGACGAGAGGCTCGAGGCCAAGTTCCGACAGGTGGCCAGCTGCAGCTACGGGCGGACGGACGAGGACGCGAAATGGCTCCAGGTCATCGCGGACGCGGATGCCGACGACCGCCCCGTCACCTTCCGTCACGACTGGCTCCTCGAGAGGCGCGGCGGCAGGCCACCGACCTCCGCGGCCGTCGAGCAGGCCGCGCTCACGATCGGGGCCGCCGGGGCCGGCCTTGGCGACCATCGAGGGCGGACCGAACGGCTGTCGGCTGCCCGCCGTGGGCTCGACTTCCTCTGGTGGCACCGCGGGCGCGTCCTCGGCTTCCCGGACTACGTCTATGGGCGAGACCGCGCGGCGCCGGTAGAGATCCACGACGTGGCGACGTTCGCTCTCCTCGTCGAGAAGCTCGAGAGCGTGTTCGCAGGGATGACCCCGTACGCTGTGACCGACCCGCGCTGTGATCTCGCCGGGGAGCTCGCTGCGTTCGAGGAAGAGACCGGACTCGCGTTGAACATCAGCCCTGCGATGGTTCGGCAGACCTACCAGGCGTGGGTCGAACGACCGGCCACGATGGCGGAGGGTGTACCCGTACGGCGTGGCGCCGAGCTCGACGACCGAGTTTTCAGGGCCCTCGACGAGATCTTGGATCGCGACTTCGAGGTCCCCCTCGAGCGCGCCTCCGTGATCTGGATGCTCCAGCTCGTGCGGGGCGCGCCGCTGCTGCATGGATCGGCAGACAGGAGCGTGCTCGAAGCCGTCGCCGACATCGGGACGGGCAACGTCCTTCGCTTCAGCATCCGACGCTTCGCTTCCGAGGAGTCGTCCCCGATGCGCTACTGGGAAGAGGGACGCAAGTCGTCTCTCGACGGTGGGGACATTCGCATCACGTGGTCGAGGCTCTTTGACGAGACGCTCGAAGGAACCAGCCTCAAGGTGGTCGAGCGTCGTCGTGCGGAGGCCGAAGCCGAAGATGACCAGAGCAGGGCTGGTCTGTCTCGGTGAACGCGCGCCCCCACGGGGAAAGGCAGCGGGCTGGGCTGCGTGCGGACCCAAGCAGCGTGAAAGGTACGGTGGAACGCGTGCTACCGTAGAAGCGCGATGAGCATGGAAGGGCGCTCGAAGTACGACGACGCGACCGAAGTCGCTCTCTCGACCGAGAGCCTGCCCCCGGAGCTGCAGGCGAAGATCGCCGCCGCACAACAGCAGGCTCGAGCGCGCGCCGCGGGGCTTGAGGCAGCCCCACCCCCTGCCCCGCCAGTCCAGCCATCTGCCCCTGTCGAGCGCCCCGCCTGGATGGTGGACGAGACGATCGCCCTCGGCTCCGGCCCAGGCGCGGTGGAACTCCCCACGGAGATCCTCGCCCTGCGCCGAGCTGCGCAGACGCGCACGGCGATGGCCATCGAGACGCCGCCGATGGCGCCCTCACCGATGCCGCTCCGCGATGAGACGATGTTGGTCCAGCCCTCGACGGCATTCGTACAGCCAGCAGGCGACTGGCAACCCCAGCCACCCTCAGCGCCGTCCTCCTTGGATGCCCTGCTGGCTGCACCGCCGCCAGGGGTACATGCCACCAATCCGACACCTCCGCCTTCGCTCGCTGAACCGCCGCCTCTTCCTATTCCGACGCCGGTCCCCACGGCGGACCTGTTCGCCCACCTTGCGGCGCCGCCACCCCCACCCGCTACGAACCCGATTCCACCAGCGTCGAATTGGACGTCACCCGCTCCGGACCGCACGTTCGAACTGTCCGCTGACGCAGCTCGCCCCTTCGCGCCATTTCTGCCCCAGAGTTTCGTCGTTCCGGCGGCCCCCACAGCGCCAACCCCCTCGCCCAACCAAGGCGATCTTCAGCCTGCGCCCCCTGCACCGTGGACCGCGCCCGCGGCCACAACACCGATACAGTGGCAACCGCCGGTGCCGCCAGCACCCACGACCCGCCAACAGGCGCCGCGCAGCCGGAGCAACCCCTATGGGTTCGACGAGCCAACGACAGCCTTCATGGCCGAGCATGTCGAGGTTCGTAACAAGACCGAGGCTGTGGTCGTCACGCGGGCACATGGGGTCGGCGCGCTCGTCGTGATCAAGCAACGGTATTTCCTAAGTCGTCGCGGCGAGTTGTCCCCTGTCCCTGGAGCGAGCGCTCAGGAGGCAGACGAGCGCTTCGCCGACCCCCTGGGTGGCAGCCTGCGCGTTCCCTCCGACTTCGGTGGGCCACACGCGGGCACTGACGTGCTCATCCTCGGTGACGCAATCGCACCCCGCGGGGGAGCCTCACGGGTCGACGTGCGCGTCCGCGTGGGCGCGGCTTCACGAGCACTCGCAGTGTTCGGCCTGCGCACGTGGCACAAGGGCCGGTTCCTGGGCGGTCTGAAGCTCACGGATCCCACGCCCTTCGATCGATGCCCGCTGCGTTGGGAGCTTGCGTTTGGTGGGAATGGCGACCAACTCAACCCGGTCGGCGTTGCCCGTGAGGGAGCGCGCGAGGGTGGGAGTCCGCCTCGAATCGAGGATCCGAGTGCGCCCAGTTCGGCGGAAAGCGTCCGGGCCATGCCCGTGGGGGTGGCGCCCATCGCGGCCGATTGGCCGACCCGCGCCCAGTATCCAGCGGGCGATCCGCGGCGCGAGCAGGCTGCCGCACCAGGGCTGGTCGTGTTCGGGTACCTGCAGGGCGGCGAGCCCTTCGAGATCTCGGGCATGCACGAAGAAGGGGACCTCCGCGGCGTTCTCCCAAGGCACGGCATGCTCGTCCAGACCCGTACCTCCGATCGAGAGGCCGAGGGGCGTGCGTCGCTCGACAGTGTGCTGGTGCTCCCGAACGAGCGCGCGTTCGTGCTGACCTGGCGGTGCTTCCTACCGTCGGCAGAGGACCTGCGCACGGTTCGAGTCGTCGAGGTCACGTAGGGCCGGCCGAATCGAACGGGGCGCAAGCGCAGCGACCGCTCTTCACCCTTCTGCAGGGAGTAGTCTCGCCAGCCATGGCGCGAGTGACCTCGTGGCAGGCCCAACAGAAGCGGATGGAGCGCGCGGCGGCGCAGCGTCGGCGAGAGCTGGCCACCTATGCCAAGCAGCAGGCGCAGTGGGCCGAGCAGCAGCGCGCGCAGTTCATGGCCGACACGTTCGAGAACCAGATCGACTTCCTGCTCTCGATGCACAAGGACTGCGGGCCTGTCTGGCCGTGGCACGAGATTGCTGAGCGCGCACCACCTCCTGCGCCTGTCAGGCTCGACCAGCGCGAGCGCGCCGCCCAGGCGATGGCAACCGCCTACTCCCCAACGGTCATGGAGCGCGTGCTCGGTGGAGACAAGAAGCGCCGCGCTGAGCTCGCGGCTGCCATCGAGGTCGCGCGCCGAGGCGATGATACAGAGTTCGCCCACCACCAAGCCGCACACCGCGCGCAACTCGAGGCGCACCAGTGGGAGCAGCAAGCCGCCGCGGCGGTGCTCCGAGGCGACCTCGCCGCGTACCGGACCATCCTCGAACACCTGTCGCCGTTCGCGGAGCTGTCCGAGTCGGGCATGTCGGTCACCATCGACCTCGTCCGGGCCGATCTCGTGATGCTGGCCTGTGTCGTCGCCGATGCGGAGATCGTCCCGAAGCAGGAGCACAAGCTCACGGCGACCGGGAAGGTCAGCAGCAAGGCTCTCGCGACCGGCCGGTACTGGGAGATCTACCAGGACTACGTCTGCGGCTGCGCGCTCCGCGCGGCGCGGGAGGTGTTCGCGTTGCTGCCCGTCCCCCGCGTGGTCGTGAACGTCGCCTTCGCCGGCATCGACAGGTCGACCGGTCACCACCGGTACACCACGATCCTGGCGGTGAGCATGCCGAGGGACGCGGCCTTGCCGCTGAACTACGCAGCGCTCGACCCGAGCGACTCGATGAAGAACTTCGACCACCGCATGAAGTTCAAGCGCGGCAACCCACCCGAGGAGGTCGCCCCGATCACCGCCGACGAGTCGTTCATCCGGACGACCCCGAGCGCGAGGCGCGGTCGATGAGCAGCCCCGGCTGGTACGTCGACGCCAACCAGCCTGCGTTCGAGCGCTACTGGGACGGCCAGGCGTGGACGGCGCACCTGCGTCCGGTGGTTGCTGCGCCGGTGAGCACGAACCCCGTGTCGGCGCTCCAGTCCGAGATCGAGGCCCTCCGCGCGGAACGTGACGCCCTCGCCCGCGAGATCGTGCAGACGCGGGAGATCCTCGCGCTGCAGGAGATCGGCGTGTATCGCTACTCGCACCCCCTCGAGAACGCGCTCGCCTACAAGGCCCGGCTCGAGGAGATCGAGGAGCAGATCCGCGCGGCCGTGAAGGCGGGCCAGGCCGTCGTGGGCACGACCCAGTGGGCGATCAACGGGTCGGCGAAGGACGGCCAGAAGATGGTCACCGACTTCTGCAAGCTCATGCTGCGGGCCTACAACAACGAGGCCGACAGCGCGGTGCGCACGCTGAAGCCGTTCATGCTCGACGCGGCCATCCAGCGCCTGCAGAAGGCGCGCACCACCGTGCAGAAGCTCGGCATCGCGATGAAGATCGAGGTGACCGAGGCCTACCATGGCCTGCGGGTCGCCGAGCTGCAGCTCACGGCGGACTTCCTGGCCAAGCGCGAGGAGGAGCGGGAGCGCGAACGCGAAGAACGCGCTCGCATGAAGGAGGAAGAGAAGGCCGCGGCCGAGTTCGAGAGGGAGCGCGAGCGACTCGAGAAGGAGCGCGCGCACTACCTGGCGGTGGTCGCCGCGATGAAGGCGAAGGGCGACGAGGCCAAGGTCGCCGACGCGGAGAGCAAGATCGCCCAGCTCGACAGCGCCATCGCAGGCGTGGAGGAGCGCGCCGCGAACACGCGCGCCGGCTACGTGTACTGCATCTCGAACATCGGCGCGTTCGGCCCACGGGTCGTGAAGATCGGCCTCACCCGCCGCCTCGATCCGATGGACCGTGTGCGAGAGCTCGGGGATGCGTCGGTGCCGTTCCGGTTCGACGTCCACGCACTGATCTTCAGCGACGACGCCGTCGGTCTGGAGACGGCGCTCCACCGCAAGTTCGCGGACCGACGCGTCAACATGGTCAACGCGCACCGCGAGTTCTTCTACGTGACCCCCGAGGAGGTCCGCGTCGCTCTCGAAGAGGTCCGGGGAGCGCTGATCACCTTCAACGAGGTGCCCGAGGCCCTCGAGTGGCGACAGAGCGAGCACGCGCGACACGGGATGTCAGTCACGCCGCCGCCCTGAGGTCAGCCGCCGCGGGCGACGATGAGCACGAGCTCCAGCTTCCGCTCCTGCGTGGGCTGGTACACCGCGAGCTCCTCCGCGGCCGCGACCTCCTTGAACAGCGGGTGCGACGTGTCGAGGCGGTAGTACACCCGGTTCTTCCGCCGCGGCAACACCGACGGCAGCTGGTGCTCGACCGCGAATGGCACGCCCTGCGTCGCCGCCCGCACCGTCTCGCGCACGCGGGTCATCGCGCCGACCTTGGCGAGCGAGAGGAACCGGTCGTCCACCGGGAGCTCGCCCTCGGCCGACACCGCGAGCCAGAACGGACGGTCCTGGAGCGCCCTCGGGAACCGGGTCCGGAGCAGCATCGGCTCCACGGCCGTCAGCGGCAGGACCTCGAGCGGCGTCGGGACCTGCAGCTGCAGTCGTCGCGCGATCTCGTCGAGCACCGCCGCGAAGGCCGTGGACGGGTGGTCGGGGTCGAACGTCGTCAGCTCGGCGTCGGGCAGGCCATGCACCCCGCCGAGCGCGCCGCAAAGGCCGAGCAGTGCTTCCCACGCGCGGCGCGGCGGGGCGACCGTCGCCGTCGTCAGCGCGGCGAGGCGGGCCCGGTAGCGACCGAGCAGGGAGCGGAGGGTGAGCACCGGTGCGTCCGACACGTCGAAGCGCTCGGGCTCACCTGGATCCCACCGCTGGATGGCGGCGAGCCGGCGGTCCTGGTCGTCGATGCGCGCGAGCAGGTCCTGGAGCCCGTCGCGCAGCACCGGCGCGACGCCGACCGAGAGGACCGGCGGCGCCGAGCGCTGCTCGTAGAGCGGACGGCCGAGGCGGCGAACGATGCGCGCGAGAGGGATGCCCTCGAGCTCGTCGGGGAGCGAGGTGCCGACGTGGAGCACGACGACCGGCGTCGCCGTGGCGACCGCGCTGTCGGGGCTGTCGCCCAGCGTCTGGAACGTCCGCTGGAAGCGGTGATCCTTGCCGTCGTTGGAGACCGCGGGGAGGTGGGGCTGGCTGCGGCGGATGGCGACGAACACCGTCTGCTCGCCGTCGACGTCGTGGAACGGCGGCAGCAGCATCTCAAGCCGCGCCGCCTCGGCCCAGAGGCCCGAGGGGAACACCACCACGAGATCCCGCACGGCAACGGTGCCGGACTCGAGCGACCGGTCCTCGAGCGACCCCGAGATCAGGCCGAAGCGATGGTCGGCGAGCAGGCCGAGCGCGCCGTGGAGGCGCTCCTCGCGGTGGGCGTCGGCCCACTGCATGTGGTGCTGCATCAGCCGGAGGGCGAGGGGCCAGCGCGGACGACGAGGGTTCATGTCAGGTACGCTCCAGGTGCCCGTGCACCGCGAGAGAGAAGGCCGCGCCGAGGTAGCGGAGGTGGGGCTCGATCGAGATAGCGATCTCGTACCAGCCGGGGTGACCAGGGTGATCGTGCACGGAGAGCTCCGCCCGCCGCAGCGGATGCTGCGCGCGTAGCTGGCGCGGCACGGTGGCCATGTCGACGACGAGTGCCTCCAGCCGCGCGCCGAGGACGCGCTCGAGGTCGGAGGCGCTCATGCCGGCCCCGAGGAGCTCGCGCTGGAACACCTTGATGCCGTGGGCGATCCGGCTCGCGAGGAAGACGTAGGGGAGCTGGCATCCTATGCGGTCGTCGAGCGTGAGCCGCGGCCCCTCGCGTCCACCGAACGTGCGGGGGAGCCGGGACGAGGGCGTGCGCGCGAAGACGAGCTGCTCGTCGCCGGAGTCGAACGACAGGACGACGAGGCCGAGCTCAGCGAGGTCGAGCTCCCTGGCCTCGTCGAGCACCACCTCGATGGGCGGGTGCGCGGGTGCGGGGTCGAGGAGGTGGTCGGGCCAGACCGCGGGCGGCGCGAAGCGTCCGCCACTGCGGCCGGCGATGTCGACGCACCAGCCGTCGCGCACGAACGCCGCCGCGACGCGGGTGCCCATCGCGTAGATCGGGTTGCCCCAGAGGGGCCGCGCGCTCTCCTCGAACACGAGCCGGTCGCCCGGGGCCGAGCCGTGCGGCTCGCGCAGCAGGAAGCGCGGGAGGAGGAGGCCGAGGTAGCGGGACTCGTCGAGGGCGCGCAGCTCCTGGTAGCGCCGGAGCCGCACGTCGTCCCTGAGCGCGGGCAGGTCGGTGGCGTCGGACAGCTCCTCGAACGTCTGGAACCCGAGCAGGTCTGGCGCCGCGGCCGCGAGCACGACCGAGTGCGCCATGGCGCCGATCTTGGCGAGCGCGCGCAGCAGCGTCACGTCGGCGTAGCTCGCGTCGAACGCGTGATCGAGCAGCACCGCCGCGAAGGGGATGCCGCCGAACTGGCCGTACTGCTCCGTGTAGAGCACGCGGTAGAGCGCCGAGTGCAGGAGCGAGGGCGCCTCGTCCACGTCGGCGAACAGCTCGTCCTTGCGCGCGTGCAGCATCGCGGTCTGGACGTTCGCACCCAGGGGCAGACCGTCGACGGCGAACGCGAGTCCACGCCAGCAGGCCTCGAGGGCGACGAAGGCGGGCGCGTGCAGGATCGCGTCGAGCTGCGCCTGCAGCGCTCCGTCGAGGTCGCTGACGAGGCCGTCGATCTGCAGGGTGAGGGAGATCGGCGCCGGGGCGCGCAGCACGGCCCGGAGCGCGCTCGCGAGCAGGTCGCGCGACACGCCGCCGAGGGTCGAGAGTTCAGCGAGGTCAGACATCGGCGCTCCTCGCGAGCTGGAGCAGGCCGTCGAGCGCGTCGCGGCGCTGGGTCCACTCGCGCCGTAGCGCCTCGAGCTCCGGGCGATCCGTGGAGGCCTCCAGGAGCAGACTGAGCAGTCGCCGGAAGGACGCGGGGTCCCACTCGGACGCGGGCACGTGCGCGAGCGCGAGGAGGGGCACGAGCTGCTGGAGCGCGCGCTCCTTCGCGCCGCTGCGAAGCGCATCCACGGCAGACTGCAGGACCGCGTCGATGCGCGAGGACTGCCCACCAGCGTTCGGCGCCGGCTCCGCGAGCCAGGCCTGCGTGGCCTCGGAAGCGAAGGGGCGGCCGTCGGCGAACGTGCCGCGCGCGACCCAGGGACTGCGGACCAGCAAGGCGCGTGTCTCGCGGAGGATCGCGCCGGAGGCTGCGCCGCGATCCAGCGCATCGAGCGCCTCGGCCGCGTGACGCTGCAGATCGAGCCACAGCGGGTAGCGCTCGAGGCCGTGCTCGGCCCACTGGAGCTTCTGCTCGGGCAAGGTCTGCGTGCCGAGCTGAGCGGCGAAGGCCGGCTCGGGACCGGCGACCGGACCGCTCGAGCCTTCTCCGGGGACCTCGAGCCAGACCACGCGACGCAGCAACACGTAGCCGCGCGGATCCTCGGGGCCGCGGGCCTGCAGGTCGCGGGCGCGCTGCGCGAGGCTCCCCACGGGATCGGCCACGGTCGCCACGGCGACGGGGCGGGCTGCCGGAGCCACCTGGGTGCGCGACCACGTCGGCGTCGCGACCTCGAAGCCCAGATCGCGCGAGCGACGGCTGATCTCTGTGGCCTGCTGCGCGAGGGCCGCGGTGAGCTCCGGGCTGGCGGTTCCCTGTCCGAGCTGTCCCCCGATCTTCTCGAGGAGGTACTCGATCGCCGCGCGCCGCGCGGAAGGCCGCTCCGGGCGCAGGGTCTCGCTGCCCTGCTCCATCAGGCGGCGGACGAGCACGAGGCCCGCGAGCGCGCCGGCGGCTCCCTCTCGCCGTCCCCCGGCGACCGCATACCAGCCGGCGACCCGCAGGTCGCGCGCGCCCGCCAGCAACTCGCCGGCCCGCCGCAGCACCTCCGCGCAGTCGGGCTCGCCCGGGGGAGAGGCCTCGAGCTTGGCCATCTCGTCGCGGATCCATCCCACGCCCTCCGGATCGGGAGCGGACGGGGTGGCGAGCGCGAGGATGCGCGTCGCCTCGGCTTCGGCCCGGTCGAGCAGCTCCACTTCACACCACCTGCGACGGATCCACCGCGTAGAGCTCGAGCTGCACCTTCGCGGGCTCGAGCGGCTGCACGATCGCCATGTTGCCCTTGCGGACGATCGTCTCCCAGTACGTGCCCGCGCGCTCGATCCGGAAGTACACGACGCCCGGTCGCAGCGGCAGGACCGGCGGCGGCCGGTACTCGTGGGCGACCCGCACGCCCGAGGTGGCCGCGTGGAGGATGTCGCGCATCTCGTCCCAGCACGCGATCTTCAGGATGCGCGGCAGCTGCTCGCGGAGCGTCGCCTCGTCGAGGCCGGTCGCGGCCAGGAAGAACTCGTGACGGAACACGGCCGGCTCGGCGAGCTCCGCGTAGTGCAGCTGCTGCTCGGGTCGCTGCAGCGGGATCTGCACGAAGCGATGCGCCGCGAGGCGGCCGAGGGTGCGGACCGCGGCGTCCACGAGCGGGAAGAAGGTGCCGGCGAGGTCACCGTGCCGGTAGGGAGGCAGCGCCTTCGGATCGAGGCTCGCGTCGAAGGCGCCGAGACCGCCGCACAGCTCGACGAGGACCTCGTAGGCCGTCTCGGGCTGCACGTGGGGGCGCTCGACGACATCGGCCAGCCGCGGCCCGAGCTCACCGAGGAGGGTCAGCAAGAGGAGGCGCAGCGCGGCGGGGCCGTCGAGCTCCGGTGCGCGGCGGCGCTGTTCGAGCAGGGTCGTCTGGCCTGCGCGCAGGGCGTGGACCACGCGCCGGAGCTGCTGGAGCAGGAGCGCCGAGGCCCGCACGTGGAGGAGCGGCGGCACGTAGTCGGGCGCGAGCACTGGCTCGCCGCCGGGCGCACGCGCGATGCGGGCGAGCGGCAGCAGATCGTAGCCCTCGAGCGCGTCCGTCGAGAGCACCAGGCCGACGCGCGGCCGCGCCCAGGTGACGTCGATCGGGCTCTCGCCGGTCACGAAGTCCGCGATCCGCATCTTCTCCGGCACGAACCGGGCAGGAGCCCCGGGGCCCGCCTCGCCCTTGGGCAACGCGAGGTAGACGAGGGTGCCGCTCGGCGTCTGGGCGTCGAGCGCGCGGGGAGGCACGGCGACCTCGCCGCCCTCGCTCACCTCGACGAACGTCCCGTCCGGGAAGAGCCCCCGCGCGTGCCGTACCCGCAGCTCGCCCCGGGCGAGCGCGCGCTCGTCGATGTCGATCTCCCCGAGACCGAACCCGTGGTCGCCGAGCACCCGGAGGCGCTCGTGGAGCAGCTCCTCGTGGTAGCGATCCTGGAACTGCAGGTGCTGCGGCGTGAGGACCATGCCCTCCTGCCAGAGTGGCTTGCGCGGCGTCACGATGGCCTCCTTCTCTACTCCATGCCTACGTAGCGACAGTCCTGGACACGGCTCTGCGATCGGAGCGGGACACGCACCCGGAGCTCCGCCGGCGGCGTGCTCGTCACGAGTGCATCGACGCCGAGCGTCGCGCCGCGGGCCGCGCCGAGCCGCGCGGCGAGCTCGTCACCCCCGCGCACGAGCAGCTCGAGCTCGACCTGGACGCGCCCGCCCACGACCTCCTCGGTGGCGTCGAGCAGCCGCGTGAACTCCTCCCCACCCGGCAGGAAGCGATCGCGCGCGCCGAGACCGACCGGTCCGATCCGCACGCGGAGCACCCCACCGATCGCACGCACCTCGCTGCCGGCGAACGCGCCCAGACCGAGCCGCAGCTGCGGGTGCCCGAGTCCGGGCATGTCGGCGGGCGTCGGGTAGGCGACCTCGATCTCCGGGTCGACGGCGAGCGGAAGACCTGGAAGGAGCGCCTCGAGCATCGCCCTGACGGCCTCGACGTCGACGCTCGCCGGATCGCCCCGCCGGTGCTCGGCGAGCCCGGCGACGATCTCGGTCGGCAGCGGGCGCGGCGCCGCGCACCAGGGATCGATGCCCCCGAAGGTCGAGAGACGGCGACCGAGCTCTCCATCGAGCCGGGTGTACTTGGTGAGCAGCTCGTGGAGGAGCAGGAGCACGCGTTGCTGGAGCGCGTCGAGCACCCCTCGCAGCCGCTCCGCTCCATCGCCCGCCGCGAGCCTGGTGAACGCCAGGGGAAGTGGGGCGCGCGCGCCCACCAGACCGAGAGCGCCGGTGCGGACGCGCACCCTTCCCTGCTCGTCGACCTGGGCGGCGGCGACTTCTTCAGTCGAGAAGCCGAGCCGGCTGTCGTGCTCGAAGGCGATCGACGCCGAGTCGAGGTCACCCTCGAAATGGCGTGCGAGCGCGTCCATCAGCACGCGGAGGCCGAGCGCCGAGCCCGCCTGCAGGAGCTCGTTCAGGCGTGCGCGCGCGTCCTGGTCCATGTCTCCTCGAAGCCGGTGGCGCGGCCGCGCAGCACCAGGCGCTGGAAGGTGCCCACGGGCATCGCAGCGGCGAGGCCCATCGAGACGACCTCGCCGAACAGCAGCAGATCGCCCACCCCGTCGAACGCGGTCTCCTCCACCTCGACCTCGGTCTTGTACCCGATGCGTGCGCAGCCCTCGTGGTCGTCGTGCGCGGCGCGCACCTCGACGGAGTGAATCGCCTCGATCCGGGCCTGGCACCCGGCGAACGCCGCGGGTTCGCCCCACGCCGGGACGCCGTGCAGCGCGAGCGCGTCCTGCAGCGCAGCGCGTGGCGGACGCCCGGACGGCTGCGCGAACGCGAGCGCGCGCGTCGCGAGCGCGGCGCCTGCCGGCCCCTCGACGAGGGCGCTGGAGGACAGGAGCCTCGCGTGGAGCTCGCGGCTCTCGCTCTCCTGACCGTGCTGGAGGGCGGTCCGGTCGGTGGCCACGACGGAGAACGACACCACCGTCGGGCGCTGCCACGGCATGGGCAGGGTGCCCGTGACCTGCGCGCGGAGATCGACCGCGGCTCCGCGCTGCACGGGCTCGACGGCGAACCGCAGCGGCGTGACGGGATCGACGTAGGCGAGCTCGAAGCGCGAACGGGGTGCCACGGGGACCTCGCGCACGGCGGAGCCGTCCGCGACGCGGGCGCGCGCCTCGACGACCCCGACGACCGCGGCCTCTTCCAGGGAAGCTCCTGCGACGCGCAGCGCGGTCGGGCGCGAGCCGACGTGGACGCGGAGCGGCTCGGTCGTCGTCTCGTAGGCGTTCACGGCCGCGACTGCATCGAGGCGGAAGCGACCCGGATCGATCGGGATCCCGGCGAGCGGGCGCGTGGTCGAGAGCACGACCTCGACCTCGCGAGCGCTGGTGTCGATCGCGTCGGCCAGGCCCGTGATCCGCACGAAGGCGAAGCGCTCTCGCGCGCATGCGTAGGTCTGGAAGTGCTGGAGGGCGGCCGGAGGCTCGGAGCCGACGGTGCAGAGGCCCGCGTCGAGGCCGACGGGAGCGACGTCCGGGAGCGTCGCGGTGCGGTCACCCAGGCGGACCTCGGCCCGCGCGCCGCGGAGCGCGCCGACGAGCGCCTGTGCGGTGCGGTCGGCGCCCACGACGTGGAGCAACAGCGAGGCAGGCCACCGGCGACCGTCGCGGAGCGCGAGGCGAAGGACGAGGCCGGTGGTGAGTCCGCGCGGCTGGAGGTGGATCCTCGTGATCTGCACGCTGTTGGGGGCGATCTCGTCGAGCGTGCGGAACCGGACCGGGCGGCCGCCCGGGCTGCGGGTCACGATCTCGGTGCCCGGGCGGACGACCGGCTCGAGGCTCCCGAGCAGCGAGAACACGCCGATCCGCGGCACCGGACGCAGGAGCGCGGGACACAGGCTCTGGCCCAGGGCGACGAACGCCGGCATGCGCAGCCGGGGGACCTGCGCGCGCACCACGTCGACCAGCTGGCCGAGACCGTCGAGCACGAGCTCGAGGCTCCCGTCCTCCGAGCGCGCGCCGAGCTGCGGCGCATGGGCGCGGTGTCGCGCGGCGAAGGCCGCTGCCTCGCGACGCCAGTCGGAGAGGGGGACGCGGCTCATCGCGCCGCTCCCGACACGGCGTCGATCTCGACCGCGAACGCCTGGGGACGGCCGTCCACGCGAAGCACTCCCGTGACCGCGAAGCGCAGCGACGACGTGCCCGGGATGACCTGGACGCTCGCGCCGGCGAGCCGGGGCTCGTGACGACGCACGGAGTCCTCGAGCGACGCGCGGAGGAGGTCGGTGCCCGCCTCGCCGTGCTCGTAGATCGACGCCGAGTCCTCCATGCCGAAGTGCGGCGCCGCCGGGCTGCGACCGCGACGCGCCATGACCATCCGCTGGATCGCCTCGACGACCTCGCGACGCACGGCCGACGCGTGCTCGCGCGGTGCGATGGGGTCGCTGGTCAGCTCCGCGAGAAGGCTTCGCACCGGTTCAACCCTTGGCAGCGTACCGCGCCATCGTCTTGCTGCGGAGGTTCTTGACCACGATCTCTTCGGCCTTGAACCCCACGTCCTCGAACTCGCGCGACGGACGCGCGTCGAGGCCTTCGTCGGTCTTGTCGGAGTACCGCTCGAGCTGCGCCACGACGGCGCGCTTGAGCGTGATCTGCTCGTAGACCGTCTCGGGGTTGCCCTGACCGTCAGCCTCCACGAACTCGATGACCACCTCATCGAGCACCTCGGCGTCCCAGAAGGCCTGGAGGATCTGCGGAGACGACGCGCCCCACAGCTTGGTCACCACGATCGGATCGTGGCGCGGGAGCCCGGTGCTGAGACCGCGCTGGGGATCGAGCGGGATCTCGCCCTTGAACCGGAAGCGCACGCCGTTGATCCAGTCGGTCCGATCGACCATCGGCGACTCGCCCTTGAAGGCGCCCTGCTTGCTGCCCTTCACCTTCACGTAGAACTGGTACGAGCTCACGACGGCCTCCTGCTTCAGAACGGGGAAGGTCGGCGCTGCCCTGGAAGCAGCGCGCCGACGTGAAGGGGTTCGGCGACGCCCGCCACGTGCACGGTGGTGCGCACGAGGCGGGTCAGATCGGTGCGCTCGACGAACGCGAGCTCCAGCAGGTGGGCGAGCCGGAAGGCCACGCCCCTCCCCACATCGGCGAGGGTCACCTCGACCTCGTCGACCCAGCGGATCTGCCCTGCACCGTCGACGTGATGGCTCGAGCCGAAGCGGGTCTGCTCGACGAGGCCGCCCGCGCGCGCCGGTCCTGGATCGTGCAGGGACAGGAAGGCCTCAAGACTCTCGCGGCGGACGAGCTCCTGCAGCGGCATGCGGAGGTAGGCGTTCAGGCGGAACGCGAGGTTGGCGTCGCTCGCGGGCACGCACCCGGGGAACACCCGTGTCAGGTTGCGCACGCTCGAACCATGGAGCGTGCCCTGCCAGTCGGCCGGTGCCGTCGCAGTCAGGGGACCTGCGTGGGTGACCTGGAGCTGGACGCGGAACGAACCGACGGGCGCAGGCCCGTCGAGGCCTTCGTCGCTCACGAAGCGAACGCGCTCCGAGCGACTCCCCGTCGCCGCGTCGAGCACGGGCTCGAGCCGGTACGAGAGCGTGCTGCGCGGCGCGGGCCACGGCGGAATCGGTCCGGCGCCGCTCCGGAACTCGTCGATGCGGACGATGCGATGGCGGGTAAGTGGCAGGTCGTGGGCGATCGTGTCTGCTTCGACCGTCTCGTTCCAGACGCCGGCCACACCCACGCAGTTCGTCCGGAGATGCGTCGCCGAGAGCTCGGCGAGCCAGCCGAGCGGCACCCGCAGCGGGACCTCGAGCTCGACGCGGTCGACGGGGCCGCCGGTGGCGCTGTTCGGGACGTCGAACCAGTGAAACGACTCCGGGAGGGTGAAGTGTTGCCGCAGGAGCGCGCTCGACGGGTGGCTGTCGTCCAGCCACGCGCTCGCGGCGCCGAAGGAGCTCGGAGACGCGCTCGTCGCCGCCCACACCAGCTCGGCCGCGGCCTGAGGATCGGGGACGGAGACGAAGAAGCGGAACATCGGGGGAGCCGCGAGCGGGTTGCCCGTCACGCTCCGGAGCGAGATGCGGAGCAGCTGCTCCCGTGGGCCGCGGCGCTCGACGCGCACGCGGTCGACCACGAAGGGGTGCAACGTCAGGGCGGTCCGGATCGACCACGAGGCAGTCTCGCCCGCGGGCGACCGCAGGGTGACGACGTCCGCGGCCTGGAGAGCGACGCTCCGGCGGAGCTCGGGCGAGGGCGTCATCTCCAGCACCGCGAGCGGCGGCAGGGGACGCTGTGCGTCGGCCAGGATCGGCAGCGTCAGCTCGGAGAGCTCGTCCTCGAGATCGGAGCGGCCCCGCGAGAGGAGGAACGCAGCTCCCTCGAGGAGGCGCGCCACGCGTGGGTCGGAGGGCGGGAGGGCCACCCTTCGAAGGAGCGCGTCGAGTTCCCGGCGGTAGGCGTCGAGCATCAGTGCGTCCTGCCAGGTGAGGTGGTCATCGTCATCGTCTCACGGGCCTCCGGGGAGCGTCGGGTACGTCTCCTTCGCCAGCGCCTCTCGAACGCCATGCCACGACCCCGGGGTGCTGTCCTCGAAGGAAGTCACCTTCTCCGCGACGACCGTCGCGGCGGCATCGGTGTCGCCGAGCACGCGCCGCGCGACGTACACCTCGGCGGCCGCGCGCACCGCGACGAGGCCACAGGTCGCCGACCCCTTCGTCGTCGTCCCCTTCGCGACCCGCGCCTCGTACCACTTCCGGAAGCTCGGGAGGTTGTCGGCGTAGCTCGCGCCGTTCCACTTCACCACACCGTCGAGGCGCAGATAGGGGTGATCTTCGGGTACGAACGCGAGCGAAGGCGCCTTGTAGTTCGCGAAACCAGCGCGCTCCGACGGAGCGCATCCATCCACGTCCACTTGCTCGAGTGGCACCGCCCAGCGCCGCACGAGGAGCTCGGTCGTTCCGTCGCCGTCCACGTCGACCTCGCCGAAGGGGTTCGGAGCCCACCGCAACAGTGGGGGCGCGTGCTTCTTCCAGCTCACGCCGTCGAACCGGTAGACCAGGATGCTCGACCCGATTTCCCCCACGTCGTACGACCGGACGTGCAGCACCGCAAAGGACCGTCCCTCGCCGTAGAGGTCCCAGAGGCCGCCGCGTGATGACCACACTACCTCGGTCTGCACATTCTGCTCGTCGACGATGTTGCCTGGGCTCGCTCCCACGAGCCGCACTCCCTCGGCGAAGCACGCCTCGCAGGCCACCGGTGGATAGGCCTCGGACCCGCCGAGCCACTGTCCGTGAACCTGGGTGCAGACGTAGCGGAGAATCGCCGCCGGCTTCCCAGGCACTTCGTAGAGGCCCGCCTGTCCGCACGTCTTGTAGAACGCGTTGGCCCACATCGATTGCGGAGGGAACTTCTTCGCGACGATGAGGTTCGCGTCGAAGGCAGCCTTGGCGGCCATCGGATCGATGGAGGGCGAAGGGGCAGGGGCGGGGGCCGAAGGCACAGGGGAGGGAGCGGGCTTGACGGTGCTCGACGTCGCAACCGTCTCCGGAGCCGGCTGTGGGGTCGGACTGCGGCGGCAGGCAGCCACGAGGGAGAGGGCAGCCATGACACGCAGCGACCGAGCCACGGAGCGAGTGCGGGAAGTCATTTCACCTCGAGCTTCGGGTAGATCACCTTCGTCTTCTGCCCGTAGTGCACCTCGACGCGGTACGTCCCCTTCGGCACCTGCTTGAACGGGAAGGTGTACACGGCGTCCTTCTTCTCGACCGACTTGTGCGTGCTCGCGAGCTCGGCCTGGTGGTCGATCGAGGTGCCGATGATGAACGTGGTGACCGTGACCCCCTCCGCATCGATGCCGTCGAGCTCGATGGGCAGCTTCACGTCCACCAGCTTCGTCTCCTTGTCCTTCTTGGGGCTCTTCTCCTGCTGGCCGCCGAGCTTGATCTTCTTGGCGTCGATCGTCGCTTCCTTGTCGAGGGTGAGCTTGGCCTTGTCGCTCGCGAGGCTCACCGACTTGCCGACGACACCGGTCGGAACGTCTTCGGCACCGAGAGCCAGGCGCTTCCGCGCCGCCACGAGGACGTGATCCGCGAGCGTCTCGATGTCCTCGGGGGTGAGGACGATCTCGGAGGCTCCGCAGCGCAGCACGAGCCGGTCCTCGGCCTGGATGGTGACCTCCCGGGCCTTGGTCAACGAGTTGCCGTCGACCTGCACCACGTGCTGCCCCTCACCGCTCTTCGAGGTGACGTAGGTCTCGTGGAGGTTGGCGCTCACGGTCGTCATCTTCTTCCCGACCGCGACGTCGTAGGCGCCGTCGACCCGATCGGACCGACTCGCATCCGTTCCGACCTTGAGGTCGCCGTGACTCGTCAGGCGAAGCTCCTCCGCCGACGCCACGCTGTACACCGCGCCGACCGTGCGCTCGAAGCTGCCGACGATGTGATCCTGGACGTTGCCGCCGACGGAGCGCACGTCATCGCGGTTGACCATGGTGGTCTGGCGCCCGTCGACGCCGATGGTTCGATCGCGCATCACGGAGATGCGCTGGTCGTTCTCGACGCGGACGTCGTGATCCCGTGCCGCGTGCAAGCGAGCAACCTCGAAGCCAGCCTCGTCGTCGAAGGCCAGCTCGTTGTACCCGGCGCCGCCTGGAGTGCTCTGCGTCCGGATGCCGCTGACCGTGGCCTTGTGCGGCAGGCCCCACGCCGGCTCGCGCACGTCCGTGTGGAGGCAACCGACGACGACCGGTCGCTCGCCCTGACCCTCCAGGAAGCCGACGAGCACTTCCATGCCAATCCGCGGCACGAACTGCGCGCCGAAGCCCGCACCGGCCCACGGGCGCACGACCGACAGCCAGCAGGTCGCGCCATCCTGTTGGTCGGTGGTGTCGTAGCCGGCCCAGTGGAACCGGACCCTGACGCGCCCCGTTCCGTCGCAGTAGATGTCCTGGCCAGGAGGACCGATGACGCTCGCCACCTCGAGCCCGTGCCGAGGAACAGCAGCTGGTCGCGCCGGCCTCACAGCCCGCTCGACCGGCACGGCCGTGAACTCCGCCTCGAAGATACGCTCGACCTTGCCGGTCGCGAAGAGCGGGTTCTCCCCGCGCGAACGCACCGCGAGGAGGGCGTACTCGCCGTCGACGCCCGCGGCCGGGTGGCCCTCGACGACCACACGGTACCCGGGGGCGAACCGGCGACTGGCCGTCCGCCCGCTCACCTCGTCGGCATCGCGTCGCAGCTGATCGAGGCGGTGACGCGCGCGCCGTGCGGGTCCGTCGGGGTAGGCCGGATCGAGCCTGCGCGGAACGGCGTCGTCCTCGTACACGGCGACCCGCACGTCGCGGACCGGCGGCAGAACCGCGAGCGCCGCGGGGTCCAGCGACGCCGCGAGCGACGATGCACCCTTGAGCGCCCCAGAGAGTCCCCCCGAGCCGAGACTCAGCGCTCCGCTGATCCCGACGTCGAGCTTCGCCGCGCCGAGAAGAGGATCGTCCTCGGCCACACCCGTGATGTCCCGCTCCTCGTGGTGAAGCCGCTCGTGGAACCGGAGGAGCCGCGGGCGGACCCGGCGTCGGCGCTCGACGCCGTAGAGACGCTCGGGCTGTGTCTCGTCGTCGCTGACGGGGAACGCATCGGTCTTGGTGCCGATCGAGACCACGTCGCCGGCATCGACTCCGATGCTCGCCGCAGCGCTGCTCACGGCCTTGCTGGCGAGGCCTGACAGACCGTCGGTCAACGCGTCGGTCAGCGGGTCACCATCGTGCAGCGCGAGCGCCTCGCTCCCACGCTCGAAGAACACGACCTTCGTCACCATGCCGGCGGCACCGAGCGCCGAGTCCACGGCGCCCGACGCCCCAAGGAGTCCGGCGGCCGCGCTGGCCGCGCCCGAGAGCGCGCTGGCTCCAGGCATCAGGCTCTCCCAGAGTCCGGTCGGGTGCTGGAAGGCGAAGGACACGCCCGCGTGGGCCAGGACCCGTCGGAGGAATGCGAAGTCGTCCTCATCGTGCTGGTAGGCGAACTCCCAGGTGGCGTTCGCGGCCTGCTGGCAACGCCACTCGTGAGCCACCTTGGCCTGGTCGAGCAAGATGCTCACGATCGAGCGCACCGACTGGTCCTGGAACACGCGGTTCCGGCCGCGGTGCTTCAGGAGCCAGAGGCGGGGGACGATGCGGATGCGGAAGCGCGTCCACGCGGTGTTGCGCTCGTGAAGCGCAGGACCGAGGGTCGCGAGGCTCGCCACGAGGCCCTGGACCACGCGCGGCTGCTTCCCCTCCACGCCGAGCACGAGCGACGCGGGCCCGCCGATGCATGCCTGCACGAGCTCGGTCGGTTCATCGGTCACGAGCTCGACCTCGTAGGAGAACGGTTCGTTGACGCGTTCGCGACCCCGGAAGCGCGCGACCTCCACCTGGCCCGGCTTGAACGGACCCAGGTGCAGGGCGAAGTGTCGCGCCACCTTCATGCCGCCGACGAGGGAGGCGAGCGCGCCCTTGATGCCGAGGTCGATACCGAGGCCGAGATGAAGGCTCATGATCGGCGAATCTCCTCCAGGGGAGTCTGCTGGTCTTGGTGCGGGCTCACGGAGTGCCCACATCGAGCTGGCCACACGTCGAAACCCGCAGTGGCCTGTAGGTCGGTGAGTGCGGGGCGTTCGGGGGAAGCTGAACAGACCGACCGTCGTCTCCGCATGAATGCTTCGTCACGCTCATGACCCCTCCACACGTGGCGTAGAGGTGCATCGAATGCCGTACTGGCTTGCGGGCCGTTCATGGCACGTGCCGTCCGCGACTCGGCCAAACCGCTCGAACCTCAACCCAGCCGTGTCTCTGGTGTCTGTCCCATCGACGCCCGCTCTACAGCAAGCGGCGGCGCATGCGGAGCCGCCTGCATCCTTCGATGAATCACCAGACACCCACTCCGTCGCGTTGCCAAAGAGATCCTTGACCCCTTCAGGAGTCGTGTCCTGACGCTGTACACCGACAGGACACGTGCCAGTGCGCTTCACGCTTGTCCCGGACAAGCACACGTCAGAGCCGAACTCCTCGTTGCCCCATGGATACTTCGTCTGCCGAGACCCGCCGTGCGCTGCCCAGTGCCACTGATCACTGGTCGGAACGCGCTTGCCCTTCCAGGTGCAGTACTTCTCCGCATCCACGAAGCTCGTACAGGTCACAGGGTGATTGCCGGAACTGGGAGCTCCTGTCGTGCACTCCCAGTCGTCTGCGGTATGGACCCGAGCGGCCTCACAGGCCTTCGCGCTCACGCATTCGGAGTACTCCTGGACCGTGGTCTCAGTCCGGTCCAGACAGAACGAAGCCAGTCTCTTGGCATCTCCGTCTACGAGCACCATACCAGCCGGGCAGAGAAGCTTGGCCTTCTTGGCTGCGACTGAGCTGGTGATGGATGCTTCGGGGGCGGGATCTGCCGCCACGTGCGCGTCCTCTCGGCGGCACGCGAGAACCAGCGTCGTCGCGAGGAGCCAGGGTCGCATCAGTAGATGACTCCCATGGCGTCGTCCAAGGAGTAGCCCAGGCCGCCGAATCCGAACTTGTCCACGCTGTGCGGTCGTCCCAGCGTCAACGTGCTGGGCAGTCCCAGTTGCAGCGCGAGATTGGGCCAGAGATCGAGGCCCGACGAGAAGCCCCCTTGATAGTGCCACCACTCGAGATGGCTCGGATCGCCCTGAATCTCGGGAAACTCGACCTTGAAGCCAGGCTTCAGATGCGTACCGACAAGCGTCACCTTGTACGGCGACAGCTTCGCCTTTTCGCGCGCCTCGACTCGAAGCACCACCTCGGGGAGTTCTGCGAAGGGAACTTCCAGGACCACCGGGCCGTCCTCCACTCTGAACGTGCAATGGCCATACAGGTCGGCTCTAGCAACGATGACCTTGAGGTCCGTGCTCTTAGAGACCCATGTCTTGTCTGTGGAAAGCCAGGTAAGTGCCATCCAGGCTTCGTAGTCTGCCTTCAGCACGTGACCATCGACTGCCTTGGTAGAACCGCTCGGCGATGGGTCGATCACCTCGAACCTCTTCGAACGCTCCTTGCTGAAATGTCCGGCGTTGTTGTGAATCGACATTCGCGTCATGAAGCGTCTGTACTCCGCGTCACTCAGCGAAATGGACTCCTTGTTCTTTCCGCCCTGCGCTCCGTACCCATGTGAGTTGATCCTGAACATCGGTGGAAGCCCTGAGGGCTTCTCGGCAACGCTCTCGTCGCCCTTGTTCGTCGGGGCGTCGACGAGGTGCAACCGGTGCGCGACCTCGGTCAGGCTGACGAAGGACGCTCCCAGCTTCGAGTAGCTCGGGATGGGCTTCCCCGCGTCCATCGACGTGTCCGAGTACTGCGTCTCGCCGACGCCTTTGCCACCCTCACCTGCCGTTCCGAATACGTTGCGCAGTACGTCGCGGTAGTATCGCTCGTACCCGGGCACCTTGGCCTTGGTATCGATCGGCGCGAACACCTCCCAGCGGTAGCGTAGCCCAGGGAGCGGATCGTACTTGCTCGGCCCCGACGAGACGTCCTCGACCGTGTAGACGAGAGGGTATTCACCGAAACCGGCCCGGAAGTTCGACTGCCTGAAGTCCATGGCGAGACCGACCTTGTGCGCCGAGCGGATGACCGCACCGGAACCGCCGATCTGACCTGGATTGATCCCGTGTCGGATGTCGCGATACGTGTGGTTCGCCTGCACGCCTGCTGAGAATCCGAGAAACTTCAGCCGTCGAGCCCACTCCTCGAGGGCAGCGACGATCTTCTGGTTTACCCAGTCCCACGAGTTCATGCCATCGGCCACCACGAGCACGCTGTCAGGCTTGCGATACCGCGAGATCAACCAGAGCTTGAGGGCATCGGCGGTTGACTTATCGAAGACCGTGTTGGTGTGACCTTCGAGGCGTGCGGGCTTTGTGGCAGGAGGCTCCGCGTTGAGGAACGACTTCGAGATGCGCGCCTGCTCGTGGATGTAGCTCTGCTGCATTCGATCGACCTCTGCCTCGGCGGCCTTCTTGAGGCTGGCGGCAGGCTTTGGCTTCGGGGCCTCGAACCCCTCCATCTTCGCAGGGTCGCCGGATTGGACGACAACCTTGTCCTTCAAGAACAGGGCGGGCTTGGGCGGTGCCGGCGGAGGGATCAGGCGCTCTCCTGTCCCGAGCTCGAAGAACTTCGACAGCGGCGGCGGTCCAGATCGAGCGTTGCCCTCCTCGAAGTCAGCGAGCTCGAGTGCGTTCGACTGCCGCGCGTCCTCCTGGAACATGAAGACCGCGTTCCACAGCATGACGTCGAAGTGCCCGACGTTGGGGAAGTGCGTGTCCAGGCTGAAGATTCGCTCGTGTTGCTCCGGCAGGTACGGCGAGTTCTGGCAGCCGACGATGTAGCGGAGGTGCCCGAGGTGGTACTGGAGCTTCAGCACCTGCTTGCGCACGGCCTTGCACTGGGCGTGCGGCATGCCGCGGTAGAGGGTCCAGTTGTCGTACCAGTCGTTCGTCTGCGGGAGGAACAGCGAGGACTCCTCGGCGAGCTCCAGCATCAGTGACTCGTCGTCCTCCTTGCGGTGGACGCCCACCTGTCCATCGGGGGAAGAGACGCGCACGGGCCTGCGCTTCGGGTTGCCCGGCTCCCACTTCGGCAGTCCACCCTTGCCGACGGCGAGCTTGGCCTTGCCGTCGCTGCTGGCTCCCCCGTCGAGCTGGATGCCACCAGGCACGTCCTCGCAGGCCTGGAGCCGTTCGTAGACCTCGCGCTTGACCCACTCGAGATCGGGATGGCGGACGAGGTAGACCTTGTACCCCGCGTTCACCGGCCATCGCACCGCCTGACCGACGTCGTCGCAGAGGAAGCCCTCGTCGTCGGTGCGCGCCCACTCGACGTGGCGGAGCTTGGCTGGGAGCGGCTTGCCCTTGAACTTGAACAGCAGGGCCACGGGCAGCGCGCCGAGGTTGTCGGTCGTCTCGAGCGGTTCGTCCTTCGGGTCGAACCACACCACGAAGAGGTTGCTGATCCACGGGCCGAAGGTCCACTCGCGGTCGTCGAACACGGCCCGCTTGTCCCTCGGGAACACCTCGAGCGGCTTGTGATCGCCTGCGCACTTCACGCGGACGATTCTCCATTCGGGGAGCACCATCTCGCTCATCCGTCGACCTCCACGTCGTGCTGTCCCGGATCCGTCACGCTGATCTCCCCCGCATAGGCGCACTGACAGCGACAGGCCTCGGTCACCGCGGCGAGCCCGCGTACCTCCACGCTCTTCGAGCCGGGACTCCACGGCGCCGCGATCACCGGCAGGCACGGCTGCGGAGTCAGCACGCCGTTCGCGGCGGCCGTGGCGGCGGCCACCTGCGGGTTCGACATGGAGCGGCACATGCCGAACGGCGGGATGTTCACGTTCGGCTTCTGGGCCTTGACGTCGGCGACCGGCGCCGTCGCGCCGTCGACCATTACGATGGGCAGCACCGACAGGGTGGCCGGGGCGGCGCCCATGGTGCACTGGAGCTTCGCTCCCGATACGACGAGCTTGGGCATCACGCGACCTGTTCAGCGGGCGTCGGGTCTTCGGCCAAGCGCTCTCGCATCTCCGACAGCGCGCCGAAGAGCTCGCCGTGGCTACCGAGGAACTCCTCCACGCCGACCCCGGCCTGGGCGAGGAAGAACCGAAGGCCCTGCTCGAAGCCTTGCAGAAGCCGCTGCTCTCGCAGGTGCGCGTCGGCGAGGTCCGCGTCGATTTCGTACAGCGCGTGCCCTGCGAGCTTCGCGTCCAGGATAGCTTGGACAACCTTGAGCGGCGCCACCGCCTGCTTCGGCCGCGGAAGGAGCGCGTAGTGGGTCGCCAGTGCATCGAGCGCATCGCGAAGGCGCGTGCCAAAGGCGAGCACATCGTCCGCCGTCTTCAGTCTCGGGGTGTTCGGCACGTAGAGCTCCGCGAGCCGGCGGAGCACGAGGAGAGCTGCACGAGGCGCATCGAGGTCGGCCCTCGGCGGAGCAATCGACGGGCGGACGAACTCAATCGAGGGAGCCGTGCGGACGTCGAAGCGGATCGGCCCGATGCGGAACGCCTCCGGTCCGAGGCGCAAGGGTGTTGGCTCGTCGACCCGCAGGCGGCGCCCATCGACGATGGTGCCGTTGCGGCTGCCGAGGTCGATCAGCTCGAGGCCTGCTCCGTCGGGAGCCAGCCGCAGCTGCGCATGGAAGCGCGAGGCCTCGCTCGTGTCGACGAGACAGTCGTTCAGGTTGTGGCGGCCGATGCGCACAGGAAGGCGATGGAACACCTCCTCGTGACGGTCACAAGCGCGAGTGTCGATCAGGGTGAGGTGAACGGCGGGCGACATGCACGACCACACAGCACGTTGCGTGCCCGCAGCACCCACGACGAAATTCGGGAACTTGCGCGCGTCGGACATCGCGAGTGCACCAAGGTCTGGTGCAGGGGCTGCTGCATCGCTGGTGCACATGGAAGATCACTTGGTGACGAACATGTCGACGACCTTGCCTGCACTGCCGGCACCCGAGCTCGGCGCGCCCTTGCCGCCGGCGCCGCCAGCGCCGGCGCTCCCAACCTTCACGATGGTGTCCTTGCGCGTCGGTTCGGCGCCGAACACGAGGATGGCGATCGACGGACCGCCGCCGCCGCCGCCACCAGGACCGCCCGCGCCACCAACACCTCCCGCACCGCCCGCACAACCCGTCTGATCGGCATCGAGCGGATCGGGGACGAGGCCAGAGCCGTTGCCGCCGGGCTGTCCGAGCCCACCGACACCGCCATCGCCTCCATCGCCGCCGCTGCCCCCTTTGCCACCGGAGTTCGTGGTCAGCGAGCACGCGTCGAGCGTGATGGTGGAACGGATCGTGACGAGCGCGAAGCTCGCGCCACCAGCTCGACCCGCGGTGCCGCCCTTCCCTCCGTCGCCACCGGCGCCGCCACCCCCGCCTGCGCCACCGCTGTACTTGGTGCCTGCGCTGATGGACTGGTCGAAGTACCCAGCACCACCACCGCCGCCGCCTCCAGCGGCAGTCCCCGCGAAGCCACTCGTTCCGTCGTTCGCGGGCTGGTAGACGTCCGCGACCAGCGCGCCGAAGTCCGCGCCGCCCGAGCCTGCCACGCCGGAACTCCCACCCACGCCTGTCTTGCCAGTGCCGCAGGCTGCGTTGAATCGTCCGGCCGCACCACCCGTGCCTGCGGTGCCACTCGTGGTGCTCGCATCGCTTCCTGCAATTGGCTCGATCGAGGGGGCAGCCCGGCAGCCGGTCCGGCCACCATCCCCCCCACGCCGACTCCCACTGCCTCCGCCTGCGCCTCCAAGGGGTCGAGTGGGGCACGCCACAGCATCGCCACCGCTCTTGCCCGGGTCGCCGCCCACTCCCGCGGCTCCCTTCGCGCCATCGGCGCCATCGTGTCCATCGGCGGCCCACAGCGAGACGCGGGTGAGTTCCACGGTCGCGTCGACGGCCAGCATACCAATTGCGCTCGCGCCCGGTCCGGATCCTGCGAGACCGCGGACGTCGAAGTCCTGAACTCGCACCATTTTGGCGAGGCTCTTGGCGACGAGCGCGGGGCCGACCGCCTCGATCTGGGTGCGCCCAGACAGCGCAATCGCACCGCCCTTGCAGTCGACACCGCCGTACAGATGCACGCCATCGACGAGCACGATCGACTCGCTGAACTTGTCGGCGCAGGCGAAGACTGCCTTGCCCGTCGACTTGGCCACGGTGGTGGCCTTGGCGAAGGTGCGAAATGGACGGAAGCGAGATCCGTCGCCCGGAGCCTCGTCGCTGCCACTGACGGAAACGAAGACACCGCCATCACGTCCGAGCACGCACGGGTCCTCCGATGGCGTCTTGGTGGTGTCGCAGGGGCGTGCCGTGTCGATCGGCGGATCGGTGTCGTTGATGTCACCGGCGCTGTCGACGGCAGTGTCATCCACCGCATCCGGGCTGCCCGTGTCTTGAACCGGCTGCCCTGGCTCGAACACCGCCGGGGACGAGCAGGCAGCGATCAGCACCGCCACGAGGCACGGGCTCAGGCGCTTCATTTGACCTCGTAGGTCTCGGCCGCGAGTCCAGGCTTCGCGGCAGGGGCGCCCAGCCCCGAGCCTCCAGCCTCACCTCCGCTACCGACCTTGGTGTCACCGGCGGTGCGCTTGGGTGCCGTGCCCTTGAAGACGATGGGCACGGACGGCCCGCCACCTCCGCCGCCGCTCGCTCCACCGTTGCCGCCCGTGCCGCCCGTACCGCCAGCGCAGCCAGGCTGATCGTTGATGCCCTCGGACGATCGGCCCGAGGAGACACCGCCACCACCCGACTTGCCGCTGAGGCCACCCGCAGTCTGATTGAAGCCGGCGCCGCCCTTGCCGCCGCGACCGCTGGTCAACGAGCACTTGTCGAGCGTGATGTCGGAGTCGATCGAGAGCAGCGCGAAGCTCCCTCCACCGCCCTTGCCGCCGACGGAGCCGCCGCCACCGCCACCGCCGCTGCCACCCCCGCCACCCGCGCCGCCCGAGTAGATCGAGCCCGGATCGGCGACCACCAGCGTGCTGTAGTAGCCTGCGCCACCACCTCCACCCGCAGTGCCATCGGTGCCGTTGCTGCCGTTCTTGCCGTCCGAAGGAACGTAGATGGTGGTGAAGGTGCCGATCTCAGCGCCACCTGCACCTGCTCCGCCATCGGTGCCAGGCTTTCCCGAGAGTCCCTCCTTGCAGGAGACCAAAGAACTCAGCGCCGGCGTGCCGCCGATGCCGAAGGATCCCGTTGTGTTCGCGGCGTTTTTGCCACCGCTCGGCTCGCGGTCGCCACCCTTGAATGGACCGCACCCAGCATCGCCACCATCGCCGCCGAGGTTCGGAGAGGTGCCACCCCCCTTGCCTGCAACCGGGTGAGGAAGGCATGGGATGGACTTGCCGCCATCGGTGCCCGCGGCACCCTTGGTACCGATGGTGCCGTAAGACCCATCGGCACCCTTCGCCGCATCGCCTCCGACCAGCGAGACGTTGCGGAGCACGACCCCCTTGGCGTTGCGAGCAACCATCGCGATCGAGTTCACGTCGCTCGCAGATCCGTTGGGCGCCTGCGCGAGCACGCTCTCCACGCGCACACCCTTGGTCGTGCCCTCCACGAGCAGCGCAGGACCCGTGGCGGGCTTCAGCGTCGTCTGACCAGCGACGCCAACAGCTCCGCCCACGCAGTCGACGCCACCGAACAAGTCCACGCCATCCACGAGCGCTACGCTCTCGGCAAACTCCTCCGCGCATGCGTAGACCCGAAGCCCGCGCGCCTTCGCGGCGGCGAGGGCCTTCGTGATCGTCTTGAGCGGCTTGACCTTGGTCCCGGGAAACTCGTCGTTGCCGCTCTTGCTCGAGACGAAGACCCCGAGGTCGTCCTTGAGTACGCAGGGGTCGTCCCCCGGCGCCTTGGTCGCATCGCAGGGCTTCGTGCCATCGCTACCTGTGTCGACCGCGGAGTCACTCCCATCGCCCCCGCCATCGGTGCCACCCGAGTCCACGGAGGACTCGTCACCGGTGTCGGGCGCACCGGTGTCTTCTTCGGCCGGGGCCCTGGTGCCACTGCAAGCGCTCGCGAGGAGCAGGAACGCCAACGTGGGGAAGGTGAGCTTCTTCATGGAGACCCTGTCGTAAGGTGAACGAATCGACGTCATCAGCACATCTCAAGCCAGAGGACCGGTCACGAGACATCAAGCCGTTGCGGGCCCGAGCGGACCGCGAGGTGCACCAGCTGGTGCACTCGAGGTGCACTGGCCTGGTGCAGTGGTGCAGTTCAGGGGAACTCCTTCTCGTCGGCCTTGAGGCCGGCCTGACCATTGCTGGTGGTCGGCGCCCCCGAGCCACCTGCTCCGCCATCACCCGGCGTGCCGGTTGTCACCGAGCCAAGCGTGCGGGTCGGCTTGGTGCCCTTGAAGGCCATGCCGATCGAGGGTCCACCGCCGCCGCCACCACCTGCCCCGCCGCGACCACCACGCCCGCCGATGCCACCCTTGCAGCCGCCGGTGAGGCTCGAGCTGCCGGTGCCGCCGAGCCCGCCGCCACCGCCATCTCCGCCGTCGGCAGGTCCTCCGCCTCGACCACCGGCTCCGCCACTCGAGGCCACGAGACTCACCTTGTCGAGGTCGATCTCCGAGGTGATGGAGAGCAACGCAATGCTTGCTCCGCCTCCGCCTGCGCCTCCGCCTGCGCCGCCTCCCGCGCCACCACCGCCACCTCCACCGCCGCCCCCACCAGCACGCACGACAGGCAAGCCTTCGGAATCCCCACCAGAACCGCCACCGCCACCGCCGCCAGGCCCGCCGGCCGTTGCGGTCGCCCCAGCATTCGAGGACGAGTAGTTGCTCGCGGTGACAGACCCACTCGCGCCGCCACCGGCACCGTGCGTGCCTGCCTTGCCATCGCAGCCTGGTTCGCCGGCTCCGCAGAGAGCGACGCCGAAGGCGCCACCATGGCCGCAGCCCGTGCCGACGATCCCGGCGTCCTTGCCGTTGCGCGAGGCGCCCGGGGTCGCCGAACAATCGCCCGCGCCGCCAGCGCCACCGTTCGACGTGCTCGTGCCGCCTGCACCTGCGGTGCCTCCGGCCGGCGAGGCGGGGCACATGGCCGAGACCGCGCCTGGACCTCCCGAACTCGTCGCCGCGCCAGGAGTGCCA
This sequence comes from uncultured Polyangiales bacterium, assembly GCA_964624885.1. GTDB lineage: Bacteria > Myxococcota_A > Polyangia > Polyangiales > JADJMO01 > JADJMO01. Next base: position 17,975 of record CAZUZY010000018.1, on the reverse strand, counting down.
GGCGACCCATCCGCGCCCGCCTGTCCGCGCCCGGCGCGCAGCTCGACGAGCCGTAGCTTGAGCTTCTTGCTGTTGGTCGCGAGCATCGCGATCGAGCTCCCGCCCGCCCCGCTGCCGTCCGCGGCGATCGCAGTCACGTTGAAGAGCCGGACACCCGCCGCGAGATCCTTCGCGACGATGGCGGTGCTCGTGGGCGACTTGATGGTGGTCTGCCCCGTGACGGCGACCCACCCGCCCGCGCAGCCCACACCGCCGAAGACGTCGACACCATCGACGAGCGCGACGGCCTCGGCGAACTCCTCGTCGCAGGCATAGACCCGCACGCCACGGGCTTTCGCGGCGGTCAGGGCCTTGGCGAGCGTCTTGACCGGCTTGGCCTTGCTCCCGGCGAATTCGTCGTTGCCACTCTTGCTCGACACGAACACGCCGAGGTCGTCCTGGAGGACGCAGGGGTCTTCTCCAGGAGCCTTCGTCTTGTCGCACCCACCGCTGTCGGTGTCTCCGCTGCCGGTGTCCGTCGACGAGTCGACGGTCCCGCTGTCGCCCGAGTCGAGCGGCGCGGCCTCCGAGCTCGTGTCTGCACCCGAGTCGACCTCGGCGTCGGTCGCGGTGTCGAAGCCCGAATCGCTGCAGCCACCGGTCGTGGCGAGGAGGAGCGCGAGGGAGGAGAAGGTGAGTCGGTTCATGGAGCCTCTAGGGTTAGGTCAGCGAAGAAGCCAAGACGATGACGAAGGACAACAAGGGCACTATGGCGCGCAGGCGACGGTCGCGCCCTTGAGGGAGAACGTGTCTTTGCATGCCCCGAGACCGAGGCTCGTGCACGCGATCTGGCGCAGCTTGCCGCCCAGGCAGTAGCGGACGTTCTCTCCGAAGCAGGTCGGGGCGTCGCCTTCCTTGCAGTCGGTGCCCGAGGGGGCGCACCGCGTCGTCGTGTCGCACTTGCTCCCGAGCAAGGCGCAGTCGACCGCAGCGGGGCGTCCGAACCGACAGTATCTTGCTACGGACCCTTCGCAGGTGATGCTGGCGCCGTCGCACGTCGCGGCCTCGTCACCCGTGCAGCCAGCAACCCCGGCGTCGCTCGCCGGGCTGCTGCACACGCCCCCGAGCTTCGCGCAGTCGGCGCCCTTGTCGAGCGAGCCGTCGCAGGCGACGAGCCGGGTGCCGCTGCACTTCGGCGAGGCCGTCGGGCAATCGCTGCTGGCGACGCACGCGGCGTTGGTGGGACTCAACCCCACGCACGCCCGCCCATCGATGCCGCAGGGCTCGACGCCCACGTTGCTGGCGGCGCTGCAGGTAACGACGCTGCCGCCGACGCAGATCTTCGCTGTGCCCGCGGCGACGGCGGCGCACGCGGTCGCGGCCACCGCGCCGCCAAGGCAGTCCGAGACCGCGGCGCAGCTCTTGGCGGCCCGCAGACAGGTCCAGCTCGAGGCGTTGAGCGGGTGGCCGCTCTTGTCTGCGGCGCCGTCCAAGTAGCGCTGGATGCAGCTGACGATGTCGAGCGCGCCCACCCCTTGCGTGCAGGAGCTCCAGCGCGCGCAGGTCGCCTCCGCTTGCGCGATCGGATCGCTCGGCCCCGTGTCCGTCGGTGTGTCCGTGGGCGTCTCGGCGACGCTGTCGGTGAGCCCGTCGGTCGCGCCGTCGCCGGTGTCGCCCTCGAGCGGCAGCGGGTCCTCGATGCCAAGGACGGCGCGGCATCCCATCATCGAGGCAGCGAGCAAGGCGAGGAGATGGGCGCGGCTCATCGGAAGGTCCCCGCAAGCACGAGGCCACCAGGCACGAGGCCGACTTGTGTCTTGTTGGACGAGGAGCTCACGATCACCCACGTGAGCGCTGAGGCCACCAGCACCCCTCCGACCACGAAGGTCCAGGTGGACAGGTTGGCCTTGTGGATGGCGTCGTTACGCGCGTCGATCCCCGCCGGCGTGCAGCGGTTGTCGGCGCGGCACTCGTTCTTGGAGGCGTCGAGGTCGCTCTTGGCACCGAGCCCGAAGTACGCGCCGACGCCCAGCGCCGCGACGCCCACGCCGCCGACGATCAGCGGCAGGACGTAGCTCGTCTCCTTCTTGGGCACCGGCGTTGGGTGTGGGTCGGGAGGGAGAGCACTGGGCACGGGGGCGGTCGCAGAGGTGCTCGGCGCCGGTGCGGTCGAAGCCGAGGCCACGGGAGCCGGCTTGGCCTCCGGCTCGAGCTTGGGCACGTCGACCGTCTTCTTCTCGGCGGTGGGCCCGACCTGCACCGTCGTCTCGAAGGCCTTCTTCCCTGGCGCGGAGGCCGTGAGCTTGTGCGCGCCCGGGTCGACCGGAAACGCCGAGCCCCAAGTGCCCTCGTCGAGAGGCTTGTCGTCCCAGCTCACCTGGAGCCCAGCCACACGCGCCTCGGGCGTGACGTTGATGGTCACGCGCGTCATCTTCGCCTCGGTCTCCGCGATGCCCTTCTTGCTCGCGTCGACGCGATCCTTGCGCTTGGCCTTCTCGCCGCGCACGAGCGACTCCTTGAAGAGCGCCCAGGCCGTCGCGTGACGGTCGAGCGCCTGGTAGCAGAGGGCCAATCGCAGGACGACGCCGTCGGCCGAGGGATCCGCCTTGCGACTCGCCTCGAGCTTCTTGCAGGCCTCGTCGTATTTTCCTGCCTCCATCAGCTTCTTGCCCTCGTCGAAGAGCGAGACGGCCATTGCCTTGTCCTCCCCGTGTGCGCTCCGCAGCACGGGAAGCGCGGGGGCGATCAGCGCTGCGAACGACACGAGGAGGACCGCGCGTGCCGCGCGAGAGGGAAGGAAGGGACGGGGCTGCGTGGTCATGTCGATCTCAGGCAAGGAGTGGAAACTTCGCGACGGTCAGAAAGGATCGTCGGCGGCACCACCACTGGTCGGCTTCGGTGGCGCGGGGACGCCGGGCTTGATCAGTTGCCCGCCGCCCGGTTTGTGAGTGAGTACCATGGAGGGGGCGGTGGTCGTCGAGGTGCTGGGCTTCGCACTCGGTGGGGTCGAAGGCGCCATCGACGGGCTCGCATTCTCGGAGGGATCGCTGGCCGACTTCTTCGGCGGTGCGCTCTTCTCTGGCGCGGTGTTCTCGTCCTTCGGTGCGGACGTCGACGGCGCACGCGCGGGATCGCCGCCGCCTCGCACGACGACCACGGCGATCGCACCCGCCGCGATCACGCCGAGGGCTGCCGCGATGAACACGCCGGTCCCGCGTCCCCGCGGCGGCGAAGGCTGCACGAACGTCTGCAGATCCGAAGGCGTCGATTCCACGCGCACGATGGGCGTGGCTCGCGTGACGGGGAGAAGCGGTGCCGCCGCGGGCTCGAGCGGGCTCGCAATCGGCGGCGCGGCCTGACTCGCCGCGCGGGCAAATACCTGGGTCACGTGCGGGGGCAGTGCGGCGGGGTCCATCGCCGAGTACGCGACGCTGGGCTCGGCCGCGATGGCGACGAGGCGCGCCGCGTCGACCCGCACTTCGGTGCGGGCAGCGGGCCTCGCGTGGGGATTGTGCTGCGCGATGGTCGATGGATCGGCGGGCAACGCGGGCGTCAGGATCGGCCCCGTGGAAACGGTCTCCGGTGTCATCGTGGGCTCGTCGTGGAACGCGCGCGCTGCGGTCGCCGCTTCCGGGATGCTCTTGGCGATCGCGCGCAGCTCGTAGGCGAGCGCTGCTCCGCTGTTCGGGCGGTCGTGGCTCTCCTTGGCCAACATGCGCGCGAAGAGGGCCTCGAGTCTCTCGGGGAAGGGCGCGCCTGCAAGGACGGTCAGGGTGGGCGGCGGCTCGGTGACGTGTCCCACCATCATGGTCTGCGCGTTGCCGTCGAAGGGGCTCTTGCCCGTGAGGAGCAGCGAGAGCACGACGCCGAGCGAGTAGAAGTCCGACGCCGGGCTGAGCGGGAGGCCAAGCACCTGCTCGGGCGCCATGTAGCGCGGCGTGCCGAGCAGCTGCCCCATCATGGTCTTGATCTTGGGGCCGTCACCAAAATCCTCGACGCGCTGGTGCGCGATGCCGAAGTCGATGACCTTCACCTGCCCCTTGCGCGTGATGAGGATGTTGGGGAGCTTGATGTCCCGATGGATCACGCCTTGCTCGTGCGCGGCCGAGAGCGCCTCGGCGGTCGCCGCTGCGATCTCGCATGCCTCGGGGATCGAGAGGATCCCCTTGGTCGCGAGGTGCTCGCCGAGCGGGACGCCATCGACAAACTCCATCACGAAGTACGGAACGCCGTTAGGGAGGGCTGCGACCTCGAACACTCGCGTGATGCCGGGGTGGTCGATGTTGGCCATGACCTGGGCCTCGCGGAAGAAGCGAGCGACGACACCAGAGCTCTTGTTGGTGAGGAGCTTGAGGACGCAGCGGCGGCGGAGGCCGCGGTTGAACACCTGGTAGGCGGCCCCGAACCCTCCCTGGCCGAGGAGCTTCTCGATCGTGAACTGCGTCCCGCTCAGATCGGGGGCGTCTGGTGGCAGGGGGTCGCGCGTCGTCGGCTCGTCGCTCATCGTAGCCGACCAGTGTACCGATTGGCCGGGCCGTAGCGAGCCGAAGGGTCGGAGATTTTAGAGGATTTGTGTCCCCTGGCTCGCTTCGTGTCGGTGCACCAACGGGTCGTCGAGTGCACCACCGCCTGGTGCACTGCACTGCACCAGGGCGGTCTTGAAGCTGGACGCGAGCGGAGGTTTCTCGGTCTTTCCGGCCGATACGGCGTGGCATGCGTCCTGCGAAGGGGCCGGCTCGAAGGAGACCGACCCACCATGCGATCCGCGTTGCAGTTTTCTCTCGCTGCCCTCTGCCTCGCCACCTCGGCCTGCGGCGCCCCCGAATCCTCACCGGCAGGCGACGCGCCTGACACCGGTACGACCCCTGCGGATACCGGGAGCCCCGACGGGCTCGCCGACGGAGCGAGCGACACCGAGGCGCCCGACACCTCCCCGCCGCTCGAGACCTGCCTGCCAAGCAGCCTGTGGGCGGACGAGTTCACGCTCGAAGGGGCGCTCGGGAGCTTCTGCGTCGCGCGCATCTACTCCGGTGACCGCGTGGTCGGGCGCTCGTACGCGTGGGGTCGACACGGAGGCCCGCTGATGCTGGCGACCGACGGGTCTGCGCAGCTCCTCCGGCTCGTACCGCCAACCACCCCGACCGGGCTCTTCGCCCCTGAGTGGAAGCCGCGGCTCGCGGACCTCCCTGGCCTGCCGCTCGAGTCGTTGAGCGCGTACTGGACGCCTTCGGTGGACGAGCTCACCTGGAGCACCACCACAACCGAGCCCTACTCCGATCAGGCGCTCCGGATCGCCGACGCCAAGAGCAAGCTCGTCGCGACGCTTCACACCCGGAAGGTCGGTGGTGTTGCTGGGCGCTTCGGGCCGGACGGCAAGGTAGGACGCCTCCTCGTGCTCGCCGACAGCCTACCGGGAGAGACCGCTGGCGCTGCGCAGAAGCCGGGCATCTACGCGATTCACACCTGCAGCGACGGCAGCGCGGGGAGCCTGTGCGCGGTGACGAACACGCTCGCGACGCTCGACGGCGCGGACACCGTGGACGAGGCGTTCGCCATCGATTCCGACGGCAACGTGTTCGCCAGCTACCAGTACACCGACCCCGCGGGGACCGTGTTCCATCGCGTGGACGCGTTCGGTGGCACGGCGCTCGAGAAGCCCACGAAGAAGCCGATCGCGATGCGCGTGCGGGGCGCGCTCGACAAGGCACCGAACTTCCTCGTCGCGCGATGGGCGCGACTGTTCTACCCCTCGCCCAACGCAGACGAGACCGTCCACATCCGCGCGCAGTCGTATGGCCCCGGCGCCGACGACACCGTGAATGCGACCGCGCCGAGCGATCCCGCGGTGCACATGAACCGCGTCGGCCCGGTCCGCCTGCTCGGTGACGATCCGCGCTACCTCTGGCTCGAGACCCCCGGCGGTCGCTTCTACGCGCTCAAGTGGAAGTAGGCCCACCATGCCCTACGCGTTGCAGCTTCGGTGCGAGCCCCGTACCGTCGCCGATGACATGCCCACGGGCTACGACGACACGACCGCGGATCTCGAAGGGGTCGAGTCCTCACGTCCACCGCCGCAGCCTGGGCTCGCCGTCGTCTTCTCAGCCGGCAAGCCGTGCCTGCGGGTCCAGCCGGCCGGCACCGCGCCGCTCCGGGTCGGGCGCGCGGTCGACGCCCATGTCCTGCTCGAGGACGCGACTGCCTCCCGGCTCCACGCCGAGGTCACGGTGACGCCGGGCGGCCTGTGGGTCGTCCGGGATCACGGCCGGCACGGCACCTACGTCGATGGGCGCAAGGTCGATGGAGCGGTGTCCTCCTCGCGCGCGCGGACCTTGCGCATCGGCGAGAACGTCCTCGTGTTCGTCAGCGACGTGCGCCCTTACCTCGGCGCCGACGTCCAGGTGGATGGCGACATCGTGGTCGGCCCGACCATGCAGCGCGTCCACAGTGACCTGGTGCGCGCCGCGACCGAGGGCGTCGACGTGCTCGTCTCCGGCGAGAGCGGCGTCGGCAAGGAGTACGCGGCACGGCGCTACCACGAGGCCCGCGCTGGGTCCGCCGGTCCCCTCGTCGCGGTCAACTGCGCGACCATCTCCTCGGCCCTCTTCGAGGCCGAGCTCTTCGGACACGCGCGTGGCGCCTTCAGCGGCGCCGACCGTGATCGCGTCGGCCTCTTCGAGGCAGCGCACGGCGGGACGCTGTTCTTGGACGAGATCGGAGAGATCCCGCTCGACCTCCAGGCGAAGCTGCTCCGCGTGCTGCAGGAGCGATCCTTCCGGAGGGTTGGCGAGAGCCGCGAGCGTCCGGTGGACGTGCGCATCGTCGGCGCCACCAACCGCGCGGTGCCGCCCGGCCAGGTGCCTCCCTGGCTCCGGCCCGATTTGTTCTACCGCCTCGCGCGGGGGATCGTGCGGCTCCCGCCGCTCCGTGAGCGCTGGGAGGAGATTTCCTGGATGGTGCAACGCGAGCTCGCGCGCACAGGGCAGGCGGCGGGGGCCACCCTGATCGAGGCGTGCCTGCTCCAGGACTGGCCGGGCAACGCGAGGGAACTGCTCGCCGGGGTGCGGCACGCGGCCGTCGGCGCGCGCGACTACGAGCTGCTCCGGCACAAGAGCGCCGGGCCCGTCGGCGCGCAGTGGCTGCCCTATCGACTCCCCGAGGTCTCGCAGGAAGCGGAGACCGAGCCTCCTGGCACGGGCGCGCGGCTCACCAAAGAGCAGGTCGTCGCCGCGCTCGCCAAGCACGACAACAACGTGTCGGCGGCCGCCGAGGATCTCGGCGTGCACCGCAACACGCTGCACCGCCACATGAAGAAGCACGGGCTCGAGTAGGCCCCACCCCAGCGGTCGCTGGTGCGCCAGCGGTCCCCAGCCGGCCCCCGCCCCTGCGTCGGGCGGACGGGGGTCTTGCTTCATGTTCTACCCCCCACAACGAGACGCAGGCCTTGGCCCTTCGTACAGTCACCGTCGGCGCGGGGCGGCTCGGGCCGCTGGCGCCACGCCTCGCGCGCCTCCTGTGGATGCGTGTGCTGCTCGTGACGACAGAGGTGGACGATGCGGAGCTGTCGTTGGACACGCTGCTCGTCGTGCTCGAGTCGCTCTACGACGTGCATTCTCACGCGCTGCGTCTCACGCACATCCCTGCCGCGCTGACCGACGATCTGCCCGCGGCGTTGGAGGTTGGCCGATGGCGTCGCTCGGCTGCACCACGTGGTCGGACGAGTGTGAGCACCCGTCACGCACCCACGGTGACGAACTGGGAGCCCGTGTAGACGCGACCGTCTGTGTTTCCGGACGGAACGACGAACCGAACCAGGTAGACGCCAGGCTCTGTGATCAAGGTGGCGGCGTGGAAGCTCACCTCGGGCTTTCCACCGGTCCCTGCGCCAGGGGTGACTTCGGCCCACTGGATCGGCGTCCCGGTGTCGGGGTACGTGATCTGCAGCGGGTATCTCGGCGCGTATTTCGGGTTGCCGGAGGGCTCCACCGCCACCAGCCGACTCGCATAGAACTGCGCCTTCCCGAGCTGCGCTCGGAAGGACAATGCGCCTGCGTTCCGCAGCGAGAGCTTGACCACGAGGGGCCACGCCTTCTTCGCGAACACCGGAGCCGACTGCACGGTGGGCACGGCCTGCGGGAGCGTGACCTCGCTCAACACGCGTGGATCGAGCTCTACGGCGATCGTGAAGTGACCGAGGGCGTCGGCATCTCGGGCCGCCACTCGCGCGTCCACCGACGCCTTGGCCGCCTCGGCCACGGTCTTGACCTCGGTGACCCGAGCGATCTCGGCCTGACGGAGGTTGCGGTAGGAGACGTAGGCCCACGCTCCGCAGATAGGAAGAGCGATCGCCGCAACGAGCGCCTGCACCCCCACGACCCGCTCGGTCCACGTCGCTTGCGCTGCGGCCATTGGTTGCCCCTCCGTGCCGACGACTATGTGTCGGCGAGCGGAGCCCGCAAGTGCCGTATGTCCTCGCTAACGCGCTCCCCTGTGACATCATCGACGGAGCGTGTTGAGGTAGTCGTAGACGCCGTGCCCCTTGAGGTCGCGCAGAGCTTCCAGCAGCCAGTGGGTCGCGAAGGACGCGTCGACGACCGTGCCCAGAGGCCGGTAGACGCCGAGGCAGTTCCACTTCGTCTCGTCTCGACTCCAGCGCTCGGCCGAGATCAGTCCACCACGCTCGGCGAGCTCGAGGATCCTCTGCCACTCCGCGACCAACCCCGGCTTCATCCACACCCACAGGCCAAGCTGTCCATCGCTCATGTCCAAGCCCGCGGACACGCCGATCTTGCCCTTCTGGATCTCGTCCGCGATCGAGAACGCCCCCTTGCTGACGAGCATCGCCCAGCCCGCAGCGCCGACGTCGCTCTGCCACGCAGCCCCAGGCTCCACCGAGCGCGCGCCCGACACGAAGCCCGTCAGGGTCCGCGTCAGCTTGCCGACCAATCCCCGCGTGTGAGCGATCCCTGCCAGTTCGCCGGCCGTGAAGGCTCCCTCGTCGTCGTTCGCCATGCCGATCTCCTCGAGGTACAGAGCGAAGTCCCCCCAGTAGGGACTGCTGGATTTCATGATCCGGATCGCGTCCCGAACCTCCTGCCAAGAAATCCACTTGGTGCCGCCGATCTGCTCCGGCCCGAGCACGACCAACACTGGAGGATCGGTGGGCGCGAGACGCTCGATGTACTGCTCGTAGTTCGCGAGCTGCGAGCCGCTCTCCCCTGCGCCGACCTTCACCTCGATCCACACCGTGGGACCCGACGGCCAGGTCAGGATCATGTCCACCACCCCCGCCCCAGGGACGTGGACCTGGGTGCGCACGCTGGTCGGCGGGGCGTGGCGGTCGTCGACCGCGCGCACGGACATCGCACGCTGAAACGGCTGGGGGTCTGAGCAGATCGCCGCCGCGAGAGCCTCCGTCGTGAAGTTCTCGCGAGCTTCTGCCCGGAACGCCTTCGCGTACTTGAACAGGCGCGACAGCGTCGACGTCACGCCGACCTCTTCTTGCGGCGGGCCACCAGCCCCTCCGCCTCGATCCCGAGGAACAAGTAGGCTCCCGCGGGGAACCCGTAGTTCGCGTCCATCTCCAGGACCAAGCCCGCCGTGGCGGCGTCCAGTTTGCGTGGCCGCGGCAGTGGGTGGAGCTTGCTCAGGCTCTGCACGGTCTCGCCAAGCTCCATCAGCTCAGCCACACGGCTCAGGATCTCGACGGGCTTCATGCCCCGCTTGCTGCTCTCCTCGAACTCCGCGAGCAGCCGCGTGAGCTTGCGCCTCGTACGACCATCGCCCACGCGCGAGCCGTAGGCCTTGAACATCTTGTTGAACGCGCGCGCCACGACCCGCATCTCGATGGCCTCGGGCGCCCCTCGCCGCGTGGTGGGCGCGCCCGCCCTCCGCTTCGCAGGTTGTGATTGGACGGCCCCCTTCTTCGCGCGCGGCTTCGCCATCGCGGCACTCTATCGGAGGGCCGCCGATCGAACCACCAGATGCGAGTACCGCCGGTCGGACGGCGAGGTACCGCCGGTGGGACAGGGAGCGGGCCCGTGGGCACACACGCCGAGGCCGCCCAGGACTTCCCTTCGCGCGCTTCGCGCTCAACGTGTCGGCTGCCGGAGCCCCAACCGCCCGGCGCGGAGAGACCATGAGCAAGTCGACCAAGTCCAAGAAGGTTTCCAAGCGCACCAGCACGCCCGCCCGCAAGGCGACCACCAAGCTGGCGTCGAAGCCGAGCAAGCCGGTCTCCACCAAGGTGGCACCGAAGGCGAAGGCGAAAGCCAAGGTCAAGTCGGCCAAGGCGCTGCCCGCGAAGACGCCGACGAAGGGAGTGACCCCGATCGTCAACGCCGACGAGGCGCCGAGGCCGGCCGCGCCGGCCATGTCGGCCGATTCGACCCCTCCGGAGGAGAGCGCTCCGCCTGCTGCGTCGGCGAGCATGCGCGCGCGGGTGTTGGTCCTCGACGAGGCGGACGCGAAGAAGGCCGGCGCGGCGCTCCAGAAGTTCGGCGCCACCCAGCTCCAGCGGGTGTTCGCCGACCTGTTCGGAGTCGAGACCACGAGCCGCAACGTCACCTACCTTCGCGCGGCCATTGGACAGGGGCTCGTCGACAGGGCCGCAGGCAAGGCGCTCGCACCACTCGCGGAGGAGAGGGGCAACAACCACCGGAAGCCCCGAGACCCTGGCGGGCGAGACCCCCGCCTGCCCGCCGTCAACACCACCCTCGAGCGCACCTACAAGGGAGCGACGCTGCATGTGAAGGTGCTCGAGGAGGGGTTCCTCTACGAGGGCACCACCTACCCGAGCCTCTCGGCCCTCGCCAAGTCCTTCACGGGTTGTTCCACCAACGGCTTCCTCTGGTTCGGTCTCGCCCAGCGTCCGGAGCGCGCCGCAGAGGAGAAGGCCTGATGGCGCGCGCAACGCTCTCGCCCACGGAGCCGCCGCCCCGGGCGAGCATGGCCGTCGTGCTCGGGCAACTCGCCCGGCTCGGAAAGGCCGCGCTGCAGGCCCGCTATCGCGAGGTGTTCGGGGTCCGTCCCAAGAGCGACAACGAGCACCACCTCCGCACCGCCCTCGCCAAGGCGCTCACCGCAACGTCGGGGCCCGTGCCCACCCCCAAGAAGGCGACCTACGGCAGGGCCGAACGGCAGGGGCGCGATCGACGCCTTCCGCCGCCGGGTGCGGTGGTGATCGCCCGTGTCGCCGGGCGGCAGCACCTCGTCACCGTCCTCGAGCGGGGGTTCGTCTACGGGGGGAGACCGTTCCGGTCTCTGTCCGCGATCGCCCGCGCCATCACCGGCACCACGTGGAACGGCTTTCTCCTCTTCGGGCTCGAGCGGCGCCGTCGGCGCAAGGCTGGTGCGTCGTGACACCCAAGGCGCGGGAGGTGCCCGACGGCACGCTCAAGTGGAGCGCCGGACGCTACGCCGTCCTGGTGACGCTGGCCGATGGAGGCCGTCCCTGGATCCGGTTGGAATCCGAGGTCACCCATGTCGAGGCCATCAGGCGCGCGCCCGAGCTCGTGCTCCGCGCGCGTCGCTCGACCAGCGCTGCCGAAGTGCTCGTGAAGCCCCCCGCGAACGAGACCGTCGCCGAGTGGACCGAGCGGTGGCTCCTGTTCCGTGAGGCCAAGGGCCTGGAGTCGGTACGCGACGATCGCTCCCGACTCAAGAACCACATCCTCCCCATCGTTGGATCCACGCCGATGCGAGCGGTCTCCCCCGCCCAGCTCGAGGACGTCCGCGACCGACTCGACCAGCGCATTCGCGACGCCACGCTGTCCTGGAAGACCGCGTCGCATGTCTGGGCCACCCTCAAGATGGCGTTCCACGACGCGCAGACCGCGAAGGACCGCTCGCTCCGCGTACGCGAGGACGATCCGACCGTGGGCCTCGCCGCGCCCGACCGCGGCATGGTGAAGGCCAAGCAGTACCTCTACCCGAGCGAGTACCTGAAGCTCATGGCGTGCCCCGAGGTGCCGCTCGTCTGGAAGCGCGTCGTGACGCTCTCCATCTACCTCTACCTCCGGGCCGCCGAACTCGAGGCCCTGGCATGGGAGGACGTCGACCTCGTCCACGGCACCGTGCACATCCACCGGAGCCTCCGGCGGTACACCCACGAGGAGAAGCAGACCAAGACCGGAGGGACGAGGAGGTTTGCGTTCGAGCCCACCCTGCGGCCGCTGCTCGAGCAGATGCACCGCGAGAGCGGTGGCGAGGGCCGGGTGCTCGGCGAAGACGGCATGCCCGACAAGTTCGACCTCGCCAACGGGCTCCGGGTCTACCTCGCAATGGCGGGCGTCGAGCGCGAGGAACTCTTCACGAACGACGCCACGCGCAAGTGGATCACCTTCCATGACCTGCGCGCCACTGGGATCACCTGGATGGCCGTGCGTGGCGACGAGCCACTGCGCATCAAGCAGCGCGCGGGGCACTCGTGCCTGTCGACGACGGAGGGCTACATCCGCGTGGCAGAGGAGCTGAAGCCGGGGTTCGGTGACGTGTTCACACCCGTGCCGCCCGGCGTCGTGACGCCCTGAGCTGAGATCGCGTCAGTTGTTCATGAATCGCATGCGTGGAGGCAACGTCGCGACCTCGAATCGACCGTCGCCTCCGCGTCGCACCGTCGGCTGAACGAGCACCTGGCGCAGGTGCCAGAAGGGCTGGGGCCCCGGCTCGAAGCCCAGCAGGCGCAGCGTCTCGGCAGCAACGGGGTCTTCGCCCCGCGCGACGACGACGGCGGCGGACTCGCCGACAACGTCCGCGAGGCGTCGAAGGAGAGCGAAGACCAGATTCATGGCCAAGAAGGCGGGCTCCACGTGTAGCTCGTGCACATAGAGCAGGCAGTGGCCCATGTCCCCCTGCACACGGCTGTAGAGGCACTCCTCGCCGCTCTCGTCCTCTGGCCGATCCGCCATGAGGTACGCCGTCCAGAGGCACTCGAGATCGCTGCTGTCGGCGTCCATGGCGTCGTAGAGGGCGTCGCCCGCCGAGCCCACGTGGATCAACGCCGCGCGGGCGCGTGCGGCAACCACTTCTTCGTCCTCGTCGACCACCGCTGCGTCGAACCACGTGATGAAGCCATCATCGGCGGTAGGTTCGTCGAGGCCCACCCGCGCGGACAGGTACAGGTGCATGACGACGAGCTTCGCAGCGGGTCGGTGCTCGTCAAGACTGCCGAGCCGAAGCGCAGCCCAAGCGGACCGAATCGCGCACGCGTTGACATGCGCGTGCTCGGAGCACACCCTCACGCAATGGGGACGCGACAACTGACCGTGCTGCTCGCGGGTATCGCGCTCGTTGGTTGCGGGGACGAGTCTGAACGCGTGACCGGAAAAGGTCCGCTCGATCCGACGACCCCGTTCGGGCAGTCCGAGACCGCCATTGCAACTTCAGAGCTGTATCCATCCGGAACGAACGTCATCGTCTCGTTCAACGACGACACTGGCGACCCACATCTCTCTTACACCCCGACCAATCGATTGGTGACCCGGGGCGCCTCCCAGATGGGATGGGCGCTGTCGAGCGACTTCGGCAGGACTTGGCGCTACAAGGGTCGGGTCCCCCCGCCCGCAGGCTGGTCCATCATCTGGTCAGACCCTGCGCTCGCCGCCCGCACTTTGGACAACGGCTTCAAGGGCGCTGTCTTCCTGACCAACATCGCCTCCCCTGACGACGTCTTCCCTCCGGCAGGGCAGACCGGCGGTCTGTCGAGTGTGCTGGCCGGAGCCTGCATCGCGCGCTCTCTCGACGGGGGTGAGACGTTTGCCATCGCCCAGTGCGTGCGGCAGGCAAACCACTTCTACGACGGCTCGTCTATCGCGATTGCCGGCTCCGGTCGCGTCTGCTCTGCCTACAACGACTTCACCGCCCGCACCATCAACTTCTGGTGCGCGGAAAGCCTTCTCGGCAGCTTCGTGCGCCGGCCAGACCCATTCGACAGCCTGATTTCTCACCCGCGCCTCCGCGCCGCACCCACAGGAGGGGACATCTACGCCGCCGCTCGAGCTGGCGAGCGTCTGCTCATGGCCAAGTGGGATGGCGCTCGGTGGAGCCCCCCGGTTGCGGTGAACTACCTGCCGATGACCAGCGCCCCAGAGATCACGCTCGGCCCTGTCGACTTCACCGGCAAACGGCGCTCAGTACGCAGCGCAGTCCAGTTCGCGTTCGACGTGAGCCCGACAGCCTCGCCAACGGGCAACGACGAGGTGCGCATCGTTTACAGCACGCTCGGCAACGATGGTCGCTTTCACCTCTATGGGACGGCGTGCAGCGCGAATCTCACCAACTGCCGCGCGGTGCCCGCGTGGACGACGGGCGCGTGGACTGGCGGCCCTGCTCGCGCCGGGCACCAGTGGAATCCGCGCCTCGCCGTTTCCCCATCTCTCGGCAACGGTCAACCTGTTTGGAAGGTCGCCTTCGACACCACGGAGGACGACCTCGTCAACGCCAGAATCGCCATCAAGCAGGGCAACCTGGCCTGGATCCCGACAAGCGGCGGTCAGTACCTGTTTCAGCCCTTCGACTCCGTCGGCCCCCGCGAAATCTGCCCATCGACGTTCTCCGCCTACTGGGGTGACTACGACTCGATCGCGTTCATGAGGCACACCGACAGCGGCGTCCCCGAGTTCATCACGTCCTTCTCCGACTCCTCACGAGGCTGCGTCTCACGCTGGGACTTCACCTCGTCCGAGGTACACGTCTCGACGGCGATCCTGCGATGACCGCCGCGACCGCAGCCTGCGCGCTCGTCGCCGTCCTCACGGGCTGCGCAGCTCGAGTCGATGCGTCGAACGGCGCCGTCGACGCTGCGGCTGAGGTCAAGGATGGTGATGCAAGCGACTCCGACGCTGCCCACCCATCTGGCTACTACTCGGTTTGCAGTGGAGCCCCCTGCCGAGGCACGTGTACCGCTGATGGGGGCTGTGAGTGTGAGGGCATCCGCGGCGGCTGCCCTGAGCCTTCGGTCTGCTGCGGATTCAGCTACGCCTGCACAGCCAAGTGCCCCTGGAGTTCCCCATGAATGGCAAGCTGCTGATCGTCGTGCTCCTGGTGGGCTGCGGCACGACGACCGTGGTCTCCCCGACGGAGACAGGGATCCCGGACAGCGCAAGCCCTGACACCGCAGACTCCGCGGCGGACGGCGCGGAGGACCTCTCAATACCACCCTGGGATGCGGGCCCTCCCCTTGTTGATGGCGGGACCGCATGCGGCGCACCAGACGGTGGCGTGCTCGTCTCGTGGACCTGTTGCGCGGGCAAAGCTTGTGCGGGGGAGTGCTTCCTGGTTGACGGCGGGGAGGTCTGCTCTTGCTTCGGTATCACGGGCGGCTGCACAAGCCCCCTATTCTGTTGCAAGGTCCGTGAAGGCTGCATGGACAACATCGCGAAGTGCGACCCATCCAAGTAGGTCCTCATGGTTGAACCCCAGCAGCTTGCGCGTCCGTGGGCCTCCCTGCTCGCGCCAGACCTGTGGCTGCGGCTCGCCTGGTGGAACACCGGCCTCGCTCCAAGGGCCAAGCGACGAGAGTCGCGGCGCGTGAGTCTCCAGGCGATTGCCAGGCTGAGGAGTATTGGTGGAGCGGACGTAGCGGTTCTCGGTGAGACCACGGATGCAGACGCCACGGCCGTTCGCGAGGCATTTCCGGACGGATATCAGGTCAGGCTTCCCAGTGACTTCACTGCGGTAGATGATGAGCGGTGGGGTGTGACCGTGTTCTTCGCTCCTCATGTCCGAGTTGACGCATGCACCGTCATGAGGACCTCTCTCGACAAGTCGCACAAGCTAAACCGTCACCAATGGTTCTTTCGTATTTCAACGTTTAGTTTCGAGCCAATAAACATGTTTGTTGTTCACTGGCCCTCGCGCAGGGAAAACGAAGGTGGCCTCACGAAGAGAGTTCACCTGGCTGGCGAACTGAAGGCAGAGTTGGAACACGCGAAACGAGGCTCACCGTACGCAATTGCGTTGGGCGACTTCAACGATGAGCCGTTTGATCACGCTCTCTCTAGAGCCCTCGTCGCTGTGCGCGACAGAGCGACGTCCGTTCGCTTCGGCCATCTCTACAATCCATTCTGGAGCTTCATGGGTGACGCGCGGCCCTCAAACGGAGGCCCATCGGCTCCAGGAACACTCCGATGGGATGGCGGGGTGGAGTCTCCCTGGCGCACCTTTGATCAGATGCTATTCTCAAGCGCGTTTCTCGAGAGTGGGGGTTGGCACCTCCCCGAGGATGGTGTGGCCGTAGTGGGCAGCGCCAATCTGGGTTCTGGCGAGCATCATCCTGTGGCATGCAAGATTGTTGCACGAGGCAAAGATGGGACTCTTTGATGACGCACTGAAGAAAGGCGCCGAGAACCTGGCCACACGAGAGCGGAACTCGGCGGAGATTGGGGTGGTTCTACGCGAAGCATCCGAGGCGATCACGCGGTTTTCTGGCGCTGAAGTGCGCCTCATCGAGCGCGCGCGACCGGCAGACACGTCATTTGTTGGAATGCTCACTTCCATGGCCCGAGAAAGCAAGGACGCCATTCCGACTCTCTATGCGGAGGGTCGCGGTGGCCAGCAGCCGCTTTGCGACTTCCGCAGAGGCGCGCTCGGCTACCCCGTCACAATCGGATACTCGAACGTCCTCGAGACATGCAGCGACATAGAGGGACTGCGACGTGGACTCGCAAAGGCGCTCCAACATCCGGCCGTTGTCGAGAGCATCAGCCGAGTGGCAAAGTCAATGTCTGATCTCGGCCTTCAGGCAATCACTGAAAAGTAGCGACGTCGAACTCGGGCCACAGCGTCTTCTTGTGGAACGGCTCGGGGGCGCGGAGCATCACCGTGCTCGAGCGCTGACGGTACTCGCGGTAGGGCTTGAGCTCGTACCGACGGCACAGCGCCAAGAAGAGTTTTCGCTGCCAAGGGTCCGGCAAGCTATACGCCATGGCCACGTCCAGCTCGCGCTTGCGCCACTCGGCCAACCGCGCGCGCATGCGCTCGGCTGCAAGTCGCGCCGCCTCACGCTCGCCGTCGCTGCTGGTGCCCGCGAACAGGGCCTCGATCTTCCGCAGTTGTTGCTCGAGCGATGCTTGGTCCCACGCGCCGAACCTAGCCCAGGATCGCCGCGCCTACGATGCGAGCCGACTCGCGCGCAAGACCCCTGCCGACGCCGCTCGCCGAGGGCTTACGGGCCAGCGGGCGAGGCGACGAGGCCCCTCGCTGCGCTCGTCGAGCGGAGCGCCCTTCCAGGAGCGCGCCTCGGCGACGAACTCGGTGAACTTCTGGATGGCCGCGGCCTCGTCGCCGGGCGGGAGCTTCCGCCAGTGGTGGCCGTACATGCTCTCGTTCTTCTCGAAGCCGTCGATGAGGATGTCGAGCAGGGTCGCATGCTCTGGCCTCGTGCGCGTTCGTTGGTCGCCCGAACTGGTCATGGATGCCCGAGAGCTGACCGACGTGCGGAGTCGAGGGGAGCGCGTACTCCACGAACGAGAGCATCGCTGTTCTGCCAATTCTCAGTGTCGATACCCGCGATGTGACTGGGTACTTCGCCACAAAGAAGGACGGCTTCTACGCGGTCAAGTCGAAGAACAGCACGCCACCTACGGCCGACTCCGAGAAGCCCGAGGACGTCATCTCCGCGAAGATTCTCGATGAGAAGGCGTCGAAGCACGTCAAGGGACAGCAGCTCAATCTCAAGAAGATGCAGGCCTCGACGAAAGATGTGCCTTGGCTGCCCCAGAAGAGCGACGGCTAGAGCGACCCGACCTCGAGCTCGCCGAAACTCCCTTTGATCGTTCGCCACGGATCACCGCCGCGGCGCGGCACTCGCGGTGCACTGCGCAGGCTGCCGTGGCTCATGATTGCGATGTTGCTAGACTGCGCGACAGGCACAAGGGGCGCCCTGAAGAGCTGAACACAGCCACGGGTCCTTTGCCCGACCAACCGCGGATCCGTCTGGAACGTTCGGGTTCGAATCCCGTTGGGGACGCTGTGATTGCTCCCGAATTTCCTGGGGATTC
>CAZUZY010000017.1:0-52770 GCA_964624885.1 uncultured Polyangiales bacterium | reverse complement strand
CGCCGACGCGCTGGTCGTGTGCTGCGCGCGCACGCCGGCGACGCGGGGCCTGGTCGACGCGGCCCTGCTCGACGGCCTCGCGCCCCACGCGCACGTGATCAACGTGGCGCGCGGCGGGATCGTGATCGAGTCCGCGCTGCTCGCCGCGCTGGAGCGCGGGCACCTCGGCGGCGCCGGCCTCGACGTGTTCGACGTCGAGCCCCTGCCCGTCGAGAGCCCCCTGTGGAGCGCGCCCAACGTCGTCGTCACGCCCCACGTCGCGGGCCACGGGCGCGACTACGTGGCCCAGATGACCGCGCGCCTGCTCGAGAACGTGCGGCGCCTCGAGGCGGGCGCGCCGCTGCTCGACGTGGTCGACCCGGCCCGCGGCTACTGAGCGAACGCGCGGCGCAGGGCGTGGATGGCGTCGAGCACCGGGCGCCGGGCGGCCTCGATGGTGCCCGACATGTTGAAGTACCCGTGGATGGTCGAGCCGTAGCACTCGTGCTGCACCGAGACGCCCGCCTCGGCCAGCTTGTCGGCGTAGGCCTGCCCCTCGTCGCGCAGCGGGTCGAACCCCGCCGTCTGCACGAGCGCGGGCGGCAGGCCCGCGAGGCTCTTCGCGAAGATCGGCGACGCGCGCGGCAGACGGTGGTCCGCGGCGTCGGGCACGTAGTGGTCGATGAACCAGTCCATCGTCGCCTTCTCGAGGAAGTAGCCCTTGGCGAGCGTGCGGTGCGAGGGGAACGAGCGCGTGAGGTCGACGGCGGGGTAGATCAGCACCTGGAAGCACGGGCGCACCGCGTCGTCGCGGGTGTCGAGCGCGACCACCGCCGCGAGGTTGCCGCCGGCGCTGTCGCCCATCACCGCGACGCGCCGTGGGTCGATCCCGAGCGCGTCGGCGTGGGCGACCACCCAGCGGAACGCGGCCGTCGCGTCGTCCACCGCGGCCGGGAAGCGGTGCTCGGGGGCCAGGCGGTAGTCGACCGAGATCACCACGCACGCGGCGTCGTCGGCGATCTCGCTGCACACCGGATCGTGCGAGTCGAGGCTCCCGATCACCCAGCCGCCGCCATGGAAGATCACCACCGCCGGCGCCGCGTCGCGCAGCCCGCGCGGGTGGTAGACGCGCACCGGCACCTCGCCCGCCGCCGTGGGGATGCGGCGGTTCTCGATCGACTCGAGCGAGCGCCGCGGGGGCGCGAAGGCGAGCGCGTTCTGGTCGAGCTCGCGCCGCGCCTCGGCCACCGAGAGCTCGTGGGTGTGCTTCTTCCCGAGCTTGTCGAACAGGTGCAGCACGAGCTGGATCTGCTCGTCGAGCACGTACCCGTCGTGCGTGCGCCGCGTGCCCCCGGCCATGCGCACGAGGACAGGACGCGGCAGCTGCAGCACGGCACGGGCGGCCTTGCCCTCCAGGGCGGCGCGACGGGAGACGACCATGCCTCGCTTCTATCACGTCGGCACGAACGCCCCGCGCGTCAGCGCGAGCGGCACCACCCCCGCGGGGACCGGGAGGGCGAGATCCTCGGGGTCGTCGAGCGGCCCACCCTCGCGCACCTTGGCCGACGCCTCCGAGAGGCCGAGCGCCACGACCGCCGTCGCCGCGAGCTCCTTGCCGTTCGGCGCGCGCGCCTCGGCCGAGCGCCCGGGCGCGAGCTTGTCGACCAGCGCGGCGAGGGCGCGGTCCTTCTCGGCGCCCTCCACCGTGCGCCCCGCCCCGAGCACGACCACCGAGCGGTAGTTCATCGAGTGGTGGAAGGCGGACTTGGCGAGCACGAGCCCGTCGAGCAGCGTCACGGTGCAGCAGAGCGTCGGGGCGCTCGCCGCGTGCTTCAGGAGCCGGCTCGCGAGCGCGCCGTGCAGGTACAGCGCGTCCCCCACGCGCGCGAAGGCCATGGGGATCACGAACGGCTGACCTCCGTCGACGATGCCGACGTGGGCGACGAACGCCTCGTCGAGGATTGCGTCGATGGCGGCGCGGTCGTACGTCGCGCGACGCGGCAGGCGATGGACGGTGGTGCGAGGGGTCGGCATGCCCCGAGCCTGCCTCCCCGCTGGTACCTCCGAAAGATCCAGTTCGCACAATTCTCATGGACCACCCGTCTCACCCCCCGGCTCCCCACCACGAGCTCGTCGCGGCCCCGGGCGAGAGCCCCGAGCAGTGGATCGTCTTCCTGCACGGCATCCTCGGCACCGGCGCCAACTGGCGCTCGCTCGCGCGCAAGGTGGTCGCGGCGGTCCCGCGCTTCGGCGCCGTGCTGGTCGACCTGCGCGGCCACGGCCGCTCGCACCGCCTCGGCGCGCCCTGGACCCTGGACCGCGTCGCCGAGGATCTCCTCGCCCTGCCGGTGCCGCTCGCGGGCGCGCTCGGCCACAGCTTCGGCGGCAAGGTCGCGCTCGTGCTGCACGGCCTCGCGCCGCTCGGTCGCCTGATCCTCGTCGACAGCAACCCCGGCCCGAGGCCCACCGCGCGCGGCTCCGAGTCCACGCTCGACGTGCTCGAGGTGCTGCGCGCCCTGCCGCCCACCTTCCACGACCGCGCGGAGTTCCAGGACGCGGTGCGCGCCGCGGGCCAGCCGCTCGGCATCGCCCAGTGGCTCGCCATGAACCTCGTGCGCGAAGGGGACCGCGTGCGCTTCGGCCCCGACCTCGGCGGCGTGCAGGCGCTGCTCGACGACTACTTCGCCCGCGACCTGTGGCCCGCGCTCGAGCCCGCGCGCGCGATCACCGACGTGATCGTGGGCGGCGCCTCGTCGGTGCTCGACGCCCAGGATCGCGCCCGCCTCGCCGGCAACGCGAGCCTGCGGCAGCACGTCGTCGAGGGCGCCGGCCACTGGGTGCACGTCGACGCCGCCGCGGCGGTGGAGACGCTGGTGATCGAGGCGCTCTCCCGCGATTCCTAGCAGGAGGCGGAGTCGACTCTGGACCGAGGCGGAGTCGACTCTGGATCGGCGGCGGAGTCGACTCTGGATCGGCTAGACCAGTGGCTTGGCGTTCTTCGCGCGCGAGCGCTTCTGCACGACGTCCGATCTCCGCTCGAGGACGCTGTTCGCCCGGTACTGCGCGGCGATCGCGAGCACCCGGCGGGCCGCGACGCGGGCGCGTCCGCGCATGCGCCCATCGGCCAGCTTGCCGAAGCCGCCCTTCACCCACGCGCGGTGGATGGCCTCGACCACGGCCTCCTCGTCGAGGTCGAGGTCGCGCACCGCGAAGGTGGTCGTGCCCTTGAGCGAGCGGACGCCGGCGAGGCTGCGCCGGCAGCCGCAGGGTCCATCGGCCCATGGCTCGACTCCTTCCAGTCACCCTTCCCGCGAGCGACGCTCATGAGGCCACTCAGAGGAGGAGCAGTTGTGGAGCTACCTGCCCAACACTCTTCGCATCGGAAAGGCTCTGCAGGATAGCGCTCTCCGTTCAGCCAAGTCTACCGAGGAGAAGAGGAATACTGCCGATCCGCGCTGCATATCCAACCGGTCGTCGAAGCTGAGGGCAAGCGACCATGCCGCTGTCGAAGCAACGACCGCACTGACCGGTCGACCACGATGGTTGATGCATGCAGTCGGCAAATCGCGGCGAGCGAGGACGTGGCGAGGCCCGGTCCGAGATTGGTCCGACGTTGACGACGAGAGGGCGACTGGTTCCACCCTGAATAGCCTCTTTCCGCGCGTTGTCCCTGGTGAGGAGGTACGGGGCGGTTGAATTCTGGGCCCATCGAGGCGACGCTCGCGCCATGTCCATCCAGTTGACGCGCAAGGTGATCTTCGCCGGCGACTTCCGACCAGGCCTTCGCGAGTGATCCCGTCGACGGCGGTACTGTGACCGCCAGGGAACGTCGGGGCGGGAGGCGTGGGTCCTGGAGCTCCACGACCACGACGACATCGGCCGCGTTGACCGCGTGCATCGTGTCGCCCTTCATGTCGATGCAGTTCGCCGAGCCTGGCGGGGGGTCAGTCGTCCTCTCCGTCAAGAAGTGAGTCACCCACATCGCCGTGCCCAGGTACCGCCCGGTCGAGCTCGGAAGCCCTCGGCGGCGCCACACGTCCCCGTGGCCCGTCCGCCCGGTCATTGTCTTCTTCGTGATCTTCGTGGGGCCGGGCCTCTTGCTGATCTCCGGGTTCCAGTCCGGGCGCGGTCAGGTGTTCGCGGGCGACCGCCTCACGAACGGCTTCCTCGGCGGCGCGCTCGCCGCGTTCGGCGTCTACCTTGCGGTGCTCGCGTATCGCAAAGGGTCGCTCTCGGTGACGGTGCACGACGGCGGGTTCGTGTGGCGAGAGAACGGCCAGACCCTCACGGTTCGGTGGAACGAGGTCGCCTCGCTCCGCGATAGCCACGTGAAGCGCTCGGTCGCCGGCATGCCGATCGCGGAGACGAACGTCTACCGCGTGCGTCTGGCGTCGGGCCGCGAGCTCGTGGCGACGAACATGCTCGACGAGGTGGACCGCTTCGGGGACGCGGTGGTGGAAGCCCTCGCGCGGCGACTCCCCGAGATGCGGGACACGCTCGCGGAGGGGCGGACGGTGCGCTTCGGGGACGTGGCGGTGGATGGGGAAGGGATCTCCTACGGCGAGCGACGGGTGGTGTGGTCTGCCCTCGCGTCGGTGACGGTGGAGGAGGGGGAGCTCACGCTGGCGACGAACGATGGGCCGCCGGTGGTGCTGGAGTGGTCGTCGGTGCCGAATGCGCGGCTGTTGGTTGCGTTGATTTCGGATCGGGCGTCGGCTGGATCGTGACGGACCGGTGAGCGTCTCCCCGAGCTGGACAGGGAACTGCGCAACCTTGGCTGGGCCTCGCGACCGGCAGATCAGCCGGCAGCGATCTTCACCGCATTGAAGAACTCCGGCGGCACCGCGCGCTCGAGGTCCCAGAGGATGCGCATCGGCTTCTCCGACTCGTGCGACAGATAGCGGGCTGGTCCGAGGAAGAGGTAAGGGCTCGTGAAGCCACGCTCGTCGTCGGCGCGCTGACGTACGAAAGGGAGAATGCGCCAGCCACGTGCCGCATGTGTTTGATACCGGCGGCCGGTCTCCGAGTCGGCCCGCGTCTTCGACTGGGACTCCCACTGGAACAGGGTGGGCGAGATCAGGCGGTCTTCGTAAAACGTCGTCGGCGTGTAGTGCTTCGGGTCCTTGTCGAGCTCGACGTAGAGCACGTCGGCCCGGACATCGTCGCACTTGAAGACACCGCCCTGCGTGCGGAGCAGCTTGTCCTTGCGGATCTGGAGGAGGCCCGCGCTGATCTCATCGCGGCTGTACGTTGCGTGCATCTGGAACGGCAGCCCATTCACAGCGTAGGTGGGGCGCCGTCGCCGATCCGAGAGGAGGCCCAGCACGTCTTGGATCTCCGCGCGGAGGTCGCGCGCCGCCCACACCTCCGCGAAGGCCTGCGCCAGCTCCGACGTCGTGCGCCGGACGAATCCGAGCGCCGCGAACAGCATCAGCTGCATCGGGTCCTTGGGATCTGCCGGCGGCGGTCGATCCTGAGACAACCAATCGCGCCATCGATCGAGGCGCGCGTCGTCGTCCACGTAGAGGAGACGGGGAAGGGCGTTGGTGGTGGAGTTCTCCAGGGCCTCGGGTCGCAGTCCGGCGTCGTGCCGCAGGCGTGCGAAGGAGCGACCGGCCTTCGAGTAGAGATCCTCGAGCTCGAGCGTCGTCTCCCTGAGAAACACCGGCAGGCGCACGTCGCCGAGATCCCGCAGATCGCTCGCCATTTCGCGCCATGTGTTCGTCACCGCCGCACGCACGTTTGCGAGGACGACCTCGTGGCTCTCCTTGTCCAACCGGATGTCGCAACCCGAAGGCAGGTGCGGGAACCCCTCTTCGATGGCCTGCTTCACGCTGGCGCGCGTGCCGCGGGTCAGGGCGCGGAAGCGATCGACGAAACGGAACTTCTTGTGGGCGTTGCCGATGAAGTCGAGCACCGTGAGGCAAGACTTCCCCTCCTCGAGGCGGAGGCCGCGGCCGAGCTGTTGCAGGAAGACAGTCGCGCTCTCGGTCGGGCGTAGGAACAGGACGGTGTCGACGGCCGGCACATCGAGGCCCTCGTTGAAGAGGTCCTTGGCGAACAGCACGTTCACCGTGCCGTCGCGCAGGCTCTGGAGCGCCTGCCGCCGGTCTTCGTCCGACGAGTCGCTGTGCACGGCCCGCGCCGGAAGGCCCTTCTCCTCGAAGAACTTCGCCATGAACTCGGCGTGGCGCACGGAGACGCAGAACCCGAGCGCCCGCATCGACCCCAAACTCCGCACGTGCTCCTTGAGCGTGCGAAGCACGAGCTGGGCGCGGAAGTGATCCGCGGTGTAGACCTTCTCGAGGGCGGTGAGATCGTAGCGACCGTTGGCGAAGGCGACGCGCGATAGGTCGATTCCGTCGTGGATCCCGAAGTACTGGAATGGCGAGACGAGTCCCTGATCCAGCGCGTCCCACAGTCGAAGCTCGGTCGCGATGCGTCCGTCGAACCAGTCGAGGACGGACTTGCCGTCGGCGCGCTCCGGCGTTGCGGTCAGGCCGAGGAGGATCTTCGGCTCGAGGTGACGGAGCAGGGTCTCGTACGAGTCGGCCGCTGCGTGGTGGAACTCGTCGATGACGACGACGTCGTAGGCCTTGGGTTCGATCTCGGTGAGGCGCTTGGCGTGGAGGGCCTGGATGGAGGCGAAGACGTGTCGGCCTTCGCGAGGCGTGTGGCGTCCGACGAGCTTCTCGCCGAAGTGCCCGTCGCGCAGGGCTGCGCGGTAGCGGGCCAGGCTCTGGTCGAGGATCTCCTCGCGGTGCGCCACGAAGAGGAGCGTGGCGTCGCGGCCAGTCTCCTTCCGAATCCGCGCGTAGTCGAGCGCCGCCACGACGGTCTTGCCCGTCCCCGTCGCTGCCACGACGAGGTTGCGCGTGTGTCCATGGGCGCGCTCCGTTGCGAGCGCATCGAGCGCCACCTGCTGGTGCGGCAGCGGTCGGAGCCAGGCCACCTGCGCAAGCGCGTCGCGCGCTGGGTCGCGGCGCTCCGTCACTTGCAGGAATCGCTCGCGATCGTAGGGCTCGAAGACCTCCTCGTCGCGCCAGTACTGCTCGAAGGTGGCGAGGAACTTCTCGAGGATGGTCCGGTTGTCGATCGCGGAGAGACGGACGTTCCACTCGCACCCGTCGAGCATCGCCGCGGGCGAGAGGTTCGAGGAGCCGATGAGCGCGGTGGAGAACCCGCTGTCGCGACGGAACAGCCAGGCCTTCGCGTGCAACCTCGTCCGGCGCGCGTCGTAGGAGACGCGCACCTCCGCCCCGAGCCGCTGCAGCTCCTCGAGGGCCTCGGGGTCGGTCGCGGACATGTACGTCGTCGTCAAGACGCGCAACCGACCGGGGCACCGCTCCACGAAGCGGGTGAGCTCGGGCCGCATCATGCGCACCCCGTTGAACTTCACGAACGAGACGATGACGTCGACGGCGTCGGCCGAGGCGAGCTCGCGGCGGATCTCGCTCCCTACGCGCAGATCGCGCGGTCCGTTGACCAGGAGGTCGCTGTTCCGCAGGGGGAGCGAAGGTCGGGTGACTCGCCCGTCCCTAGGCGACGGTCCTCGTGTCGGCGGACCGCGAGCAGAAGCTCGGCGGGCTCGGTCACGGCCTCGTCGGCATCGATGCCCGAGTTCGGCGCGGCCTCCCCGAGCAGCTGGACGAGCTGGTTGGCCAGCGCGACCTGCTTCGCGAGACGCTCCTCTTCGGGAAGGTTTCGGAGGGCCCGAACGACTGCATCGTGCAGGTAGCGCGCGAGGATCTCGGGCGCGGCCTCCACGTGGAGGTGCTCACGGTCGGTGTGGGTGTCGTTCGCGCCGCGGAGGGCGCCGTCCAGGCCGACGGTGAGCAGTTGCTCGTACAGGCCGCGCGGGAGCTTCATCGACGCCTTCGGGTGAGGACAACATGGATGGGCAGAGAGGACCACTCCCCGGTGAGCTCAGCGCGAGCGAGGCAGATGGTGCCGACGGTCCTTCGGTGGACGGCTACCCTCGTCCACTATGCGCCAACGCGGGGCGGCAAGGCTCGTGCGCCCGCTCAGCAGAGGCTTGGCGGTGCTGGCAGGCGCGACGCTGGCCGTGGGCTGCGCGACGCCGAACCCTGCCTGCTTACCCGGAGACCTGTGGCATCGTCCTTCGCGTCGGTCAAACGACGTCTCGATCTCAAGGACCTCGGGATGCACCTACGAGGCGCCGGCGGCCCGCGCAGGGACGTCCGACGTCTTCATCGACCCACCTGGCTGCAAGCGCGGAACGACCAAGATCGTCCTCGTCGACGGGTGCGCCGCGAAGCAGACGTCCGGTTCTTGAGCCACTGTGAGGCTGCACCCCTGACGCACCAAAGGGGAACTGGCTCCATAGCTCGTCGCGCGATCTGAACGACGTCGTCGATCGGCATGGGCCGCCCTAGATAGCACTAGCGCTCGGGCATGGTGCCGCCACTCGAGGCCGCGAATCGCAACGCAAGCGCCGGCTTTGAGCGAACTGCCCAGCGGCTGGGAAGCGGGCGATACTCTCCGCATGGGGAAGAACCAACGCGCTACGACCGACACGCCGCACACATCGTGGAAAGGGAGCCAGGCGACCGCCCAGTCGTTGGGCGAGTTCGTGGATGCAGTCGCACGCGTCCGCGACCGGTGGTCGAAGCGCTCCGTCGTCGATCCGTGGTTTCGCGGACAGCGCGACGCACGATGGCCATTGATGCCCGGCGCATACCGAACACCCAACCTCGACGAGGACTCCTGGCGTTCCGACTTCAAGCTGCGGGCTTGGCCCCTGTTCCAGCAGCACGGGTTTCTTGCGCAGTTCCCGCCAGAGACGGAGTTCGACTGGTACTCGCTGATGCAGCACTACGAGTTGCCCACGCGGCTGCTCGACTGGAGCGAAGGCAGCCTCGTCGCTCTGCACTTCGCGCTCACTTCGGTGGCTGACGATGCCACGGCTGTGGTGTGGCTCCTCAACCCATACATCTACAACAAGAAGACGATCGGCACGGACGAGATCATTCACATCTGCGACAAGGCGGCGCGGGTGAGACTGCCTCCGGAATTCGAGCCTCTCGTGCGTTGTCCCAAACCCGTCGCGCTCCAGGTCCGCCAACTCTCGCCCCGCATCGCCGCCCAGCGCGGCTTGTTCACGCTGCACGGAACGAGGGCCAAAGCCGTCGAGGATTTCGCCCCGCTGGCCTTCGAGCGGATCCTGATTCCAAGCGCCTCGAAAGCCAAGATGCGCGCCGAACTACGCCTCGCCGGACTCTCGGAGTCGTCACTCTTTCCCGAGCTTCCGGCCCTAGCCAGAGAGCTCAAGGAAATGTGGGGGGAGGATCCCGTCGAGTGGCTTGCCAAGCGGCCCAAGCGGTCTGTCCCGAAGCAGCGTCGCCCAGGCTTACCGAAGAAGGGCGGCCGACCGCGCCCCAAACCACGCAAGTAGCGAACGGAACGAGATGCAGTCGCACGCGACCAACTTGGCCGGCTTTGGGTCCTGCGAAGGTCTCCTCTCCCCTACAATGAATGAGGTGACGGTTGTCGACACCAAGTGAAAGCTGCTGGGAAACGCCGGCCCGTCGGACGAGGATCTGTGCGAGGCGAGTACGTCGGTTCCACCCGCGGGTTCCTCGTAGCTCCGTCGGCCTCGATGGCCCCTTCGTGACCCAGGGGAGGTTCTTGCTCGGTTGCGTTGCTGCCGAATGGTGTGCCGGACGCGGCCGCAGTTGGCGGATGGCGGGCTAGCGCCAGAGTGCGCACCCACGGTCACCCAGTCGGTTGAGGTTGATCATCCCGGCAGTGCGACGGATAGACTTCTCTGCTGTGCGTTCCCTCTACACTCCCATACGCGCGGCGAGCGATCTACCACGTGAGGGGCCGATTGGCCGCGGATCGAGCGAGCGCCACGACTTGGACTTCAAGGCCTACGCAAGCAAGGAACGCCTTGCAGAGCATGGCAAGGACATCGCAGCGTTTGCAAATACTCTCGGGGGTACCATTCTAGTTGGTGCTGCGGAAGTGGGGGGCACACTCTCCTTTGCCGGTGTTTCCAGTGAGCAGAGCAACCCGACGATCAAGCAGACGCCAGGCGAGGTTGTTCGGTACTACGAACAAGCGGCTCAGACCATGTGCATGCCGAGACCTCACGTCGAAACAGTCGTCTTGCGGTACGGAGAAGTCGAGCTCGTCGCTATCAATGTCGAGCCGTACGTGGGCGTCATTGCAACAAAAGCATATGTCGATGGCCCGGACAAATCACTAAGGGTAGTTGAGCGGGCGTGGCGCTATCCCTATCGCGTCGGTAGCCAAACTGAGTTCTACGACCCTGGGGAGCTATGGATGTATTCGGACCCAAGCGTTCGTCGCGCAACGATTCTTCTTAGTCAGATTCCGGACAATGCTATCGTCTGGGTCAGCTACGAGGAACTCCTTCAGCGCGGACAGACCCAGCGAATTCCCACGAGGCGCGTCGCCGAGGGGCTTGTCCTTGAAGAGTCAAAGAATCGAGTCACCATGGAGATCTTGAAGTCGAGAGTGGCAGTACCGCTGCGAGACATCCGAGATGTGTGGCCCGAGGTCGAAGCCTACAATCGCCCGGTTTGGAGCATATCGGTTGGAGGCACATTTCAGATGCAGGCTCCTCCTCACCTCCCTACGGCTGCCCACTCTCTCATCTATTTCTCCCTCCGCTGATAGAGAGGATGCGTACTGAGCGGAAGACCCGCACGCTCACCGCGTCGGAAACGCCGACGACCGAACTGACGGCCAGCCCAGCGTGAGCGGAGGGGGAACTCGTCGAGGTCGGTCATGGCCGCCAAGGTCGGCGGGCGGGTCAAGCTCTTGCCCCGCGCCTTGCTCCACCCGCTTGGCGTCCAGCGAGTGCGGGCTCCACGCAGACCAGTGCAACGGTACGCGGCTCCTGTTTGATCACTCGAGGGGAAGGACGAGCGGAGGTTGATCCGATAGGCAGCATGGCGAGCTGAGGCCCGAGGTCCCCGCCTCGTTGTACACTGCGAGGCCGAATGTCCTCGAAGGTTCCTACTGACTCGCGACGAACTGCTGACCGCCGTGGACCGCTTAAGACTCTCGCCGTCCGACCGTCGTGCGAAGGAGGGCCTGGTCGAGACCCTTGCTGCCTCCCATAGGGCGACGCTCGCTGAGATTCTGGCCACCTCCTCTCGGGACCGGCTCAAGGAGCTATGTCGAGCGCTCCACCTCGATGATTCAGGCAAGGAGAAGGCCACGATCGTCGAACGCCTGGCCGGCACGAAGCGGTCTGTAGAACGTGTCGAGCGTGTGTCGACGGCCAAGGGCCCAAAGACGGCACCTGACCCCGTCGAGCTCTCCCCTGGCACGAAGCTGACGATTGACGCACTCGAGCGATACCTGTGGTCGGCCGCGGACATCCTGCGCGGTTCCATCGACTCGAGCGACTACAAGAACTACATCTTCGGCCTCCTCTTCTTGAAGCGGCTCTCGGATCGCTTCGACGAGGAGTGCGAGGCCCTCGTCGTCGACGGCGACGACCCCGAGGACCGCGACAACCACCAGTTCTTCGTGCCGAAGCGGGCACGATGGCTCGAGATCCAGAAGACGGCCACCAACCTCGGCGAAACGCTGAACAAAGCGTGCGCGGCCCTCGAGGGATCGAACGCTTCCCTCGAAGGCGTGCTCGCCGGTATCGACTTCAACGACGAGCGGAAGCTCGGCGATGGACGCAATCGCGATGTCGTGTTGAGCCGGTTGGTGCAGCACTTCTCGAAGGTCACGCTGAGGAACGTAAACCTGTCCGAGCCCGACATGCTCGGCAGGGCCTATGAGTACTTGATCGAGAAGTTCGCCGATGACGCCGGCAAGAAAGGCGGGGAGTTCTACACACCCAAGAAGGTCGTCGAGCTCATCGTGGAGCTGCTGGCCCCGACTGAGAAGATGCGGATCTGCGATCCGACGTGCGGCTCGGGTGGCATGCTGATCGAGTGCGCGCACTACCTTCAGCGACAGAACAGGAATCCAAGGAATCTATCGCTCTTCGGTCAGGAGAAGAACCTTGGCGCGGGTCCCTTCTACACGGTCGTGAAGCACGTGCTGGATCACAACACGCCGCTATCCGAAGACGCTCTCCAACGGATGCTGGTGCGCGTCGAGAAGGCTTTGACCTTGACCTCGAACCCCGAAGGCCCCTTGGGTCACGTGGTGGTTGGCCCGCACAAGGCAACCACGCGGGTCAGCCTGGAGGCGGCGTTCGCAGCGCTAAGCCAGACTTCCGTGAACCACCTCACGGCGCATGATCACGTCTACGACGAGATGTCTATTCAAGCTCCTTCCGCCGGAGGTGCCGTCGAGTCGCTCTCGCAGGACCCGAAGATAGCGATCAAGTATGCCTACGGGGTACGCTTGGATGCCACGGACGGGAAAGCGCACGACTATTTCCACCGGAAGACCCCAAACGTCGATGCGTTCATCGCCATCATCGAGACCGAAGGCGGCCATGCGCCGGTTAAGGTCTTTCCTGGCGCCGAAGGAGCGGAAGAGGTGGCCCGGCGGGCAGCCCGCGATCGTGAGCGTCTCCTTCGCGAACGGGTTCCGGTCATGAAGGTCGTCCGTCTCCCGGCCTACGACCTGGACGCGGCGGCTTCGCTCTTGATCGCTGAAGGCGTTGCCGTCCTCGGTTGACCGCGACAGCGGCAAATTCGTCAGCCGTCCGCCGGGCTGTGAAGCATGGTCGAGTTCGCCGATCCCTGCTTCTTCGTGATCCCCGTTGTGGGTCAACCGAGGAGGACGTGCCCTTACCGCCGCCCGGACCGGCCCCCCAACAAGATGCGGCGCCGTCGGCTTGCCCGAGGTGCTGGCACGTTCGGACGGCCTATTTGCCACAGAGGTAAAGGAGCTGCTCGATGACGAGAAGGGCAACCACGGCCGCCTTGAGATTCATCTTCTCCTCTGGCGCAACGCCGTGCGACACCGTGTTGCGTGAGACATCGGCGGGTGACTTCGGATCGAAGTTGGCGAAGTACACGGTCTCCAAGAACCGCTGAAACTTGGCCGGAAGAAGTAGGCTTCCAGGGGTTCGAGTGTTGGCGGTGTCTGCTGTGGCGGCTTCCGCGAGAGCCTTCTGCGAATACTTCGCAGACGTAGAAACCACTTGTGCCTGGTGGCGGAGGATACCTTCGATTCGCGGGTAAAGGAGGCCGCTCGCGCTCAGGTGATCGCCTCCCAAAAAGTGTTTGATTCCCGCGTTCAAGACGCCCAGGTGCCCGGCAAACGCCGGAAGCTTCTCCGCAATCGCCGAGAACCGCTGACAGCGCCCTCGTAGTCCCTCTGCAAATGCAGGCGTGAGCTCATCTGCGTTCCAACCGGCACCGACGTGGGCAGCGAGCTTGCGAACCTCGTCCGCGTTGAACCCGACGAAAGGAAACCAGCCCTGGCTGAAGATCGCCGTCCACTGGTCCTCGGTGAGACGAAAACGGTCCTCGAACGAGAGATAGGTCCAAATGTTTCCGAGGAGGCTATCGAGGTTGAAGGTCCGGCTCGCCCCGTGGAGCGGTGCGAGGTCGAAGAAGAGTCCCTTCCGCCAACCCGACGAGATCAACACAACAACGCCTGCGTCTGCCGGTAGTTCGACCCCTTGAAGTCGGACCGCCCCAACATCTGCGACATCATCCCGAAGAACGACCTGTCCCGCCTGGATGTCCTTCTTGGGCCGGACGAGGGCGACCATCGGCACTTCGTTGACGTAGATTCTCGCGGTCCTGTCCTTGCGGATGACCGCAACCAGGTGGTCAACCTGGGAGGGCGATACGGCTGGGCACGCCCTGGAGAGGAGCGGAGAGACCAGCTCCTCAAGCCACGACACGAGCTTTGTTCCGTCCTCCGACGATGCGAAGCCGCTGGCTTGAACTTGAACCTGTTCCCCCTCCCGCACGGAGTTCAGGCCGAATCCTGCGATCAGGTGCTCCAGTGTGATGTCGTAAGCCAAAGGCGATCCCCTTTCAGGACGAGCGAAGAGACATCGTAGCCCGGCTGCGCCCAAGGGCCCCACCCGACTCGTTGGCCAAGAGGACTCCAGAAGGGGCGAAGCGCTCCCCAATCCATCTGGCGCGGTTGCTGTCGTTGAACGTCCTGGCTCGTCCACAGTGAACCGCGAGGTGGAAGTCTTCGAGGGCTGTCCGCCTTCTCATCGTGCGCTTCCGCCTCGATCACCCCTCCGCCCCCGGCGTCGTCGCCTACGGGTTCGAGCCTATCCTTGGGTGGTGGGCCGAGTGTGTGGGGCCGGGCCGGCCGTGCGGCTGCTACGACCGGCTGACCCCTGGATGTGGCTACCAGGAAGCCGGCTGCGCTGTGCTTGAGCTCCTGCACTGGCTCGCGAATCCCGCCCAAGGATTCTTCACGATCGACGAGTTGCAAGAGGTCCTCGTGCAGATGCAAGACGGGGTTCCGGTTCCACGGTCCTTGAGGCGGGCGGAGGAGGTCGTGATCAACCTCAAGCACGCGGCGGACGAGGGCTGACCCCTGCGGGATCCCGGTGATGATCCGTCCCACGACGGCTGGAGACCACCTTTCAGCCCGGAAGCGAGCTGGGTCGCTGCGGGAACTTTGGTGTCGAGCAGAACGGCGAGGGTCTCTTCAACGTCGAGGGCATTTCGTCCGTCGATCCAGCTTATAGACGACCAAGACTCCCTCGTGCCCGAGTTCCAGCGCAGACCTCATTGCGGACTTGAACCCGGGTCGCTCCGTAGTTGCGCCCGAGATGCCCGCGTCCTCGAAGATCTCTCCGGCCAGCATCCCCTGTAGCTGCACCATGCCACACCTGCCGCGATTTGATCCCCTTGAAGGCCGAGCCCTTCTCCGTCGACCTGCCCCTGCGTGCTCACCCGAACGTATCCGATGGTCTTCATGACCCGCAGACGACGGCCGTAACCAAGCTTGCACCAGTAAATGGTTACGAATTCGTCGCCATTTCCTCAATCGGCGACGGAATTGCCGTACACGCCGTGGTTCAGAACCGCATCTCAAAGAATACTTCCTCACTATCCTCGCGGACCTGAAGAAGGCCGACCTTTCGTGCGAGCGCCGCGCCACCACTCCCAACACGGGCCTTCGCATGAACACGGGGAAGGCCCGCAGCCCGAGCCTTCTGGATGGTGCTCGACAAGACGGTCGTCCCGATCGACTTCCGTTGAAATGGCGGTTCGAGATACAGCGTGAGTTCTCCGTCCTGCGTAAGAGCGACCACGCCCGCGAGTACGTCGTCTACCAGGATTCGTGACGCCCAACCGCTGCCAGTTGCTACGAGAACCCGGACGCTAGCGGCTACTTCCGGTGCAATACCGTAAAGCGCGATCGCATCGTTTGGGGCCACGGGTCGAACCGATACTTTCATCATCTCTCTTGCGGTCTTCTCGATTGTTTCATCGCTCGAAGTCTCGTGCGGCCGCTGGAGGTCCAACCGACACCTAACCTTCGGCAGCGGCGACTCCCGACTGTTCGGGCGAGTCTGCATCCACGGCGTCCGACGTCCTGGATGCCGGTACAGCGACCGAGCCGTCAGATTCAACGACCCGCACAACCTCGCCTAAGAACACATACGTCGACAGCAGAACGAGTCGAACTTCATCAACACCAACGTCCGCGTGAACGCCTTTGCAGACCTTGTTGTAAAGAGCGTCCACTCGCTCGGCTAGGTGCCCGAGTTCAGCTTCAATAATCGCCTTGGATGAATCGCCTGCGAGCCGACGGTCGAAGAATGCCATGAGCCGGTTCTTGTACTCCTCCGCCCCGACCTTCCGTTCCTTGCCTCGACTATCGACGAACGGGGCGGGCTGCGGAGGGAAAACGGCGTCGGCAACCGTCTGCAGGAGCCGTCGACACGAGGTCAGCGCGTGGGAGAGTGCCTCGGGATCGCCCGACTCAAAGCGTTGAAAAGCGGCCGTTAGCTGGTCTGCCGCCTTCGGCGCATTGTTCCTCACGAAGTTGTCCACCTTCGCTCGCGAAGATTCAAAGAGGCTGGTTGCCGCGTCGCTCAACGACAATGCGCAATAACAGTCGGCGGCGTAGCTGTGTAGCGCCGATTTCAAGCCATTGAACATCAGCACGTTCTGCGACAGCGCCTTTTTCGTGTGAGCCAACGAGCTTTGGTAAGCCTCCGTCAGCTTTCCTACCGCGTTCGCCAGATATATTCCCGTCAACTCGTTCGGGTTGCTGCTCGAAACGGACGGCGCGATCGTGCTGGGGAATCGAATGCCTTCCAAAGTCGCATGGCCAGAAGCCACTTCAGCCTCGCACTGCGGAAGGCTCATGAAGTAGTAGCGATCGTCGGGTGTAATTCGCCCACCCGTTCTGGCATATCTCAGACAGCTACCGAGCCGACTGAACACAAACTTCTGGGGATACCCGCGTGCTTCGAGTTCGAGCCATTCCTGGGCGTCCGCATCACGCATGATGCGAGCGAGACGCTTTGCCTTCATGAGCGAGTTCATGATCGGGGCGGCGCCCAGTTCGAGTTCGTCAAGCAGAGCTTGAGCGGTTGCGCGAGCCTCAACAAGAAGTTCGCCTTGAAGCTTCAACGAGGCGGTCATCACGCAGCTCTCCCCGTCGCGATCATCTTCCGCAGCTTCAAGACATCCGCCCGTTTGTAGAGCCGGTAGCCGGAGAGCGGGTGCCGGTGGTGCGGGCTGAACTTCCCCGCCTTGTCCCACCGGCGGAGCGTCATCTCGCAGACGCCAAGGATCTCGGCGGCCTCCTTGATCGTGACGACATCCATCGGAGCGAGGCGTCGTGAGCTTCGAGCTGCCACGCACAACCTTATACATCCTTGTACCACGATCACAAATGGGTCTACGCTCGCCGCCCAGGGAAATGGCAGCAGGGAAGGAAGGCGCGTCGAAGTGTGGGAAGAGTCGCATCGATCCGAGGCTTGATGCAGCCGTGTGGATGCCCGCTCGCGGAGGCGCGACACGGATTGCGCGGCGCCGAGCTTCGCCTTCCCCGCGACAACCCGAGGCAGGTCCCCGAGTGGCTACGGCGAAAGGGTTCAACAAATGATGCGGTCCCGTCGTGAGTCCTCGGTTCTCTTCCGCGATGGGGACTTGCACCAGTGGCTCGGTGCCAGGCTTGAGGGCAGTCTGCGGGAGGTCGAGGGTCTCTCCGAGGATGCTCTGCTGGCCAGCCCCATCGACGACCTTGTAGAGACCATCTTCAAGAGGCACCAAGTGGAGATGGTCGCCGTGGACCGTGATGGGATCTCGGTTGTCGAACAAGGAGACGCTTCGGTGCCAAAGAACGACTTCGGCCGTAAGTATGTCAGTCCGGTTCACGGGGTGAGCTTCGCCGTCCCATTCACGGGAGACCCCAACCTCTTTCGCTACCAGGGGTCGTCGCTGAGTTCGATGTTTCCACGCGCCGACGTGGGGGCGAACGAGCTGACGATCACCGTCTTGTCCGAGGACGCAGACTCCGAACACATCCGCCAGAAGCTAAACGGGGAGTTGAATCTCATCCAGCAGTACCTCGGAGGGGTAACCCCGATGGTGTCCGAGTACAACCAGCGGCTTCCCCACGAGACGCGCTCTCGCCTGGAGGCACGAAAGAAGCGCATCTTGGACCGCCGGGGGCTGGTGCAGAACCTCGGCTTCCCAGTCCGGCCGCGGGGGCAGCAGGCGATCTCGGTTCCTCTCGCACGAAAGAGGATCATCCCGACGCTTCCTCCGGCCCCGCCTGGAGGGTTTCAACCGGAGCCCGCGATCACCGAGACCGACTACGACGCCATCTTGCAGACGATGCAGCAGATGACGCTCGTGATGGAACGGAATCCGGGGAGCTTCTCCCATGTCGACGAGGAGACGATCCGTTCGCACTTCCTCGTTCCGCTGAACGCGCAGTTCGAGGGGGCTGCGACGGGAGAGACCTTCAACGGTGATGGCAAGACGGACATCCTGATCCGTGTGCAGGGGAAGAACGTCTTCATCGCTGAGTGCAAGTTCTGGAAGGGACCGGACAGCCTCTCCAAGGCCATCGACCAGCTCATGGGGTACCTGAGCTGGAGGGACACGAAGTGTGCGGTCGTGGTCCTCGTGAGAGACACCGAGATGTCCACGGTCCTGGCGAAGGTGCCCGAGGTCGTCCGAAACTACGTGACGTTCAAGCGGGAGAAGGCCGTGGCAGTGCCTACGTGGTTTCGAGCGGTCCTTCATCACCCCGAGGATCGGAACCGCGAGGTGATGGTGACGGTAATGGTCTTCAACGTGCCACGTTCATGAACGCTCGCGCCTCACGTCGCACTCGTAGTACATCCTCACGAAGATCCTTGAGCCATAGGTCCGCTGCGATGGCCACGATGTCGAAGAAGCATCCTTCGAGGTTCTGGAAGAAGGGGAGGATTCGCGATATTTTGCGGAACGCCTCCTACGTGGGCGAGTGGAGCTTCGGAAAGAAGAAGTGGAAGAAGGACCCGGAGACTCGTCGGCGTCGTTACCGGAAGCAGCCGGAGGACCAGATCAAGTTCGACCCTCGGCCGCACCTTCGGATCATCCCCAAGGATCTCTGGGAAGCCGTCCGGGTTCGCCGTGAAGCTGTTCGTGAGAACTACGCCGGCAAGGGCGACCGTGCGCCTGGCCACCCGCACCAGCCATCCTCTCTCCGGCGTCCTCTTCTGCGGCTTCTGTGGTCACGGCCCGCCCGCGGGAGGGGAGCGCGTCGAGCGCCGGATGGTGGATGCGGTCATCGTTTCGTGCGTACAGGTGCAGTGCTGCGACGACGGGCGGTGCTAGCAGCAACAAGGTTCGGCTTCGCGAAGACGTTCTTCTTGAAGCCGCCGTCGGCGAGTTGAAACGCGTCCTCTTCGACACCGACCTGCACGACAAGCTTCACAGAAGATCCGCACCCGCCTCGGGGAGCCGACGACCGAAAGCGGCTGGAACGTGAACTCGCCCGTGTCGACCAGGAGGTTCGAGGGCTCGCGCTGGACCCTTCTGGGGCTCCCGCTGTCTTCGAGACCCTCAACGCCGAACTCAAGGCCGCAGTGGCCGAGCAGAATGGCCTCAAGGCCAAGCCGGAAGCCCTGGCAGCTTCGTCTGTCGAGGAACGGCTGCCGACCGAGGGCGAGATCCTCGCCTACGTCCTCGACGTGGAGGCACGTCTTCGTACCGACCCCACGGCTGGCCGTGAACGCTCCGCAGGTTGCTCCTCAACGGCAAGGCACACCATGACGCCCTTGGAAGACGGCTCCTGGCAGGCTGAGTCGGCCCTGGTGGTCGGCCGCATCGTGGGCACGTCCGAGAAGCCGAAGGGCAGGCGGCACTCCCGAAGGTGGGGCATCGGCCCTTGAAACTTGAAACGCCCTGGACGGTTCGCCGCTCCGGGGCTTTGTCTTCTTCGGTGACCCCTGCGACCTCTTCATCGGAGGTCGTAGAGATCGGTAGTTGCGCGGGGGTGATCCGGTCGCTGGGACACGAGGTTTTCGCCTGAAACTGGCACTGGCGGTCAACGGCTGAGGTCTGAGTCCGTTCCGGACGGCTTGCTAGGGTCGGAGCCAGGAGCTCCGGTGGTCATGGGCGTGGGCCCACATCGCCGGGTCGTAGGCAGGGGTCGCCTTGGGCGCCGGACCCGGAGCGGGCGCCGCGGGTGGGGGCGGCGGCGAGGTGGCGGTTCGCTTGGCGACCCCAAAGCGAGTGGCGAAGTACTCGCCCACGCCAGAGCTGTCCTTGAAGAAGGTGCCCGAGTTCCACTTGCTCTCGTAGTTGAAGGCGAAGCTGTCGCCGCCTGTCTGCTCGAGGGCCCGGTCGACTCCGTGGTTTGGGATCGAGATCATCAGTCCGGTCGCGGACTTCGTCACCGTGATCTTGCCGAGCCAGGCGAACGGGTCCTCGTACTCACCAGCGTAGACGTTCCAGGTAGACACTGGCGTCGCGTAGTCCGGCGGCGGGCTGTCCGTGCCGCGCAGCAGATCGACGCTGCGCAGCGCCAGCTGCATGGGTGAGTAGTCGTCGACGTTCACGAGGATGATGACGGCGAGCCGCTCGCTCGGCACCATGATCAGCGAGGACTCCCAGCCTGTCGCGCGCCCGTCGTGGAAGGCGAGGTGTGTGTCGCGCCAGTCGGTTCCGAAGAGCCCCAGGCCCATGGTGTCGGCGGCATACCCAGTGGGCGTGGTTGGAGCCTCCATCTGCGCGAGGGAGTCGGGCTGGACGAGCACGCCGTCGTTGGCCATCACGTGCTGGGCGTAGTGAGCGTAGTCCTTCGCCGAGGCCATGATGCCCATGTACCCACGCATGACCGCGCAGTCCTCGTTGGTGAAGTCGACCACCCGCTTGTTGGCGCGGTCGTGCCCGAAGGTCTGGTCAGCACTCGCCTCGGCGGGGTCGAACGTCGCCGTCTCCATACCGGCCTTCGCGAGGACGTTGTCCTTTAGGTACACAGTGAACGGCTGCTTGGTGACCTCCTGCAGTGCGTAGGCGGCCAGGCCGAAGCCACCGTTGGAGTAGTTGTAGAGCCGGCCAGGTGGCGTCCAGAGCGGCTCCACGTTCCGAGCGGTGAGCCACGTCGCCATGTACGACGGATCGGTCTTGCACTTGTAGGGACCCTCGTCGGGAATCCCCGCCGTGTGGGAGAGCAGGTGCTGCAGCTTGACCGCGTTCGGGTCGCCGCCGCTCCGATCGAACTTCGGCAGGTACTTTCGCAGCCGATCGCCCAGCGCCATGGTGCCGGCCTCGACCTGTTGCAGGATGCCCATCGTCACGATGGGCTTCGTCATCGAGGCCACCCGGAACAGGGAGTCGGGCGTAACAGCATCCTCGGTGCCCTCTTTCTTGACGCCGAAGCCCTCCGCGAAGGCCAGCTCTCCTCGTAGGACCACGGCGACGGAAGCGCCGGGGATGCGGCTCTTCTTCATCGCCGCAGCGATCTCGGCGCGCACCTTCTCGAAGCGAGCAATCTCCGTCGGGCTCGGTCCCTTCGGCGCATCGATGGCGGCATCGCCATCGACCGCCGCATCGTCGACGGGCTCGGCCGGTGCTGCTGGGTCAGCGTGGGAGCAGCCAGCGAGCAGAAGGACGGTGACAACGCGCTTCATGGGACTCCGCTAGCCTACTTCGAAGCGTCGGACGCGCCAGAAGGCCTGTGATGACAAGGTCGCATCGCATCGGGCGCAACGGGATCCGCCCCCGACCTCATCGGCGCGACTTGCCGTCGGCAGACGTGAGAACACCACCTCGAACCGTGCGAACTCCGCCACCGCCCGCGACGGGATCACCCGCGCCGCCGAGCGTGCCACCTGCACCAGCGATTGTGGTGAAGCGATCGACGATCGTTGTCGCCTCGTCGGTCCGACCGCGTTCGTTTGGGGAGTCGAGATCGGGTCGCAGAGCACGGATAGGGCCAGACCCAACTCCAACTTGGGTTAGCCCCCCGACGCTACCTCCGCCGCCTGCGGTGCTTGCGTTGACCGCATAGGGAACTGGATCGAGAGCCGGATCGACCGGCCTCACCTTCGTCGAACCCGAAGCCGTCGCCTGTCGTTCGCCGTCGTCCAGTGGTCCATCCGATCGCGGTGCACGAAGGCGACCCATCATCGATGCACCTAGCTTCAGGGCTGCGCCGGTTACGACCAGTGCAATCGGATCTGCCGAGGTGACAGGTCCGTCCTCGCTGGGATCTGGCCGCAACTTGGGGAATCGTTGCGGCTTGCTCCATGACCCATCGGGCTTCTGACCCGATATCGTGCCAGAGCTATCGTCGACGCTTGGTGCCCCAGTGCCTGCTCCTGACTGCGCCGCCTCCACCACTCCAGCGATGTCGAGATCGCCCCCACCCGATCCCCCCGGGGGCGTTGGCGTTGTCGTGGGTGACGAGCCGCCAGGATCGCCTGGGTCCGACCACACATCGCCGCGCCCCCCGTCACTTGGAGAACTACCGCCCCCGCCACCTCCCGTCGGATCAGCAGAACTCCGTGAGCCTGGCCCCGATGGCGTCGTCTTGCCTCCACCACCATGCCCTGGAAGGAGATGGCCAAAGATCTCACCGAGCCCTCGTGGATTCCGAGAGCCAAACAGACCACGTTCACGGTCCGTGAGGTTGATGCCGAGGTCGTTGCCCCAAGGGTCCTCGGGCGCCAAGGGGTCGTAGCCTTTGATAGGCGGAGCCTCGCCTGGCGGGCCCCCACCAGGCCACGGATCCTCGGGCCCCCGAATCCATCCAGGACCCGTTGCTGAAGGTGGGCCAGATGTGGGACTCTTCTTGGCTGCCGACACCGTTTCGCTGGGTTTAAAGACCGGAGCGTAAGTGATCTGCGTGCCCTGAAAGACAATGACATCGTAAACGGGCTTCTCGCCCGAAAAGAAGGCACTCGCGTTCTGATAGACATAGATGTGGTACAAGGGTCGACCGGCTGGGGTCGCGTCTTCAGCAATCGTGATGTAGGTGCCGATCTGAAAGAAGTACGCCCAGCCATTGAACAGAAGCAGCGCGTAGGTCCCGGGGGGGATGGCGTAGGGTCCGCTGATGGGCTGCGGGAGCCCAACCATAGGTGGACGTGGGAACTCCAACGAAGGGGTAACTGGCAATGCGACTGCGGCGAGCTCTTTTAGCGGCATGTCTGATGTCCTATGGGTGCAAACGTGAGCGCCCAGAGAGCGCGGAGAGAGTGCCGCCTACCGAGAGCGTCTCAGAAGAAGAGCGCGATAGCGGACATACTGAGATACGCCCCAAGACAATTGATCGCCGCTACGAGTGGCGCGACGTTCGTGCGGTTCTGACGCAGCGACTACCTAAGTGCGGACTGTCCATGTTGGGCATTGCCTTCTCCATCCGCAGCAAGGCTGATGGTCAGATGTACGTGGACGAGGTGCTCGCTCATAGCCGAGACTACTCATGGGCTTGCATTCGGCAAGAGATCGAACAGATACACCTCACTGCGCCGTTTCCCGACAAGATGGGCTGCGCTGTCATCTTCTTCGGGGTCCGTGTGGATGCCGCGGTTAGTCCAATGGTAATAACCTCAGAGACCGAGCTGGCCGACAGTGGCTACCCAGGCTACGTTGTTCACGAGAGCTATGCCATTGGTGCCAGCGCAATTCAGGCGGCTTGTCCAACGACGCTTAAGCCCCCACTCGCAGTACCAAGTCCGCACTAGTGAGAGCGGCCTACCGGCAGTTGCAACTTGCCTGAAGCTGCGCCGTCACGTTGTTGTCGACGCCCGACGTGAGCGAGTAGGCGACGCCAAGGCGGAACCACATCTCGGTCGTCGTTAGGTCGAGCATCCCGGTGTTGCGCTCGTCAAAGGCGTTCTGGGGGGTTGTCCAATCAGCCTCCATGTTCTGCCAGGCGCCTGGCTGCTGCACGCGAGTACCCGCAGTCTGGTAGGCGAGTCGGTAGCGCAGGTTCGCAGACGCACCGGTGATGCTGGTCATCGTGAAGGCTGCCCGGACCTTGGCCATGATGGTGGCCGGCAGCCAGGGCGTCAGGACCTCGTACTTCGTGCCGGTGTCCACCACGCTCACAGCGACAGCGGTGGT
Source organism: uncultured Polyangiales bacterium (assembly GCA_964624885.1). Classification (GTDB taxonomy): domain Bacteria; phylum Myxococcota_A; class Polyangia; order Polyangiales; family JADJMO01; genus JADJMO01. The sequence continues at coordinate 29,317 of CAZUZY010000017.1, read as the reverse complement.
TCCCAGGTCCGTTCCGACCTGCTTCCAGCTGGCCTGAAGGCCGACATCGCCCTGCTGAACCCCCGAGCCGTTCGGCGCTGTGGTGTAGGCGATACCCAGCCGAAACAGCTGCTTCGCGTTCATGTTGGTGGCGACGGAGATGTCCGTGGTCTGGTACTCGCCGCTCGAGGTCTGCGATGAGCCGAGTGTCGCGGGAGCGTCAGGTTCGTCGCTGCGAACCGCCGCGTACTGGATGGCAAGCTGCCACTGGAAGTAGGCTCCGGTCGCGTTCTTGCACTTCAGAACGCTGCGGATGTTGTCGATTCCAGCAGTGGGCATCCAGTCCGTGTACCAGGCGTACTGAACCGTCGTTGAAGTCGCGACCAGGCGGGCCTCGGTGTACGGCGTGAGATTGCGGAACAAGGGCATGTCGTCCTCCAGGACGGACAGTCAATTATCGATCCTGCTCCCCGCGCAAGTGACACGTGCGTGAGCTCACTCGGCCCAAGCGGAGAAATGCGACACGACACTGTTCTGGGTCACATTCCCTGGCGTGCAGGGCGCACTCGAGCCTCGGCGCGAGCGGTGGAGACGCGTGCCCTCACGCTCGACCGCGCTGCCAGGCGGGCATCGCGAAGAAGGTCGGGTGCTGCTCGCCGAGCATCACCTCCTCGGTCAGCACGACCCCCGTTCGCCTCTCGAGCACGTTGAGAGCGCCGCCACTCACGTCGTTGTCCGAATCACCAAAGCCGAGGCCGGCCTCCTCGGGCAGCGGTCGGTCGCCGTCGTCGTACATCAGCGGGTCGAAGGTTCGGACGATCTCGCCCAGGTCGACAACGACGACCCTCATGTTGGCGTTCACATTCCAGTACACCGAGACCGCGTCGCGCCCACCAACCATGGGGACCAGAGTGTCAGAGAGAGAGCCGGCGAAGCCATTCGGCTCGACCACGACGAGGTGCTCTCCCTGACGCCAGATCTGCACGACCTCGCGGTCTTCGTTCTGCTCCCCCAGGGCGGTTGCGAAATCGGTCTGGTGTTGGGAGTCGACGTCAACACCAAGTGCCTTGAACACGGCTGCCTGGTCACCGCAATGAATGACGGTGATGCAGACCGCCTCCATTTGGTTGACCCACGAGTAGTCGCGGACCTTGAGCTTCTTGCGCGTCATGTTCCCTTCTCCATCCGCCCACACCATAGGTGGAGGGTCGCGACACCGTCGATCAGATCCATTGCAGCTCTCGCGTCGTAGACCAGCTCAGCGTGGATGTACGAGAGTCGCGCCGCCCCTCGATGCGCGTCGTAGAGTGCCTCGAGCACTGCGAGCAAGGTGTCCGGCGGCAGCTCCGGCTCCCTCAGGTCCGAGCACACTAGCAGGGTCTGCTTCCAGGCAAGTCCTGCCAACCGCTGCGCGAGGTCACCCAGTCGCCCGGCGCCAAGCACCACGACGGCATGGTCGGTATCGAGCCCCAGGAGCAGAGAGCCTCTCCGCCCGGCGGGCGAGGCAACGGCCGCGAGCAGATCGAGCCGGTCGACGAGCGTCCCAACGAAGCGTGTGCCCGGCACGGTGATCGTACGGATGGCCACGACTACTTCCAGTTGCAGCCGGCCTGGGCACCACAGTCGGTCGGGTTCGAGAACGTCTCGCAGGACGTCTGGTAGCCGCGGCACTCGTCGAGCTTGGGGTCCGAGGTGCGGAGAGCGCTGCATCCGCGCTGCTTCTCGCAGTAGGCCATGGTCAGCACGCGGCACTCGGTGGGTGCACCCACGCAACGATGTGCCGGAGGCGCCTCCAGGAACGAGCTCGACCACGAGACGCTCTTCTTCACGCACGCGGCGAAGACGTCGCAGTCCGCCTCGCCGGAGCAGGCGGTTCCTTCGAGCAGCGGCACGGCGTCATAGACCGGCGCGATCTCCGCGCACTTGTCCGCGTCGAACTTGAAGCCGCAACTTTGGGCGCGTGTCTCGCTCTTCTCGCAGAAGGCCTGCACATCTGGGCGCGGCGGCGCGGGGTCGCTCCCGCAGCCAGCGAGCGAGGAAGCGGCGATGATGAGGGAGAGGATGTTCTTGAGTGACATGGCGAGCCTCGTGTTGAAGTCTGCTCGCCCAGAGCAGCGTGCGTGCCAGGACCACGATCCCGCGCAATGCGCATCGGGCCTCAAGATCCGTCCCAGCACGTCCCGCTGACCAGGACAATTCGAGACGCGCTGGGACCAAATCGCAGCCGGCCGCGTCACGGTATGCTCAGCGCCGTGGACGAACAGACCGAGACGCACACGTCACCTGGCGAAGAGCGCCTGCGCACGCCGCCGACACCTGGTGTGGTGCGGGTGTTCTCGCGCGGCGCCGCGCAGACCGTCGTCACCCGATGGGATGGGCAGGAGCTGACGGTCGGGCGCGCGGCCCAGTGCAGCCTCGCCGTCGAAGACGTGGAGCTCTCACGGCAGCACGTGCGCATGCGCTGGGATGGAAGCGCATGGACTCTGGTCGACCTCCAGAGCCGCAATGGCACCTACGTCGATGGCCGGAGGCTCGAGGGCGAGGTCCGTGTTGCCCAGCCCACCGTGGTCCGCGCAGGGGCGACCGTCTTTCTGGTCGAGCCCGACGTCAGCCGGTTCCTCACGGGCACAGTGGTGGTGAACGACCGAGTGACCGGACCTGCGATGCACAAGGTGCTCGGGGCGATTGGGCGCGCTGCACAGGCTGGAGCGACCCTCCTCATCGTCGGTGAGACCGGCACGGGCAAGGAGCACGCGGCCAGAACCTTCCACGCCGCTGGCCGCCCGCGCGGGCCACTCGAGACCGTCAACTGTGCGGCCATCCCCGAGTCGCTGGCCGAGTCGATCCTGTTCGGCGCAAGGAAGGGTGCGTACTCCGGAGCTCAGGAACTCCCGGGCCACTTCGCCGCAGCGGACAAGGGCGTCCTGTTCCTTGACGAGATCGGGACCCTCAACCCCGACATTCAGGCGAAGGTCCTGCGGGCGATCGAGCACAAGACCATCCAGCCCCTGGGGGCGGCGACGCCGCGGAAGGTGGACGTCCTCATCTGCGGCGCCACCAACGAGGACCTGGCTGCGGCGATCGATCGCGGCGAGTTTCGCCGTGACCTCTACGCGCGGCTCGCGCAGGAGGTTGTTGTGCTCCCGCCTCTTCATGAGCGACGCGAAGAGATTCCTCATCTCATCCGCCTTGCCGTGCCGAGCGAGACGCTGCCAGGGCTTCGCATCTCGGCAGGGTTCGTCGAGGCCTGCCTGCTGCGTGCGTGGCCGACCAACGTTCGGGGCCTGCTCGCAGCCGTGGGACGAGCAGCGCGGCACGCCGTTGCCGAGGGGGCCGACGAGATTGTCGCCGCCGACTTGCCCCCGGAGCTCGCGGTCGGGTCGCTGCCCCCGGCCGTACCCTTCACCACCAACCCGCCGAGTGCCACGCCGAACCCGCCCGAGCGAGTGCAGGTGCCGACGTCGGAAGAGCTCAAGCTAGAAGCCTTTCGTGTCGCGTACCTGAAGCATCAGGGCAACGCGGATGCGGCGGCCAAGGAACTCGGCATCGGCCGGTCCACGGCCTACCGATGGCTCGAGCGGATCCGCGCGCGATAGGGTCACAGGCCAGGATGGGACGCGCCTGCCCGGTGGGACGGCACGGGCCTTGCGAAGGGCTACGAGCCATGTCCGCCCCGACGCTCAGCCTGCTCGTTCGGAACACCCGCAACTGCTACACGGCGCGCTTCGAGTTCGACCGCGTTCCAGTAACGATGGGGAGGCATCCCGACAACCGCCTGCAGCTCGATGACCCCGGCGTCTCGCGCTTTCACGCGGTGCTCGAGTGGGTGGAGGACGAGCTGGTGCTCTGCGACCTGGACAGTGTCAATGGCACCTTCTTCCAGGGCTTCCCCCTCACGCGCTGCGCGCCGCGGAGGATCGGCGAGGAGAAGTTCGCGTTCAGCGTCGGGCCCTTCTACCTGGTTGCTAAGCGTGAGCAGCCGATCGTCGTGCCGTTCGACGCCGCGACCGCGCGGCTCTCCCCTGCGCAACTCGGAAGGTTGCTGCGCGACGACGACGAAGCCACGCTGGTCCGCAAGCTCGGATGACACCGATGGACGCGCTCATCCCGGAAGAGATCCCGCCCGAGGGGTTCCCCTTGCGCGGGACCCCCTACGTGGTGCTCAAGCGCCTGGGCAAGGGCGCGCAGGGGATGGCCCTCCTGGTCAAGAACCCCGACCTTGCTCGCCTCGAGGTGATGAAGATCCTGCTGGTCGCCTACAACGAGGAGCTCGGGTTTCGGTTCAAGTTCGAGGCCCAGGCCATCGCCGCCATCGTCCACGGAGCGATCGTTCGAATCCACTCCGTTGGAATCCTCCCGGACCAGCGCCCGTACTTCACGATGGAGTACTTCGAAGGCGAGACGCTGTCCCAGAGGATGCGGTCGCTCGGTGGCCCCATGCCGGTGCGGCGCGCACTGCTGATCGCCACGCAGCTCGCCGAGGGCCTCACGGCCGCCCACGCCAAGGGCATCGTGCACCGCGACCTCAAGCCCGGGAACATCCTGATCGCGCCGGACGACTCGGTGAAGATCATCGACTTCGGGATTGCCAAGCGAGCGCAGGAGCACACCCAGCTCAACGGCGGCTGGACCCAGGGCAACCTGATCGGGACGCCGACGTTCATGGCGCCAGAGCAGGCGATGGGCACGGCGACAGCGATCGGCCCCGCGACAGACATCTACGCGCTGGGTTGCGTCCTCTACATGCTGCTCACGAACCGCCTGGTCTACGAGGGCAACACGGCCGAGCAGATCTACCACAAGCTCCACACCAACCCGCCGACGTTGGCCGCAGCGGGGACCGGTGGGCCGTTCCCACCCGAGCTCGAGCCGCTGCTCAGGCGGATGCTGGAGCGTGACCCTGCGGCGCGGCTGCAGACGGCCCCCGAGCTCCGCCAGGAGCTGAACCGGATCCTCAAGGTGTTGCCTGCCGAGGTGTCCGTGCCGGTCTCGAGCGATGCAGGGTTCGATGCCCCGACGCTGGGCGCGACCTACTCGACTGCGGTGCGAGCAGCGACGCCCCCGCCGGACCTCGGCAACTTCCCGACAGTCCGAGATGCTGCTCCGGTCATGTCCGCGCCTTCGGGATGGCACGACGAGGCAACGGTCGACAGCCCCGTCGTTCGGGGTGCCGAAGTCACCGCGGCCGACTCACCCGTCGCGCGTGTCTATCGGGAGCCGGCCGAGGTGGTCACCGCGCCCGTGGCTCCCGCTGGAGCAAGGCGGGGCGGCAGGACACTGCTGGTCGCAGCGATGCTGTTGCTGAGCGTGGGCGCGGGTGCGTTCGTCGTGACGATGACGCGTGACTTGAAGGAGATCGCGCCGAAGCCGACACCGAACGCGACGAGCGCACCATCGACCCTGCCGATGGCGAAGGAGTCCGTGGACTCGTCGAAAGCGACAGTCCCAGCTCCTGCAGCCTCCGCGAGCAGCGCGCCGGCGCCCAGCGCTTCATCGCCAGGTTCGTCCAAGCCCGTCGGTCCGGTGGCCAAGCCCAGCTCAACCGCGCCGAAGGCCTCGGCCTCCACCGCTCCTTCGAGCGCTCCTTCACCCACGCCAACGCCCAAGGGGGCGATGGACGATCCCTTCTGACCAAGCCAGGATGCCCACTATGTCTCGCTCTCGCTCCGTCGTCAGCGCCATCCTCGTCGTCGCGCTCGGTCTTGGTTCGGTACCGTTCGCGTTCGCCGACAAGGCCAAGGCCGTGGAGCTGTTCAACGAGGCCAAGAAGCTGATGGACACGGGCAAGTACACCGACGCCTGCCCGAAGCTCGAGGCAGCCAAGGGACACGACCCCTCGGCCGATGGTGTCGTCCTGCGCCTGGCGGCTTGCTACGAGAAGGTCGGCAAGTGGGCCTCCGCGTGGTCCCACTACGTGGAGAGCGTTTCACGCGCAGAGAAGTCGGGGAACAAGGAGCGCCTCAACGTCGCGAAGAAGGGAGTCGTGGACACCCAGGCCAAGCTCTCTCGCGTGACCGTCAAGGTCGCAGCCGGAGCCAAGACGACCGGATTCGTCGTGACGTGGGACGGCAAGGACCTCGCCGAAGGCGAGTGGAACTCCGCCCTGCCGGTCGACCCCGGTGACCACACCCTCACTGCAAACGCGCCTGGGTTCGTGCAGTACTCGACTACGGTGACGGTCGGCGCAAGCGCCGAAAGCAAGAGCGTCGAGGTGCCGAAGCTGACGCCCCAGCCGAGCGCCGCGCCCTCGTCAGCCGGCAGCAGCGTGCCATCGACATCGCCCAGCGTTGTTGCCCAAGTGCCCCCGACCACGGGTCCGGTGCCGACCGACAAGCCGTCGTCCAAGGCCCCTGCGATCGTCGCGCTGACGACTGGCAGCGTCCTCGTCCTCGGTGGAGTGGCGACGTACATGTTCGGGGTACGGAGCGCCCGCGACGACTACTTCGACACGTGCGCCAAGCAGATCACGCCGAACTGCGAGAACGACGCAGGCAAGTCCAAGGTGCGCCTGCTCGAGGGAATCTCGTATGGCGCCATCGGGCTCGGTCTCGTGGGTGTCGGGGCGGGCATCTACCTGCTCGCGACTGGGAAGTCGGGCGAGGAGAAGCGGGCAACCGTGGCAATGGCGCCAACAGTGGGTGGTGCAGTCGTTACTCTGGGCGGTCGATTCTAAGCGATGAACTTCAATGAGTTGTTCTCACCGTTTCTAACCGTTTGGAGGCGACCCCTGGATGCCATGCAGAAGTGTCCTTCGGCATCCTCCCAGACCATCTCGAATGCTCCGAAGGGAATCGGCACGACAGGCATGCCGGGTTCCCCCGTCAATGGAATGTGGAGCCAGACCGCGTTTGAACTCAGGTGTGAAATCGTGCAGGGGACAGCCGCTCGGGTCGTCGCTGCCGAAGCAACAATGTGAAGCTCCGCCCGGTGATTGATGGTTGAAAGGGCCTTCTTGAAGAACTGCTCGTTGGGAATGGCCTCCTTCGGCGGCACCACGGGTTCTTCCGGCGACCGCTTGATAGGGACAGTGGACGCACCGCCAAGCAGGTCAAACGTGTTGACCAGTGCAACGAGGCGGGACGTCTGTGGGTCGGTTGGGGTACACAGATCCGCCACCAGTTGGCTCACGGTCTGATAGCGGTCCGCCGGATTCTTCTGCAAACATCTATCAATTACACGAACTAGTTGCTCGGGGATGTCTCGTCGGTGCGTTTGAGCTTGCGGGTGTGGTTCAGTGCAGATGCGCAGTAGAGCCCCCTCGATGTGCTCGGGGGCGTCGCCCTCGAAGGGGAAGTGTCCGGTGGATAGGCGGTAGAGCGTAGCGCCGAGCGACCAGATGTCTGTTCGACGATCGACAGACTTGGTTGACCTGCACTGCTCGGGCGACGAATAGTGGGTAGTGCCGAGGCGCGCGTTCGTCGCGGTCATTCTCTCTTCCGAAGCCAGGTTCTTCGCGATGCCAAAGTCCAACACCTTGACGCAGGGAGAGCCATCGGGTCGACGGGTGAGGAACATGTTGTCCGGCTTTAGGTCGCGATGCACAAGGGCTCGCATGTGTGCTTCAGCGACAGCTTCGCATGCCTGAACGACCCACAGTTTGATGTCCTCGAAAGCTAGCGGCCGCGACTTCTGCAGCTCTTCTTCGAGAGTCCTTCCATCGAGAAACTCCATGACGACAAATGGCTGCCCAACAGAGTCGCGACCGGCCTCGATGATGCGAACCGCATGCTCACTGGTGAGCATCTGACCCAGTCGAGCTTCTCGCAGCAGGCGCTCAGCACCGTCGCGCTCGCCCGTGTTCTTGAGCCGCTTGATGGCGACTCGCTGAAGACGGGTTGCCTCCTCAACAATGCCCATGCCGCCAGATCCCAGCGGTCCGACAATTCGATAGCCATCCACGGTGCCGTTCGCTGCAACCATCACAAGATCCTCTTCTGGTGGGTCCGCGCGACGAAAGAACTCGGCGCGAACCCGCCGCTCAAGCGATTGGGCGTCTGTGACAGGCTCAGCCCAACGGCGTCCGTTCTGCCCGCCGACCTGCACGATCCATTGCAGCCGATCCACTCGCCTGATGCTGAACACCGGAATGCCGACGGAGTCGGCCACCGTGTAGCTCTCAAAGCCGTCGGCACGCGCATTCGCTTGCGGCTTGAGCCCGAACTCGGCGCAGATCCCCTCGACAAACGCATGTACCTCCTCGTGTGTGAGGCTCGGTGCTGGAGCAGGGGGTATCGACACTGGGATGAGAGTATGTCGGCGCGGTCGACCTGTCATGCTCGGGTCGAGCGGGACGCTCTGGGACGAGATGGGACCAGGTGGGACGAGCAGGGTTTCGGGACCGCAAGCTTGGCCGTTCAGGCGACTGGCACGCCGCCTGCTGGCGCCCTCCACGCAACGTCCGATGACCGGGCGTTCGTGGAGGAGTCATGTCTCGTTCGCTCTTGCTCGCCCCGTCCCTCGTTCTCGTGCTTGCTGCCACGGCCTGCTCGTCGGCCCCCAATGAGTCCGCGGAGCCCAGCGCCGACAGCGGCTCCCCCTTCGCCGACACCGGCGCGAGCGGTCCCGACTCCGCCACCGAAGCCCCCGCGCCGCTCGACTCGGGCAGCACCGACGCGAGCCCGGTCGACACCGCGCCCGAGGCCCCTCCGGCCTGCGTCCCCACCACTGGCGACGACGACCCCGACGACGAGTTCAAGGACACCGACTGCGACGGCATCGATGGTTCGAAGAAGCGCGCGGTGTTCGTGTCGCCGGAGGGCTCCGACTCGGCCCCTGGCGACATCGACGCTCCGTTGAAGACGCTCGGCAAGGCCCTCGAGCTCGCCGGCACGTCCAAGAAGGACATCTACCTCTGCAACGCGACCTACCCCGAGACCATCACCGTCACCGCGGCGGTGCGCGTCTTCGGCGGCTACGACTGCAAGAAGGGCTGGAAGCGCACGCTCGATCGCCCGAGCCTCGCGCCGAAGGCCGGCGTCCCGCTCACCGTGAAGAGCGTCGAGGAAACGGTGCTCTTCGATCGCATCGAGGTTCGCGCGCCGGACGGGAGCAAGCCTGGCGACAGCTCGATCGCCGTGTGGCTCTCCAACTCGAAGGCGGTGAAGTTCCGCAACAGCATCCTCGAGTCCGGCTCGGGATCCGACGGGGCGAGCCCGGAAGTCCCGTTGCCGTACACCACGAGCGCGCAGGCGGGTGTCGCAGGCGGAGGCGCGTCGGGTCCGCTCGTCTGCGAGGTTTCGCCCTCGAGCTGGCCGTACTCCAACCCGCTCGGTTGCGAGGCCCAAGCGAAGGGCGGCCTCACGACCACGCCGCCCACCGAGTCCTGCCAGCTGCCTGGTGGCGCAGGCGGCCTTGGTGGCCTCTACCAGCGCAAGTTCCCAGGCAAGGTAGCAACCACAGGTGCCACGGCGCCGGGTGGCTTCGGTGGCACCAGCCCGCTGTCGGCGGGCGCAGGTCTCCCCGGCAAGCCCGGCTCCATCGGCGCGCTTGGCGCCTCGTCGACGCTTGGCTTCGGCTCGCTCTCGGAGGCTGGCTACACGCCCACCAACGACGGTACGCCCGGCGCCAATGGCGACTCTGGCGGCGGCGGTGGCGGTGGCTGGGGCGGCAACGGCGGCCAGGTCGAGAGCGGTGACTTCCCCACCCACTTTTTCGCCGGTGGCGGAGGTGGCGAGGGCGGCTTCGGTGGCTGCGGCGGCGCCGCAGGTAAGGCCGGCAAGGGCGGCGGCGCCTCCATCGTGGTCGTCGCCTGGAAGAGCAGTGTCGTCCTCACCAAGACCACGCTCACGAGCGGCACGGGTGGCCGCGGCGGCGCCGCCGGCCAGGGCGGCGCAGGCCAGCCTGGAGGCGCGGGTGGCAAGGGCGGTCGTTCCACGTATCCCACGGAACCGGCACTGCTTGGGACAGGATGGGATGGTGGGACTGGTGGGACCGGCGGGCGCGGGGGCGCGGGCGGTGCGGGCGGCGGTGGCCCCTCTCTCGGCATCGTGTGGGCCGGCGCGACCGCGCCCATCACCGAAGCGGTGACGTTCAACATGGGCAGTCCTGGGGCGGGCGGCATTGGCATCGCGGGTGCAACGCCCGACGGCAGCAAGGGCGTCGGGCAGGAGCAGCTCGAGGTCAAACCCTAGAAGTCGGCCTCCGCTCCGCCTCACCACACCTCCACTCGCTTCTGAACAGGAGTCTCGTCATGAAGACCCGTCGCTACGCGTTTGCCTTGTCCCTGATCTCGCTGCTCGCCGCTGCTGGCTGCGGCAACGCTGGCACCGACCCGCCCGCACCGGGCGATGACACCGATGCGGGCGTGCCGAGCGGGCCGCCGGCACCGAAGTCCGATCACCCGGTCTGCGTGCTCTCGGCCGACTGCCCCGTCGGTCAGTACTGCGACCTCGGCGAGTGCGTGCAGGCCTGCAACACCGAGAAGCCGTGCGGCGAGGGGCTCACGTGCGGGCCTCGTGGTCGGTGCCTCCCGCCTGCGACGAAGGACGAGGATCCGAAGCCAACCGGCACGTTCATGGGCAGCGTGTTCGCGCCGGTCACGCTCTTCCCGCTGACCGACAAGGACTCGACCGTCTCGGTGAAGCTGCAGGCGACGCACGACACGCTCATCCGGTACCGCGTCGAACTCGATGCCCCGCACCTCTCGATCGAGGCCGCGCGGGGGGAGTTCAAGGGATCGACCACGCTAACCTTCAAGGTCGACACGAGCAAGCTCAAGGGCCAGTCGTCGCCGGGCTCCATGCGCGTCATCACCAACGTCGGCGAGCTCGTCGTCAACGCCCCGATCAAGGTCGGCCTCTCTGGGAGCTACCACGGCGCGCTCCGCTACGACGGCGGCGCCGTCAACCTGGGCGACGTCGGCTTCTCGGTTGACCTGCTCGAGAAGGCAGGAGAAATCTCGGTGAAGGTGGACGCCAAGAAGAGCGTCCTCTTCCCCGCCACCGAGGATGGCGAGGCCACGGGGCGCGGCTCCTACGCGGGCGAGACCGGCGCCGACATCACGATCACCCAGCGGATCAAGAAGGCGGTCGGCGGCACCCGCAACCGCTTTCAACGGGATATCGGGCGCAAGCTCCGGCTGAAGCTGAAGCCCGACGCCAAGGGCAACCTGAGTGGCACGTTCGAGGAGACGATCCACGGGCTCTACTCGACTCCGGTCGTCCTCACCGGCACGGTGGCCCTCGAGAACATCCCGCTCGCCAAGGTCGAGGCGTTCACGGTCGGCACCGATCTCACGATGCCCACGGCACCGGCGACCGACTTCCTCTACCCGACCTCGGTCTTCTCGGGCTGGGCGGAGGCCAACTGCGACAAGGTCGTGTGCGGCGCGACCACCTGCTCGACCGGGGCGATCACGACGGCCGCTGGCAACATGGACAAGGCCTACTCCGAGCCGCTCTACGCGACGTTCGGGGGCCGCGACGCGATCAAGACCACCGAACCCTTCGGGGACATCTCCCTCGCCTGCCAGGCCTCCTTCAAGAAGGATTCTGTCACAAGCTGGGCCGCGGACCCCAACGCCCAGCGCTGCGGCCTGCTCCCGGCCGTCGCCTGCACGCTGCCGGTCCTTTCGCGCCTGTCGGTTTCGGACATCCCCGGCGGCAAGGCGCTCGGCAAGATGACCGCGAAGACGATCACGCCCGCGCTGTTCGTCGCCAAGGACGAGATCGTCAAGGCGCTCCGCTCCGGCATCGTCGAGGGCAACTCGTCGCAGAGAAAGCACCTCGACACAGCCATGACGGTGCTCGGCCCGACCGCGACGTGGGTGCTCCAGGCGGGCGTGCTCGAGCACCTCCGCTCGCTGCCGACGTCGGCCGCCAAGGGCGACGAGGGCACCGACGGCTCCACCATCACCGACAGCTTCCCGGCCGCCCGGGCCCTCGCCGACCTGTTCCAGACGGAGGCGCTCATCGACGGTGAGCGCTCGCGCATGGCAGCAATGGCAGCAACTGGCGAGCAGCCCGCGCTCGCGAAGGCTGCGCAGGAGAACGCCGTCATCACCTTCCTCGAGGCAGCCACGCTCGCCGAGCTCGTGAAGAGCTGGGGCACGGTCCCCGAGTCGGTCTCGACCAAGGTGCTCGGCGTGCTCACCCCGCTCGACCAGGGGTTCACCGCTCTGTCGCTCGGAGAGAACGTGTTCGGCTACCCGCCCGGGTTCGTGCCCTTCCTCTGGCGCCCAGAGGATTCCGCCGGAAAGCCCACCAACTTCGAGCAGGTTCATGCGCTCGCGGAGAAGTCGGTCGGGGTCGAGCGCGACGCCGAGCTCGCGTTCAAGGCCAACGATCGGGCCTACGAGACGGGCAAGTTCGGGATCGACAAGGCCGTCAACGACCTCCGCGCCTCCTACGACCTGCGATTGAAGGACATCTGCGGGGCAGCGTTCGACCCCAACAAGGTCAAGACCGCGGCGGACCTCTCGGCCTGCGGCAAGGACGGAACGGGTGAGGTCGGCATCCTCGCGCTCGACGTCGATCTAGCTCGCGGCGCGATCACCTCCAACGAGAGCCGCATGCGCGGCGCCCGCGACAAGGTCGGCATCGACGTCCGGAAGATCTCGGAGATCTACAAGATCCGCGAGGACAACCTCTCGTTCATCTCCTCGACTGGCGCGCAGCTCGCGGGGCTCACCTTCGCGACGGGGGTGATCGACGCCTACTCGGGGTTCCTCTCGACCGCGTCGAACGCCCAGGTGTTCAACGCCGGTGCCCCGGTGGCGATGGCCTCGGCGGTGCTCGTCCTCAACTACCTGAAGGCCGGGCTCGAGATGCAGAAGAGCCAACTGCAGACCGCGCAGACGATGAAGCTCGAGGCGTCGACGGCCCAGATCGAGGTCGTGACGGGCATGGCCGATGTGCAGAAGCAGACCATCGACATCGCGCAGATGGCCGTCGACGGGCAGCAGGACATGATCCGGATGGTCCAAGCGCAGTTGAAGTTGCGCAACGCTCTCTCCACGGCAAAGGGCCTGTGGGAGGAGCGGCAGCGGTCGCTCGCGCTCGCCGGTCGCGACCCCACCGCGGATCCGACCTTCCGCATCCTGCGGGACGCGAGCGGGTTCAAGGTGTTCCGCGCGCGCTTCGAGGCGCAGCGGTACCTGTTCCTGACCGGCGCGGCGCTCGAGTACGAGATCAACACCAAGATCCCGGGCGCCTCGGGCGCGGTCCTCAACGCCTACAACGCGGACAACCTCACCGCGCTCCACGGCTGCTACTCGGACATCTTCACCAAGCAGCGCTTCGCCTACGGCACACCGCAGGAGTACGTGACCACGGTTTCGGTGCGGAAGATGCTCGGCATCCTCGGCCCGAAGCTCGACCTGGCCACGGGCCTGTCGATGACCGAGGGCGAGCAGTTCCGCCGCATGCTGCTGGCCAACCACAACCTCGATGGCAAGGGCGGGATCGGCGTCACCTTCTCGACGAGCCTCCAGCCCGGCAACGGGCTCTGGTCGAGCGACGTGTGCAGCGACCGGATCGCGACGGTCCAGGCCCAGCTCGTTGGCGATTTCCTGGGCGACAACCAGGCCCAGGTCAACCTCACGCTCGCGGGCTCCGGCTTCCAGCGAAAGTGCGATGCGGACGCGATGGAGGTCTGGTCGCTCGGGCCGGAGAAGAGCTCCATCACCGCGGTCCTGCAGGCCGGGGTGAACACCTACGGCGACGCTGCCGCGAACAACACCCTGTTCGCGCAGCCGGTCGCTCGAGCCTCTTGGTGGCTCGTCATCCCCGGGCCGAGCGCCGCGCCCACCAACGCCGACGTCGATCTGCAGAAGGTCGAGGACGTCGTCCTCAAGATCGCGCATCGCGCGCTGCCGCGGAAATCGTCACCCATCTCGGTCGACACCTCCTGCCTCTCCACCATCGGCAAGTGACCTCTTCCTCGTCAGGGCAACACCATGCGCACCTCTTTCACGATCTCGATCCCCGCTCTCCTGTTCGCCGCGCTGGTTGGAGGCTGCGGAGCTCCCGCCGACGATGGGCACCCTGGTAGCTCGGCCGACAGCGGCCACGACGACGCGCCCGTGTTCGGCGACACCGGCACCGCCGGGGAGACCAGCGCCCCACCACCTCCACTCGACTCGGGTGTGGTGGACGCCGCGGGTGGCGACAGCGGTTGCAAGGCGACCGACTCGGTCGACGATCCCGACGAGGAGGGGCTCGACTCCAACTGCGATGGCGCCGATGGGACGGTTGGGCGCGACGTCTATGTGGAGCCGACCACCGGCCTCGCGAGCAATCCGGGTACGCCCGACAAGCCGCTCGCCTCGCTGACGGATGCCATCAAGCTCGCGACCTCTCGGAACGGTCGAGTGCTCGTCGCCGCGGGGACGTTCAAGGTCAGCGACCTCTCCTACTCGGGCACATGGCGGGTCATCGGAGGCTACGACACGAGTTTTCGTGGGCCGCAGAAGGGCGACACCGTGCTGAGCGTGCCCGGCAACGGACTCCTCGTGGCCAACGCGACGAAGACCACGCTCGAGCGCCTCGTGGTCCTGGGCGACGCGCCCGACGACAAGTCCCCGCTCACGGCCGTCGCGATCCGGACGCGTGCCGACGAGCTCGTCCTCGAGCGTGTGAAGGTGCGCGCTGGCGACGCGAGGAGCGGTGACGACGGCAAGCCCGGCGCCGAAGGGTTTCCTGGAGTCCGCATCGGCTGGACCAGCGCGGACAAGTACGGAGCGGTCCCCTACCTGTGCGATGGCGTGACGGTCCCTTCGTACGCCGTGGGCTCGAGCGATGGGACCGCCAACGCGGAGGGCAAGCCGGCGGGCGTGCTGCCCAGCGTGGCCGCAGGCGAGGGCAGCGCCGGCAACCCTGGGGTCGACGGCAAGGACGGCCCGAAGACCCCCACCCTGACCGACGGCGTGCTCGTGTGGCCGCTCGGCGCCGCGGGGCTCGGCAACGGCACGCCGGGCTACGGCGGCGCCGGTGGCGCGCGCAGTTCCACCGGCTTTGGTGGCTGGGGTGGCAATGGGGGCTGCCCTGGCAAGGGTGGCGACCCGGGCAAGAGCGGCGGTGGCTCCGTTGCCGTCATGGTGCTCGCGGGAAGGCTCACCGTGAGCGGCTCGGAGCTACGCACGGGCATCGGCGGCAACGGCGGCAACGGTGGAGCCGGCGGTGCGGGCGGCGCAGGTGCCATCGGCGGCGCGCCGCAGGACAAGCCGTCTGAATCCTGCACGCCGAAGGACGGACCCACCAGCACCTCGCCAAAGGTCGGCTGCGCGGTGTTCGGTGGCAAGGGTGGCAACGGCGGTCGCGGAGGTCACGGCGGCGCAGGCGCAGGCGGCTGGACGATCGGTGTGCTCACCGTGGGCAAGGCCACGGCCGACATCGATGCCGCGAGCAAGTACCTGCTCGGCAGCCCCGGCATCGGTGGCATCGGTGGTGGTGGCGCGTCCGGTGCTTCTGGTGAGAAGCGCATGACGTACGCGCTGCCCTGACGACCCACCTCGCCTCCGCGACGTCCCACCCAGTCCCGTCCCGTCCCGCGTCTTCGAGGTCGAACCGGACCTTGCGGGACCACGCGGGACTGGGAGAGCCGCGGCGTGCCGCGAATGTGCGGGAAGACGACGGCACGCCGCTTGAAGTGCGGCCCTGACGAGGACGTTCATCCATGAAGACCCAGCTCTCGTTCGCGACCTGCCTGCTCGTGCTCTCGACCACCTTCGCTGCGCAGGCAGGCAAGGGACTCGATGCGACCCGCATCAGTCTGCCCAAGGGCCCCGGCAGCATCGAGGGACTCGGGCGCAACTTCTCCTCGTCGCTCGCTTCTGGCACCTCGAGCTACGGCGTCGACCTTCAACTCCCTCCAGGTGTCGCTGGCTTCGAGCCCAAGCTCTCTCTCGACTACGATTCGGGTGGCGGCACCTCCGACCTCGGCGTGGGCTGGGATCTCGCCGGGCTGCCCGAGATCCGCAGGCGCACCGAGAACGGCCTCCCGCGCTTCGACGAGAGCGACGCATTCGAGGTCAAGGGACTCGGGCCGATGTGCGACCTGCTCGAGGTCGCTCCGGGGATCTTCCGCCCGCAGTACGAGTCGGGCGCCTTCATCCGGGCCCAGCGCAGCGCAGACGGCGCCTCGTGGGAGGTGCGCAACAAGGCCGGCATGACCTTCCGTTTCGGTGGCGGCTCCAGCTTCGTCGAGGCCGATGGCAGCAAGGTCGCGACCTACCTGCTCCGCGAGCAGCGCGATCTCCATGGCCACGTGATCTCCTACGAGTGGGACACGAGCGAGGGGCACGGCCGCCTACTCCGCGTGACCTACAACGACTTCTCCCCCTCGGCGCGCAACGAGGTGCTCTTCACCTACGAGGATCGTCCGGACCCTCACACGCGGTTCTCGACCGGCATTCGGGAGACCTTCTCGAAACGGCTCGTGGCCGTCGAGACCCGCCACGGCGGTCAACGGGTGCGGCGTTGGACGCTCTCCTACGCCCTGGGAAAGCGCTCGCACTTGACCAGCGTGAAGATGGCGGGGACCGACGACACCGTCTTCCTGCCGCCCCTGACGCTTGCGTACACCGAGCCCAAGCTGGCCCTCGACGCGGGTGGCCTGGTCACCATGCTCACGCCCCCAGGGCGTTCTCCTGCGGACCCCAACGTCGACCTCACCGACCTCGACGGCGACGGTCTGCCGGACCTCCTCATTACCAAGGCCGGCGCGTTTCGCAGCTACCTCAACCACGACGGCGTCTCGTGGAAGCCCGGCATCGACTGGCCCATCGAGTCAAGCCCGAGCGTCGAGCTCGCGTCGCTCGGCGTGCAACTCGCCGACGTCGACGGCGACGGGGCCGCGGACCTCGTCGTGAAGAGCGGCGCCTCGTCGTTTCGCTACTTCCCCCAGAAGGACGCGACCGTCGGCTTCGGCGCTGCGGTCTCCATCGGGAAGGTGCCGAGCTTCTCGTTCGAGGACCCCGACGTGAAGCTCGCCGACATGGACGGCGACCGGCGTGCGGACGCCGTCATCACTACCGAGGCCGGGCTCGCGATCTCCTACAACAAGGGCGGGACCGACTGGGCCGACCCCGTCTTCATCGGCAAGGTCGACGACAAGCAGCCCCTTCGCTTCTCCGACGGCAAGACCCAGCTCTGCGACGTCAACGGCGACCGAGTCCAGGACCTCTGCTACCTGCGCTCGGGCTCGCTCACCTACTGGCTCGGCCGAGGCCGCGGGAAGTTCGAGGCGCCGAAGACGGCTACCGGCGTGCCCGAGTTCGACCCGACGGCGCCCTTTCAGCTCACCGACGTCGATGGTGACGGCTTCCCTGACCTGCTCCGCATCGGCGTGACCCACCTCGAGGTCGCGCTCGCCGAGACCGAGGGCGCCTTCTCCCCGATCAAGTCGATCGCCGGTGCGCCCGAGAAGGGACCGACGGGCACGGTGAAGCTCGCCGACATGAACGCCTCCGGCACGACGGACATCGTCTGGGTAGACGTTTCCGGCGCTGCGGCAGGCTCGTGGAAGTACCTGGAACTCTTCCCGGAGGGCCGCGCAGGTCTGCTCACCACGATCGACAACGGTCTCGGGAAGCGCGTGACGATCACCTACGGCACCGCCGGACGCGAGGCCGCTGCGGCACGCGACGCTGGAAAGCCGTGGACCAGCCGCATCAACGTCGGCATGCCCGTCGTCAAGAAGGTCGCCATCGACTCGGGCCTCGGCGACCCCACCCTGACAACACTCTTCCACTACCGCGACGGCACCTACTCGGCCGTCGAGCGCACATTTGCTGGCTTCGCTGGCGGCACCGAGGTCGCCGTTGGCGATGCCTTCACGCCGAGCCTGCTCACCGAGAGCGTGTTCGACGTTGGCCTGGATGATCGCACGCAGCGAGGCCAGGTGCTCTCCGTCCTCCGCAAGGACGAGTCGGGGAAGATCTTCGACAAGGTCACGAGCACCTACACGCTGAAGTCCCTCGCGACCGCGCTCGATGGTCGCAAGATCTCATACTCGTTCAAGAGCGCCGAGGAGCTGCTCGTCGTCGAGGGCAAGAACCCGTCCGGTGGCAAGACCACGCTCACCGAGTGGGAGCAGGACGAGTACGGCAACGTTGTCGGGGAGAAGCGCTGGGGGCTCGTGGTCGGTGGCGACAAGCTCGCCGGCAACGACGAGGCCCTCACCCGCCGCACGTTTGCCAACAACACGACCGACTGGATCCTCGGCCACCTCGCAACCGAGGAGGTCACCGACGCCGCTGGCACGCGCGTCCGCCTCCGGCGGCACTACTACGACGGCGAGGCGTTCAAGGGCCTCCCGCTCGGTGAGGTCGTGCGCGGTGACCTTATCCGCGAGGAGGCCTGGGTCGCAGGCGACGCCTGGGAGCTGCTCGGCAGCTCGAAGTACGACGCCGACGGCAACCTCCTCGAGATGCTCGACGCCCGCGGCGGCGGAAGGATCTTCAAGTGGGACCCCGACACGCGCACCTTCCCCATCGCCGAGGGCGTGCGCACAAGCCCTGGCAAGCTCCTCATCCAGCAGGCGGCCTACGACACGACGCTGGGCACGGTGAAGTCGTTCACCAACTTCAACGGCGCCGTCTCGTCGTTCGGCTACGACGGCCTCGGCCGCATCACCACCATGGTGAAGCCCGGGGACTCTCCCGAGAAGCCGACCATCCGCTACGGCTACGAGTTCGGCGCGCCGCTCTCGAAGGTCACGACCTCGGCGCGGATCTTCTCTGGGTACGAGCAGACGGAGGACGGCGTCGCCTTCACCGACGGGCTTGGTCGAAAGCGCGGAGCGGTGACGCCCGCCGCCGGCGGCCGGTACGTCCTCGCCCCCGTCACCCTGTTCGATGCGCGAGGGAACGCCCGCCGCACCCTGCGGGCGCGGTTCGTTGATGCGAGCGCGCTCGTGACGCCTCCGCTCTTCGGCGAGTTCCCGGGCGACGACTCGTTCTTCGACGCCACCGGACGCCTTGTGCGGAGCCGCACCCAGCTCGGCTTCGAGAGCCGCATGGAGTACCTGCCGTTCGTCACGAAGTCCTGGGACCCGAACCAGAACGACCCGAGCTCACCTTTCGAGCACACCCCCGTTGTCGAGCAACACGACGGCCTCGGTCGCCTTGCCGCGATCGCGCGCACATTGGGCGGCAAGGACCTCGTCGCCACCTACGCCTACGACCCCACAGGCGCTCTTCTCCTACGAAAAGATCCCGAAGGTCACACGGCTCGCTACCAGTACGACGGCAAGGGTCGGCGCGTCCGGGTCGACGACCCGGACGCTGGCAAGCACCTCTTCGCGTTCGATACGAGCGACAATCTCATCGCCCACACCCACCCCGGCGGTGTTGTCGCCAAGTACACCTTCGACCTCGCCGATCGTCCCCTCACCGACGACTGGAATGGTGACGGCACCCCTGAGGTCTCCCGCACCTACGACGCCACAGACGACGGCGTGGGCATGCTGACCTCAGCCGCGAGCCCGGCGGGCCTCATCGCGCTTGAGTACGACGCGCGCCTCCGCAACACCAAGACCACCCTGACGCTCGGCGGCGTTCCGTACACCACGGGAAACGCGTTCGATGCCCAGGACCGCAAGTACCTGCATCGCTACCCGGACGGCTCTTCGATTCGCGTCCAGTACGATCTCCGCGGTCAGATCGTCGGGTATGGCAAGGACGCAGTCGCCTTCGACCTCGACGCCGACGGGCGCGAGATCGCGCGAAAGTTCTCGACCGGCGTCGAGGAGTGGCACCGCTACGACGGCGACCGCCGACGCGTCGAATCGCTCGCACGCACCAAGACCGGCCTGCTGGTGCAGCGCCTCGAGTGGATCCTCGATCCGGTCGGCAACATCTCGGAGATCCGTGACAACCGCCCCGGCATCACGCCCGACCGAGACCGCTCCGAGGTCTACCAGCTCGACAATCTGTACCGACTGACCAAGGTGACGGGCCGCTGGGGCGAGACCGCGTGGACCTACTCCGCCTCGGGGAACATCCTCGAGCGCAAGAGCAGCGACCCGAAGCACCACGTCGGCGCGATGACCTACGGAGCCAGCGCAGGGCCGCACGCGGTCACCGGCTTCAAGGGTCGAACGATCTCCTACGACCCGCGCGGGCGCATGCTCGACGACGGCGACCGGCTCTACACCTGGAACGATGCCGACCAGCTCGTCTCGGTCACGAGCCGCGCCACCGGCGCCACCGCCACTTCCGCCTTCGATCACGCGGGCATGCGCCGCGTGCGAGTCGAGCACGATGCCACGGGCGACCACACGACTCTCTTCATCGACGACTGGTCGGAGGTGAAGGACGGGAAGATCGTGCGGTTCATCGCCCACGGCGGGCGCCGCATCGCGCGGCTCGCGGACGCCAACGGTGTTGCCGCAGCCGAACCCCGAGCAGGGTGCGCAGTCGGTCGGCCGACGGGGGAGGCCCCAGGGGGCCTCATGGATCCCTCACGAGCGCTGATCGGGCTCGTGGTGGCCCTGGTGCTCGTCCACCGGCATTGGCGCGCGCTGGCGCGGCTCGGGCGGCTCACAGCGCCGCTCGCGTTCCTCCTCGGTGTCGCTGTGCTCGGGACGCCCGGCTGCGGCAACAGCAGCTCGGACGCGCCTCCCGTCGAGGAGGGCACGATCCTCACCCTCACGGATGCCGACGAGCTCATGTTCGCGGACGCCATCGGCTCCGCGACCGAGACGACCTCGGGCGAAGGCGTGAGTAGGGGTTCGAGCGCCGTGTTCCCCTACGGAGTCACCCGATACGACAGCGCCACCGAGGTCACGCGCAAGTACGCGAACACGCCACGCGACGGCGGCGTCGGCCTCGACCAGATGGGAGCGCGTGCCTACGCGCCCGAACTCGGCGTCTGGACGAGCGCGGACCCGCTCGCGGCGAACGACCCAACTCGCATGGTCGGCGCCGAACTTGGGAACGCGAACGCCTACGCCTACGCTGCATTGCGGCCGACGGAGTTCGTAGATCCGACGGGAGCCTTCGGCGAGTGGTTGAAGGACAAGGCCGCTGGCGTCGGAAACGTCCTTGGGGGCGTTGCCTATGGGACCCTGAAAGCCATCACGCCGGGGGGCGCCTACATCCCCATCTCGCCGAACGACAGCGCTGGCTTCAAGTACGGCGAGGCCGTCGGCCAGACGGTGACCGGCGGAATCAAGATTTGGGCAGGGTCTCAGCTCACCGCGGCTGGCGCGGGCCTCGCAGGTCTGGGTGGTGGAGCCACGGTGGCATCCGCCGGAACGGCGTCCGCCGTCAGCGTGCCCGCGACGATGGCGGGCGTTGCGGTGATGGGCCTTGGCGTCGGGCTCATGGGCTCTGGGGTCAAGGACGTCGCGCTCGGCACGAAAACTGCCGTGGATACGTTTCAGAAGAAGGGGGGGGTCGGCCGGTCCGGCAAGCAGGCGAAGCTTCGGGAACTCAAGGAGGACCCGAATCTGGGGAGCGCGGATCGTGGCTGGCTCAAGCAGGAGGCCAACGCCATCAAGGCGGGCAACAGGAAGAAGATGCGTTTGCCACCTGGCAAGGACCTCGCACATGTCCCTGGACGCGAATCGGCGAAGGGGTACAGCTACAAGCACTCCGTGCTTCAGGACCGCGACCTTCACCAGGCCCGCCACGAGATCGACAAGCAAGGCGCCCTCAACAAGGAGCGACCGCTTGGACCGGGAGAGACCAAATGAGCAAGCAATTCGTGCCGCGCGAGAAAGAGGTTGCAGCGCTGCTGAAGGCCGACGCCTCGGAACGTTTTCGGTACTTCATCAACAAGGTGGCTGACTGGGGCGTGGCGTGGGGCTTGAGTGACGATCAGGGATGGGTGTCAAGCTCCGATGCGGAATCCCCCCGCGTGTTCCCCCTCTGGCCTGCCGAGACGTTCGCTCGAGCAGCCGCTGTCGGACTCTGGGCTGACCAGCGTCCGACGCCAATCGAACTTCACGAGTTGGTGGAGGACTTGATGCCGAAGTGGATCGAGAATGGCCTCCAAGTTGGGGTCTTCCCGCTGCCCTCGGGTCGCATGGTCGTACTCCCAGTGGGCGAGGTGCGCGATGCACTCGTCGAGGAGGCTTGCCGAACTGGCGAGGAGTTCGACCTGTGAATTGGTGGCCGAAGAGTGTTGAGCCCGACCCTCCCGCGGCGAACACCAAGGTTGGCATCGACGTCTGGTTCGATCCAGCGCTGCTGTTGGAGTAGGTCGGACATGTCAAGCAACCCCGCCCACCGCAAGATGGTCTTCGAACTCGAGCAGGACGAGGACGGCTATCCCCCAATTCGCTACGAGGGCGTCTGGGTTCTTCCCGTGGCGAGTCAGCCAGACGTGTTCGAGGTCGACAACATTCCCTTCTATGCCTGCGTCGCGATTGGCGATCGCATTCGTGCGGTGGAGCAGGATAGTGAGCTGCGCCCCCAGGCGTTGGTCCGTTCCAGCGGACATGGCACGGTAAGGGTCATTGCCGAGGCCGCGCAGCTGACCGACGTGCGGCGATTCGCGGCGTCGTGCGGCTGTGAGTCTGAGTTGAGCGAACAGATGCTGGCGATCGATGTCCCCCCCAGTGCCGATTGGGCGCGACTTCAGGCGGAGCTCGCGCGACGCCACAAGCTGCAGATGCTCGACTACCAGGAGGCAATCCTGCCCACGGCGAACGACACTCATGGTGGCTGACGTGGCGTCCGGCGCGACCCACGCTAAGGTGGTCTCGATGCGCGTGGCACTCGTCGCGATCTTGGTCTTGCCGACCCTCGGGGCTTGCGTTGACCTGGAGGGCGCTCCGACAGCGTGCTCCCAGTTTGGTCGCTGCACGGACGACGCGGCTGCGGACTCGGCCGACTCAGGCGGAGATGTGCTCGCCGACACGAGCGACGCGAGCGACGCGGTAGACGCCGACGCGAAGCCGGATGGTGGCGACACGGGGCCGTGCGTTGCTGGAGGAACTCGATGCGCCGATACCATGACGATGCAGACGTGCGGCGCCACTGGCACGTGGTCGGACGAAACCTGCGCGATCGGTTGTGGTGGTAACAAGTGCTTGAAGGTCAGGCAACTCATCGCCAACCCATTCTGCGCCCTTCTGTCAGATTCCACGGTTCGTTGCTGGGGCTTCAACCTCGATCGCGCACTTGGCCCAGGGCCCGCCGAAGTCCTGAAGCCGACTCCCGTCGTCGGTGTCTCGGACGTTGCGCAGATCGCCGGCGGCTACAGTGTTACTGCGGCGCGTCTCAACGACGGAAAGATGATCTGGTGGGGACGCATCCCCACGAAAAAGTCTCCCACGATCGAGTCGCCTATCCTCGTCGATGGTGTGAGCGGCGTTGTGGACATCGCCATGGGCCTCTGGCACGCATGTGCCAAGTGGGCCGATGGCACCGTCCGGTGCTGGGGCCAAGGTGAGGAGGGCCAGCTCGGCAACGGACTGGCGAAGGATTCTTTCGCTCCGGCACTGGTTGAAGTGCCTGGAGCAAAGGGCGCGCTGCAGTTGGGTGCTAGTTTTTTCGAGTCGTACGCGCTCCTCGTTGGCGAGGCTCGAGGCTGGGGTCAGAACATCGCTGGCCAGCTGGGCACTGCCAAGGACGGCAAGACCCTGACGCCTCAAGCTGGCTACTTTGGAGCTACACAGCTGGCACCGGGGCTACAGTTTAGTTGCGCTCGAATGAGCGACGGGACCGCCAAGTGCGCCGGATTGAACGATGACGGTCAGCTCGGCGATGGAACCAAGGTATCGAGCTCCACTCCCGTAGCGGTGAAGGGGCTGACTGGAGTCAAGCAGGTCTCCGCGGGGAGCGCTCATGCCTGCGCAGTTCTCGACAGCGGCGGCCTTCGCTGTTGGGGTAACAACGTGTCGGGTCAATTGGGTGATGGCACAACCACGAGCTCGCCGACACCCATCACGGTACCAGCATCGATTCTGCCTGCCGCTGGCGTAAAGTTCGTCGCTGTAAGTGGCGGTGACGCTGACTCCACGACCTGCGTTCTGGGCGTCGACGAAGTCACGGTGCTCTGCTGGGGCTCGAACCTCGCAGGATCGCTGGGGGCCGGACTTGACCCGGCTGTATACCCCAAGAAGCTGACCTCGGTAGGTCTTGCTTGGTAGTCAGTGACAGGCTTGGGTGACGGTCGACAGAACGGGCGTGCAGCCGCCCGAGACGGCTGGGGTACACGACGCAACCCAGCTTCCCGTCGCGCCACAGGCCGGAACCACGCTGAGCCAACCTGCGGTGACGCTGCAGGTCGACAGAACGCGCGTGCACTTGTACACCACCGTGCGCTCCTGCTCCGCTTTGCCGGAGCAGTTGTAGTCGAAGCTGGATCCTGACGGTGTGGTGTAAGCCGTTGTGAACCAGGCTGTCTGCTTCGAGAAGACGAGCTTGTTCGCGTCGTTGCAGTCTGGACCGCACAGACCCAACGTGGGGGACTCGCCGTCGCCATCGGCGTCGAGCTTGGAGCTCGAGCAGACTCCATAGTCAAGCCCCGCAGACTTGATGCACTGGTCCGACGTACACACGTTCAGGTCATCGCACCCAAGATCGGTGAAGCACGCCTTGGCGTCTGGGCCAAGGTCGGGCAGCACGTCGACGACAGCGTCCGTCGCTGCGTCGACGTCCCCATCAAGGCTGTCGCTCGTCGCCTCGAGGGCAGTCTCTCGACCATCGAGGACCTCAGATGTCGAGTCCGAGGTGGGACTGTCGCTGGCGCCGTCGCCGATGCAGTCGACGCAGTCGACCTTCTCCAACTCAGAGACGCCCGTCAGCGCGTTGCAGCCGGCCAGTCCGACGAGGACGAACAGAGCGGACCAGACCGCAACTCGCCTCTCCCTCGACATGTCCGCAGCTTAGCGCGAAGCTGCGGTGATGCCGACCCCACCGCAGCTGGCTCGGGTGGCAGCCCAGTTGGCCCAGGCGAGGGCGACGTTCGCTCGTGAGTTTGCTGGGCAGCCTGCTGACGCCTGCGATCTTGGCCAGGTCGAACACCTGTTGGCAGATGTGGACGCCATTGTGCGCGGTCTCGAGCGTCAGCTCGGCCGCATCTCCGATCCCAGCCTGCAGTTGCTGGCCGAGGCGCGCAGGCTTGCGGGCCAACTGCGGAAGGCGCGTGATGTCATCAGGCACTATCGAGAGCGGAAGCAGCCGACTGAGGCCGAGCTCTTCATCGCCGAGCCGCTCTCGCGCATGGGAATCCTGCTGCCGATGGTCGACAGGGCAGCTCGGCGTGCAAGCCCAGACGTTGCGCTCGCCCGAGAGCTGGAACGAGCCGTGGGGGTCGCCGGAGACGATCTGCGGACACGAACCCCCCGCCCCCCGCCGAAGGCTTGGATGATCACGAACCTGAATTCTGCCGCGCCGGCGCTCGCATCCGTTCGGCGCTGGCGAGCAGAGGTGGAGTCCCCGGATCTTCGCGAGGTTCACGTTGCCTGTCTCCACCAGGAGACGGAACTCATCCGAGAACACGGCGAGGTGAGAGTCGAGCGCTTGGCAGAGCTGGCGCTTTGGGCCGGCGAGCTCGACCAACGTGAGTTGGTCATTGAGCTCGAGGCCCTCTGCATCGAGGCCAAGGCGAAGGCCTCGAAGCCTTCCGACGAATACATGGACTACTTGATGGTACATGCCAGACGCTGCGAGGAGGTGTTCCGCGCAGACTTCGCTGGGCGAGTCTTGGCGACTGTGGATGGGGAACTGCTGGGTCGCCTGGCAGATCGGGTCGGCTCCGCGCTCCTATGCGCGAATGCACTCCGCTATCCGAACTCGGGTGTCCGCGTGCTCAGCGCGAGCTTTGAAAAGCAACGCCGGCAACTCCGGGACCTCCTGACCAACGTCGAGAAGAACGAGCAGCATGCCGTAGCGGGAGAGAGGCGCGTTGCCGCGGCGCTGCGGACTTCGGAGTAGCGAGGAGCCCGGCGATTAAGCTTGTCACCGCTGTGCGCGCCCAATCGGGATCACCGTTGCGAGCGGCTGGCTACTTCGCTGTCCGCGAAGGTCACGCCACCAGCGCTCGATCCGTGCCTCGACCTCGAGCCTGAAGTCGGGTCCGAGACTGGTCGCCCACGACACACAGAGCCCCGCGAATTTCCCCTCGAGGTCGAGGTCGAGGCCGTCGACCCAGCAGTGCGCGGGCATGTCGAGCCGCCGCAGTTCGCCGAACGAGATGCGGCTCAGGTCGGGTGCTCTCCATCGTAGGGAGCGCTTGTGGGTGGCCATCGGGGGCTGGCGTGGACTACATGCGTCGAGGGGACCAAGCAAGGTCAGGAGGCAGAGAATCGGACGCGATCTTGATGAGCGTCATCGCCGAGGGCGGCGTGTTCAGTAGGGACGCGCAACCACTGGAGATCATTCACGGTCGAATGGCCGCTTCTATTCAAAAGCGGCCATTCGCGCGAACGGCGACGACGCTTCACGCCGCCCGCTCGTGCTCGGCCCGCCCGTTCCGGATCCGCTCGAGCCGCTCCCGCTCGCCAATCGCGAGCGCCGCAACGTGGAGCCGCACGCCGACGCGCCGTCCTCGAGCCGTCTGCCCGATCGCGGCCACGGCGCGCTCGAGGTCGTCGAGCATGCCGTCCACGGGGCGTGTGCGGTCGGCAGCCTGGATGCCAAGCTCGGCGCGCAACTGCTGGATGACCGCGTACTCGTCCATCAGCCGGCGGATGGAGACCCTGCGCTTGTTCGTCGTCATGCCTGAAGCCTTCGCCTGCCGCTCACCGGCGCGAAGGCCAGGCAATGTCCGCCGGGCTCGGTAACGGCCGGTCCCCTCACCTTCCGGCAAGCTGGGCGCGGAAGAACGCCAGGGCTTCGAACACTTCCCTCGCTTCGGCCTCTGCGCACTCGCCAGGCGCGAAGTCGATGGGCAGCGGGCTGACGCGCCAGGCGCGCCTGTGGACCCCGCACAGGGCGAACAGCGCGGCATCGAGGACCGGGCGCGTGAGCCCGACGTAGCGGTTCGTGAGGATGACGATCTGCTCCCAGGGCCGCACGTGGAGCTGGGGCAACACGTCGAGCAACACGCCCCGCGCGGCCAAGGCGACGTCGCCGTTCCAGTCGAGCCCGACGATCAACGAGCTGTGCTGGCAGAGCCGGAGCGCCCGAGCTCCGTGAGCATCCTTCGGCTCCGCGACGACCGCGACCAGCGCGCTGAACCGCTTCTCGAGGACCTGCGCGGCCATCACGCGCCCGCGGCCTGGGTGAGCACCGCGCGGAGCGTGTCGAGCCCGGCCTCCACCTCGTCGGGCAACCCTTCGCTGAGCTCGAGGTCGACCCAGGCGACCGACTCCTCCGCGTTCACGCACACCACCCACTGGGCGCCGCGCCGATCCGAGGCGAGCTCGACCGCGGCGGCGAGGGTGTAGGCCTTGGCGGCGGTCACTCGGTGGCTCGAGCCCGCGGGCAGTTCCAGGTGGATGCGCGGGCGCGGCGTCCCGTACGTGCCCTCGGCGCGCAGAAGGCGGGCGGTCGCTCCCGCGTAGGTGGTCTCGAGGATGGGGTGCGGGCCTTCGGTGCGGCGAGCGGACATGCGGGGTCTCCTCAGGCCGCGCGTTCTCTCCGTCGCGGCGTGGCGACATACGTGAGCTTGGTTCTCGTGAAGTGAAGTCCCTCCTCGGGGACTTTCTCCGAGCTGCGCAGCTTGGTTCTCAGCCGCGCTGGGCGAGCCCCTTGTGCACGAGTTCCTCGACCAACGCCTTGGCCCGCGCCTCGTCGGTGTCGCCCGCGACCACGAGTTCGACCCCCTCGTAGCGACGGGTGTTCTCGATGACCCAGTCGACGTACTTCCCGAGCGTGAGGTCAGCGGCGCTGAACGAGATGTCCCGCATCTGCACGAGGATCTGGGCAGCCGTGCCGAAGAAGACCCGTCCGTCTTGCGTGATGAGCTTCATCCGAACCGCTCCTTCCTGCGCCCGGCGAGATGCTCTCGCCACGAGCCCGATGGGATCGTGCGCTGTAGCCGGTCTCGATCGTTGAGGATGTACATCTCCGCTTCCCCTCCGTCCTCGAGCTCGATGGGCGTCCGCCGGTACAAACGGGGGTGGCCCTCGAGCCGGTCGAGCTGGAAGAGCGTGTCGTCGTCCACGAGGTACACCTCGCCGACGATCTTCGTCTCGGTGCCCACCACCGCCCCTGGGTACCCACCGAGGTCGAGCATCCCGAAGACGCCCTTCGTCCGCGCTGGCCCGACGAGCTCGCTCTTGGTCAGCAGCCGGTGGTTGGGCTCGCCCGCGAGCAGCGTGCCGTAAACGAAAATCCGATGGTGCTTGGTCGTGGTCATGGGTGCTGGATCCCTGCAGCGGCTGCGAGCGCAGCGCGGTCGAATCCCAGGCGCTGGTAGGCGCGCCAAATCTGGACGAAGTACTTCGCGGGCGGCGTCCAAGGCTCGAACGTGTTCGCTGGCTGGACGTACGTGAACACCCGTCGTCGTCGGCCGTGCTCGTCGACGACGAACCGGACCACCTTCTCGTAGGCGTACGGAACGCCCTCGTGCCGGTCGAGCGAGTCGACGTCGCCGGCGGTCAGCTGGTAGAGGAGCCCAGCGACGGTGCGCCCCTTCTCGCGCACGACGCTGGCCACGGCGCCCTGCCAGCGCGGACTGAAGCCTCCAAATGCCAGGGCATGGTGGTGGAGCGTGGCGCGCGGGCCTCGGGCCGCCGCGGGGCACCGGGCGCGCATCTGCTCCTCATCGAGGTTCGAGCCGTAGGCGAAGTAGAGCCGGGTCATGGTGAGCACCGTCGGCGGGAGCCGCCGCGGCAGGAGGCGGGGTGGAGCGCGACGACGTGAGTCATGCATCCGTGTCGCGGCTAGGCAAGCTCTCTCGCTCATCGGAAGGCCCTGTGAAGAGCGAGCGTGCCCTCGGCGTGCTCGGCGAGCGTTCCCTCCTCGAGCAGGAAGTACACGCGCCCCTCGGCATCCCCGAGCAGCTCGCTCCGCACGCGCCAGCAGAAACGCTCCTCCTCGGGGATCTCGGCGCGCACCGCGATGACGGCCTGGTTCAGCAGGCGCGCCATGTCGGGGCGCCGGCCTTCTCGGAGGCGGAGCCGCGCCTCGGGCACGGGGCGCCCGTCGGGCGCCTCTCCCTGGAAGATGCGGACGTTCAAGTCTTCGCGGGCGAGCGGGTTCTCGGCGGTGGTGGTGGGGATCGCGTTCATGTGCAGGGGTCCATGCGGGTATCGGTCCAGCCTCTTCTCGGTGCGTATGTCGCCGACATCACGTGCGTGGGCGGCGCGAGCCCTGACGCGTGCATCAGGGCAACCAGGCCTCTCCCCGGTATTTCGGGGAGAAGCCCGGCTGATGGGTGCATCACCCGGTCTGCAAGACTTGCTGGCTTTCACCGTGCGGCTCCTCGCCCGTGCCCGTGCTCGTGGCCGGCGGGGCCGCGCTCGGGAGGCGGTCGCGGCGCGCGCCCTTCCAGGCGGC
>CAZUZY010000016.1:0-53187 GCA_964624885.1 uncultured Polyangiales bacterium | reverse complement strand
CGGCCGCGCGGGCCGACGCCGTGCTCACGCACGTGCACCCCGCCTGCGCAGACGCCAACGCGGTGTACGTGGCCGCGCTGATCGCCGCGCTCGAGGGCGCGAGCCCCGCCGAGATCGTCGGCGCCGCGCTCGGGGAGCCCGTCTCTGCAGACCACGTGCACGCGGTGGTGGAGGCCGCGCGCGACGGCGCCCCCCACGACTACGTCACCCACCAGGGGTTCTACGCGATCGCCCTGCAAAACGCCTTCTTCCAGCTCCTGCACGCGCCGTCGTTCGAGGAGGGCCTCGTCGACACGGTGGGGCGCGGGGGCGACACCGACACCAACGCGTGCATCGCGGGGGCGCTGCTCGGGGCCCACCACGGGCGCACGGCGATCCACGCGGACTGGCTGCGGGCCGTGCTCACGTGTCGGCCCCTCGCCGAGACGGGCGCCCCCCGGGCGCGCCCGCGGGAGTACTGGCCGGTCGACGCGCTGCTCCTCGCGGAGCGGCTCGCCGAGCGCTGAAGGAGCTCAGGTCGTCGCGGGCGGCGGGAAGGTCGGGATCGGGATCGTCGGGAGCGGCACGGTCGGGAGCGGCCAGCCGGGGGTGGGCGTGCCCGAGGGCTTGGCCGTGGTGGTGGCGGTGCCGGTGGGCTTGGGACCGACCACGGTGGCGGTGGGCTTCGGGGGCGTGCTCGCCGAGGCGCTCGCCGAGACCGAGGCCGAGGGCGGCGGGGGCGCGGGCTCCTCGTCGTCCTTCTTCTTCTTCTTCTTCTTCTTGTCGTCGTCGTCGCCCTCGTCGTCGTCCGCGCTCTTCTTCTTCTTCTTCTTCTTGTCCTTGTCGTCGTCGTCGGACGACGTGGCGGCGGGCGCCGGCTCGTCCTTCTTGCAGGCCGTGCCGAGCACGGGGAGGACTCCGAGCAGGAGCGCGAAGCAGACGATGGAGAGCGGCGTTGTGCGCGGCATCCCCGGCATCCTACACGCTCAGGACGCCCGGCGGCGAATCAAGCGCGATTGGGCCAGCTGATACAGGATCTTGCAGACGTCGAAGCTGCCCATCGACAGACCGCCGATGATCTCGTTGGTGGTCTTGTCGCCGTCGACGGCCATCAACACCATACGCTCCTCGCGGGTGAGACGGGCGGTGCCCATGGCCTCGATCGCGCCCGGGTCGCGGTAGAAGGTGGCGTCGAAGTCGCCGAGCACACCCTCCATGAGGCGCCACTCGTCGACGCGTCGGAAGCCCTCCATCACGATGGCGCTGATGGGGAGCCCGAGCTGCGCGGCG
Source organism: uncultured Polyangiales bacterium (assembly GCA_964624885.1). GTDB lineage: Bacteria > Myxococcota_A > Polyangia > Polyangiales > JADJMO01 > JADJMO01. The sequence continues at coordinate 51,918 of CAZUZY010000016.1, read as the reverse complement.
TTGGCCTCGGTGCGGGTGGCCTTCTGGTCGAACACGAAGCGACCGCGGGTCCAGCGGAGCACGTCGTAGATCAGCTCGCTGGTCTGGCGCTCGAGGGCCTGGTGGATGTCGTCGCGGGTGAGGATGCCCTCGGCGACCAGCGCGTCGCCCAGCAGGCGGCCCGTGTTCTCGCGGCGCTCGTGGGCGATGAACTTGTCGAGGGCCGGCCGGTCGAGCTTGCCGCCGTCGACCACGTAGCGGCCGAGGCGGAACTCGTCGGCGGCGCCCTTGCCGGTCGCCAGATCGACGAGGCCGTCGCGCATGGCGATCTGCACCTCGGTGCGGTCGTTGGAGATGGTGATGATGCCGGTCTGACGCTGCAGCTGGAGGAGCTGGAGCACCTCGGCGAGCGGGATGGCCACGAGGTCGCCCGAGAGCGCTGCCCGGGCGCCCTGGCCGCCGATCTCGGTCCACAGCGTGCCGAGGCCCTCGTTGCCGTAGGCCCGCTCGATCGAGAGCCGCGCCGCCTCGTTGGAGAGGTTGGCGGAGCGCGCGACGATCTCGCAGAGCTTCTGGAGCATCGGCTCCGGCATCGAGAGCCGCAGGCTCGACGGCGGCATCGTGTCGGTGAGCGTGCTCTCGCTCCCGCCGTCCTCCTGCGAGTTGGGCGGCAGGCTGTCGGGGCGGCGGCGGCGGCTGCCCTCCTCCGCCTTCTGCAGCGCACCCTCGATGGCCAGGAGCAGGCCGCGCGGGTCGAACGGCTTGGTGATGGCGTCGAGCGCGCCGGTCTGGCGCAGGAAGTGGTCGCGGATCTTGTCCGCCTTCACGCTCATCAGCACGACCGGCAGCTCGCGGAGCTCCGGGTCCTCGCGCAGCTTGCGACACAGCTCGAAGCCGTTGAGCTTCGGCATCACGAAGTCGACCAGCGCGAGATCGAACTTGTCGCGCTTGAGCGTGACCAGCGCCTGCACGCCGTCGCCGGCGGCGCCGACCTCGTAGCCGGCGCGCGTCAGCACCCCACCCACGACTTTGCGGATGGTGGGGCTGTCGTCGACGACGAGCACCCGGGTCGTCATCAGGCCGGCGACCATACCACAAGCCTCCCCCGAAGCGGGGCCCCGTGCGGCGGAGTCCTGGCCTATCATGCGCCGATGGTGCGTATCTCCCGCCTCGCGGCGCTCTTCGCGCTCGGCGCGTGCAGCCCCGCGGTCCACGTCGCCCCGCCCGCGCCGCCCCCGAAGCCCGTGGCCAAACCGGTGCGTCCGGTCGAGACCCCCGCTCGCTGGGTGCTCGCGCCCTCCAGCTCGACCACCTTCGAGACCCGCCTCGAGCTCGGGGCCACCGGCACGCTCTACGTGAACGAGACCGGCGAGCGCTGGCTCGACAAGAAGACCGCGGGAGGTCTCGTCGCGGCGACCTCGCTGCTCGGCGCGGATCTGCGCGGGGTCACGCGCACCGCGGCCGGCAAGTTCCTCTTCGTCGGCGCGAGCGGCACCGTGTTCGAGACCGACGACCCGCTCGGGCCCGCCAAGGCCAAGCGCAAGTCGCCGAAGCCGCTGCGCCTCGCCACGCCGGGCAAGGCCGGCCTCGTCGCGGTCGACGCCACCGGCGCGCTGGTGCGGTCGACCGATGGTGGGGCCACCTGGGGGCCGGCGAACGCGCCCAAGCTCCACGGCATCCTCACCAGCCTCGCCATGCACGGGAGCGGCCTCGGCCTCGCCCTCGCGGCGCCGCAACAGCTGCTCGCCACCGACGACGACGGCGCCAACTGGAAGGCCGTCGGCAGCCCGGGCATCGGCGCCCGACGGGTGGCGCTCGACGCCAACGGCGAGCTCGTCCTCGACGGGATCCTCGGGAGCGCGCAGCTCAAGCAGGGCCCGCTGCGCCTCGAGCGCAACCTCGCCGCGGCGCACGTGGGCTTCGATCTCCCGACCCCCGAGGGCACGCTGACCCTCGACCTCGCCGAGGCCATCCGCACCGGTCGCGGGCTCCTGCTCTCGGATCGGTACCTGGAGCTCTCGCCCGATCCCGACGGCGACAACCGTCACCGTCTGATCGTGGTCGACCTCACGAACAAGGCCGCGGGCTTCGCGGCGAAGGCGCGTCGCATGCCCGACCTCGACGGCTGCAACGCCGTGAGCCTCGGCGGCCACGACGACCAGATCGAGATCGGGTGCGACCGTCTGCCGGGCGACCACGCGCAGCCGCCGCCCCCCAAGTGGGGCAAGCCGGGCTGGGGCTACAACCCGCCGAGCTACCGCCCCCAGGTGCACCTGTGGAAGAGCATCGACCACGGGGAGAAGTTCGTCAGCGATGGCGTGCTCAACGGCGCCGAGCGCTCCGAGCGCGGCATCTGGGTCGCGCCCGACGGCATGCTGCTCGTGGACGGGGCCTGCAAGCGCGGTCACAACGACTGGATCTGTGACGAGAGCCCGCCGATCGTGCGGCTGCCCGGGGCAAAGGTGGTCGCCAAGGCGGTGTCGATGCAGGGCACGCGCTTCCAGACGGTGGTGTTCGGCAAGCAGAACGCCTACGCGCTCGGCACCACCCAGAGCGGGCTCGTCTCGCTGTTCGTCAGCAAGAACGGCGGCAAGGACTTCGCCCGCAAGAGCCTCGCGGCGATCCCCGAGCCCGGCGGGCCGGGGGTGATCCAGCCCGACGGCAACGGCGGCGTGGTGGCGGTCGAGGACTCGTTCGTCGTCGTGTACCTGCCGTTCTTCGGCGGGCTCGTGCGCTACGTGAGCACCGACGACGGCGCCACCTTCAAGGGCTCGATCGTCTCCACGCCGGGCATGCCGTACGTGGGGGCTTCCGGCCGCCGCGCGCTGATCTGGGACGGCTTCGGGGCCGCGTCCGAGTCCGCCGACGGTGGCGAGACCTGGACCGAGGTCGCCGCCGCCGCGCCGTCCGTCGTCGTCTCGAGCGATCGACCGGTGGTGTGCAACGCGTGGGCGTGCGTGCTCGGGGGTCGGGGCATCCGGGTGGGCTGGGAGCTCGCCGCCGGCGCCGTGGGCCCGATCAAGGCCACCGCCGCGCCGGCCCCAGCGAAGCCGGTCGCGCGCACCGGCATCGAGTGCACCGCGCAGGGCGAGTGGCTCCCCGAGGGCCCGCTCACGCTCCCCGGCGTGGGTTACGCCGATCTCGGCGGCGACACGCGCTGGGTGATGGCGCGCCGCGACCCCAAGACCAACGCCGTGGTCGCCATCGTGCAGAAGCCCGACGCCAAGGGCGTCCTCGAGCGCAAGGAGATCCCGCTGTTCGCGGCCGACAAGTCGACCGACAACGCCGTGAACGCCGTGATGCAGATCGAGGGCGTGGCGGCGCTCAAGTACTCGTTCAAGCGCGAGAAGGCGCCCAAGCCCGCGGGCGGCCCGGTCGCGACGCCGGCGCCCACGAGCTCGGCGAAGCCGTTCGGCAAGATGCCCCCGCCGACGGTGGCGCCGATGCCCCTCGTCCCGGCCATCGTGCCGAAGCAGACGGTCGACGTGGAGGTCGCCTGGTACCTCGCCGCGACGAACAAGGTCTACCGCGGCACCATCAAGGGCGTCGGCCCGCTCGATCCGGTGCGCGACGTGGCCGACGGTCGCCTCGATCCGAGCCAGGCCCGCACGTTCCTGCTCTCGATCGCGCCCGGCGGCATCCACGTCCGCCCGCTCGCCTCGTCGACCCCCGATCAGCCGCTGTGGTTCGTGAGCGAGTCGGGCAAGGTCGACAAGCTCACCTGGCCCGACGTGCCGCAGAAGGACGTGCGCGGCGCCGCGCTGGCCTTCCACTACGACGCCACCCGCATCGGCAAGCGCACGGTGGTGTTCGCCGACGCCTACCCGGCGAACTTCTTCGTCACCTGGTCGAACGAGGCCGGCGGTGCGTGGGAGTCGCGCCTCTGGTCGCTGTGGCCCGACGCGGACCTCCCCGGCAAGGGCATGTTCCGCTTCCTCGACTCCGGCGTGGGCACGGGCGCGGCGCTCGGCATCCTCTACCCGGGCAGCGCCGCGCACCCGCCGGCGGCGTTCGGGTTCGTGGTGAAGGGCAACGTGGAGGACGACCCGACCGGCCTGTTCCCGCTGCCCACCCAGAAGTCGCTCGGCGATCCGCCGAAGGCGTGCGGCGTGCTGCCGAAGGACTCGCTCCGCATCAACGTCCCCTACGCGACCGGCACCCGGCACCCGGTGCTGGTGAAGGGTGACGGCGCGGACCGTGTGCTCGCCACCTCGAGCGCCGTCCTGCGCACGAACGCGAACGGCACGGGCGAGCCGTGCATGACGATGATCGAGGCCGCGCCCGTCCCGGCGACGGCCGGCGATCAGTGGGTGGCGCTGCTGCCGCCGGGAGACCTCGACCACGCGACGCTGTTCCGCTCGCGCTACGAGACGGGCGCCTACCGGGTGGCCTCCCGCCCGCTCAAGTGCGGCTGGGCCAAGGACATGAAGCTCCCGGACTCCCTCTCGAAGGTCGCCGGGTTCACGGAGGACTGAACCGTACTTGGCGGCAGCGCGGGGGTGCGGTAAGCCTCCGCCACACGCGCCACTAGCTCAGCTGGATAGAGCGTTGGCCTCCGGAGCCAAAGGTCAGAGGTTCGAATCCTCTGTGGCGTGCAACGACGACACGACAGGGCGGTCGCTCTCTCCATGCCATCCGCTCCGCAGGTGCCTCCCCACCGTCGCCTGCTCGGGTTCGTGCGCCCCTACCAGCGGGCGGCGGCGCTGGCGCTCGTCATGCTGTGCGCCCTCGTGGTGATGGACCTCGCCATCCCGCGGCTCGTCCAGCGCATCATCGACGAGGGGATCGCGCGGGGGGATCGCCGCCTCGTCGTGCACACCGCGCTCGTCATGCTGGCCATCTCCGCCGTCAGCACCGGCGTCGCCATCGCCAACAACGTGTTCTCCGTCCGCGTGGGCGAGGGCGTGGCGCGCGACCTCCGCGAGGCGCTGTTCCAGCGGATCCAGCGGTTCTCCAGCGGCAACCTGGACCAGCAGAAGACCGGCCTCCTGCTGGTCCGGCTCACCAGCGACGTCGCCGCCGTCAAGACCCTCACCCAGGTCTCGCTGCGCATCGGGACCCGCGCGCCGCTCCTCATGGTCGGCAGCCTCACGCTCATGATCACCACGAGCCCGCGGCTGGCATCGACGCTCGCGCCGCTCCTCGTCGTGACCGCGCTCCTCGTGGGGTTCTTCGTGGTGCGCATGGAGCCGCTGTTCCGCGCCGTGCAGCAGGGGCTCGATCGCCTCAACGAGGTGCTCGAGGAGAACGTCGCCGGCGCGCGGCTGGTCAAGGCGCTCGCCCGCGAGGAGCACGAGGTGGCCCGCTTCGAGGCGGCCAACGAGCACATGACCCGCCGCTCGGTGGCCGTCATGCAGCTCATGTCGTCGATGACCCCGACGCTGACCCTGTGCATCAACGCGGGCGTCGTCGTCATCATCTGGTTCGGTGGCCGACGGTCCATGGGCGGCGAGCTCTCGGTGGGCCAGATCGTCGCGTTCACCAACTACCTGCTCACCACCATGACCCCGCTCGTCATGATGACGATGCTCTCGAACACCTGGGCGGCCGGCCTCGCCTCGCTGCGGCGGGTGGAGGAGATCCTCGCGACCGAGCCCGACGTGGTCGACCGCGAGGGCGCCCACGACGTCGGCGCCGACGCCCCCGCCGAGGTCGCCTTCGAGGGCGTCTCGTTCGCCTACGGGGCGGGTGAGGCGGTCCTCCGCGACATCAGCTTCCGCGCCGCGCCGGGGCAGACGATCGGCGTCCTCGGGGCGACCGGCGCGGGCAAGTCCACGCTCGTGAGCCTGATCCCGCGGCTCTACGACGTCACCGCCGGCGCGGTGCGGGCGTTCGGCGACGACGTCCGCGCGGTCCGTCAGGCGTCGCTCCTCGGGCGGGTGGGCTTCGTGCCGCAGGAGGCGCTCCTGTTCTCGGGCACCGTGCGCGACAACCTGCGCTACGGCCGCCCGGAGGCGACCGACGAAGAGGTCATCCGGGCGGCGCGCGCGGCGCAGGCACACGAGTTCATCGTGGCCCTGCCCGAAGGGTACGAGAGCCGCGTCGAGCAGCGCGGCGCCAACTTCTCGGGGGGCCAGCGGCAGCGCCTCGCGATCGCCCGCGCGCTGCTGCTCGATCCGGCGGTGCTGATCCTCGACGACGCCACGAGCGCGGTCGACGTCGAGACGGAGACGCGCATCCAGGCCGCGCTCGCCGAGGGGCGGGCCCGACGCACCACGCTGGTCGTGGCCCAGCGGGTCAGCACGGTGCTCGACGCCGACGTCATCCTGGTCCTCGACAAGGGGCGCCTGGTCGCGCAAGGCACCCACCGCGAGCTCCTCGAGAGCTCGGCGATCTACCAGGAGATCTACGACTCGCAGCTGGGCCGGGGCGAGGCACCGTGAGCGTCCCCACGAGCCCTGGCGACGGCGGCATGCGCGCCGCGCTGCGCCCCCACGCGGTCGGCACCATCGCCCGCGCCGAGGACCCGAAGGGCGCCCTCCTCCGGCTCGCCGACTACTTCGCGCCGTTCCGCGGGCGGCTCCTCGTCGTGGCCGGCGCCATCGTCGTCTCCTCGGTGCTCGGGCTCGTCGGTCCGTGGCTCATGGGGGTCGCCATCGACCGGTTCATCGCCACCCGCGACGCCGCCGGCCTCGCGCGCACCGCGGTGCTCATGCTGGCCGCGTTCGTCGGCACCAACGTCGTGCAGTGGGTCGCCGGTCTCGTCATGGCCGACGTCTCCCAGCGTGCGCTCCAGCGCCTGCGCCGGGAGGTGTTCGGCCACCTCTCGCGGCTCCCGATGGAGTTCTTCGAGCGTCGCGCGGCCGGCGACGTGATGAGCCGGATCACCAACGACGTCGAGGCCATCAACCAGGCCGTCGCCCAGAACGTCACCACGCTGCTCGCCAGCGTGCTCTCGATGGTCGGGATCGTCGTCGCGATGTTCGTGCTCGACCGCTGGCTCGCCCTCGCCTCGCTGCTCGTGGTGCCGATCATGCTGGCCTTCACGCGCTCCGTCGCCGTGTACACCCGCAAGGGCTACGCGGAGCTCCAGCGCGACCTCGGCCGGCTCAACGGCGTGATGGAGGAGACGATCGGCGGTCAGAAGGTGGTCCACCTCTTCCGCCGCAACGAGTCGGTGAACGCCGCCTTCCGCGCCGAGAACGAGCGGGTCCACGCGGCCGGCGTGCGCGCCAACACCTACGCCCTCCTGCTCATGCCGCTCACCTCGGTGCTCGGCAACCTGTTCGTCATCGTGCTCGCGGGCCTCGGGGGCCTGCTCGCGCTGTCGGGCCTGGTGAGCGTCGGCCTGATCGCCACGTTCATCCACTACGGGCAGAACTTCGTCAACCCGCTGCGGCAGATCAGCAACCTCTACAACATGATGCAGGCCGCGCTCGCTGGCGCCGAGCGGGTGTTCGAGCTCCTCGACACCCCGCGGGAGGTGGACGACGCCGCGGAGGCGCGCCCGCTCGCCACGGTGCGGGGCGAGGTCCGGTTCGAGCACGTCACGTTCGGGTATCGCCCGGACACGGTGACCCTCGACGACGTGTCGCTCGTGGCAGCGCCGGGGCAGACGGTGGCGCTGGTCGGGCCCACGGGGGCCGGGAAGACCACGGTCATCAACCTGCTCACGCGCTTCTACGAGATCGACCGCGGCGTCATCACCCTCGACGGCGTCGACCTCCGCGACCTCCGCAGGCACGAGCTGCGCAAGGCGCTCGGCCTCGTCCTCCAGGACACCTTCCTGTTCGGCACGACGGTGAGGGAGAACCTCCGCTACGGCAAGCTGGACGCCTCCGACGAGGAGGTCGTCCGCGCGGCGGAGCTCGCCGACGCGGACGGCTTCATCCGGCAGCTGCCCCAGGGCTACGACACCGTCCTCTCGGAGCGCGCCGGCAACCTGAGCCAGGGTCAGCGGCAGCTGCTCGCCATCGCCCGTACGCTGCTCGCGGAGCCCTCGATCCTGGTGCTCGACGAGGCGACGAGCAGCGTCGACACCCGCACCGAGGCGCGGATCCAGCGCGCGCTGCTGCACCTGCGGAAGGGGCGCACGAGCTTCGTCATCGCCCACCGCCTGCGCACGATCCGCGACGCGGATCAGGTGCTGGTGGTCGACCACGGGCGCATCGTCGAGCGGGGCACCCACGACGCGTTGCTCGCCCAGGAGGGCGTCTACGCCCGGCTCTACGCGACCCAGTTCAAGGGGCACGCCCTGTGACCGGCGCGCCCGGCCAGACGAGCGCGCGGGCGCGCGGCCGCAGCGCGAGATAGGCGATCGCGCTCGCCAGGATCGCGACCCCCAGCACCCCGCTGCCCGCGAGCAGGAGGCGCTTCGGTACCGCGACGTAGATCGTCGACACCAGGGTCGAAGCGAGCAGCAGCCACGCCACGGCGTGCACCTCTGCGAGCGTCCGCAAGCGGGCCAACCGGGCGTCGTCGAGGCCCACGAGGCGCTCGAACAGGAGCTGCTCCTGCCGCCAGTAGGTGTAGATCACCGGGATGATCTCCAGCGTGAGGAACGCGGAGGTGAGGAGCCCCCCGATCATCGGCACGGCGATGCGGCGCATGACGTCGGCGCCCGAACCGCTGGCGAACAAGAGCGGGATCAGGCCGACCAGCATGGTCGACACCGTCATGAGCTTGGGCCGCACGCGCAGCACCGTGCCCTCCATGTGGGCCCACACGATGTCGTCGAGGTCGCGGATCTTGCCGGCGGCGCGGCGCTTCTCGTAGGCCTGGTCGATGTAGACGATCATCACGATGCCGGTCTGGGCGGCCAGGCCCACCAGCGCGATCACGCCGACCCACACGGCGGTCGACACGCGGTAGTCGAGCAGCCACATGAGCCACACGCTGCCGACCAGCGCGAACGGGATCGAGAGCAGGACGATGAGCACCTCGATGGCGTTCTTGAACTGGAGCCAGAGCAAGAGGACGATGATGCCGAGGGTGAGCGGGATGACGAGCTTCATCCGCTCGGTCATCTGCTCCATCAGCTCGTACTGGCCGGTCCACGAGAGCGCGTAGCCGGGGGGAACGGCGAGGACGCCGCTGGTCTGGGCGTCGCGGACGGCGCGCTTGGCGTCGGCCACGTAGCCGCCGAGGTCGCGCTGGCCCTGGTCGACGTCGACGTAGACGTAGCCGACCAGCAGGCCGCCCTCGTCGCGGACCATCGGTGGACCGGAGACGATCTTCACGTCGGCCAGCATCCCGAGCGGCACCCAGCGCTGGCCCGCCGCGGGTGCGGGGCTCGGGGGCGCGAGCGGCGCAGGCTCGGGGCCTCCGCCGAACACGCCGGGCGGGAGCACGGGCATGCCGTTGCCGCCGATGCCCGGCACGTCGGCCATCGGCCCACCGAGCGAGGGCACCGACGGCGCGCCCCCGCCGCCGCCCTCCATGCCCGACATCTGCGCGAGCCGCGGCCCTTCGTTCGGCCGCAAGAACGCCCCGGATTTCCCGTCCATCGAAGGCGCGGCGCCACCCGCGCCGACGGGAACGAGCACGCGGCGCAGCTTCTCGAGGTCGTTGCGCAGGTCCTGGGGGTAGCGGAGGTTGATGGTGAAGCGCGCGCGGCCCTCGATGGTCGTCGAGACCGGCGCCCCGCCGATCGCGGCCTCGACCGTGCGCTCCACCTCGCCGACGGTGAGCCCGTAGCGCGCGAGGTCGTCGCGGCGGGGGACGATGTCCACGTAGAGGCCCCCGAGGTTGCGCTCGTAGACCACGCTGCGCGTGCCGGGCACCTTGGCCACCACCTGCTCGAGCGCCACGCCGACCTTCTCGATCTCGTCGAGGCTCGCCCCCTGGATCTTGATGCCGATCGGCGTGCGCACGCCGGTCGACTGCATGTCGATGCGGGTCTTGATCGGCATGGTGAACGCGCTCGTCCACCCCGGGAACATCATCTTCTTGTTCATCTCGGCGGTGAGCTCGTCCCAGGTGATCGGGCGCTCCTCGGGCCAGTAGCCGCGGAGCGAGCGGCGCAGCCAGTTCGGGGCCCAGCTCGAGTACCAGCGCGGCGTCTGCACCTTGCGCCACTGCGCGACCGGCTTCAGGCGGATGGTGGTCTCCACCATGGTGAGCGGCGCCGGGTCGGTCGGCGTCTCGGCGCGCCCGATCTTGCCGAACACGCTCGCCACCTCGGGGAAGCCACGCAGCACCTGGTCCTGCGCCTGCAGCTGCTGCTTGGCCTGCTCGATCGACACGTTCGGCAGGGTGATCGGCATGTAGACCACGTCGCCCTCGTCGAGCGGCGGCATGAACTCGTGCCCGAGCTTCGGGTAGAGCGCGACGGCCGACACCATGGCGAGCAGGCCGAGGGCCACGGTGGACTTCGGCTTGCGCAGCGCGACGTACACGAACGGCTTGTAGATCGCGATGATGAACCGCGAGACGGGGTGACGGTGCTCGGGGTGGATCTTCCCGCGGATCAAGAAGTCGCGCATGGCCGGCGCGAAGGTGATCGAGAGGATCGCCGAGGCGAGCATCACGAACGTCTTGGTGTAGGCCAGGGGCCGGAACAGCCGCCCCGCCTGCCCGTTGAGGGTGAACACCGGCAGGAACGCGACCGCGATGATCAGCAGCGAGAAGAAGATCGCCGGCGACACCTCCTTGGCCGCCTCGGCGAGCAGGCGGTGCCGGTCCTGTTCGGTGTGCGGCTGCTCCAGCTTCTTGTGCGCGGCCTCGATCATCACGATCTCGGCGTCGACCGTGGCGCCGATGGCGATGGCGATGCCACCGAGGCTCATGATCGTCCCCGGCAGGTCGAGGAGGTACATGGGGATGAAGGCGAGCGCGACGGCCAGCGGCAAGCTCAGGATGGGCAGGAGCGAGCTGCGCACGTGCAGGAGGAACAGCAGGATCACCACGCTCACGACGAGGATCTCCTCGACCAGCGCGCGCTTCAGGGTGGCGATCGAGCGGCCGATGAGGTCGGAGCGGTCGTAGGCGATCTCGACCTTCACGCCCGGGGGGAGGCTTGGCTCGAGCTCGGCGAGCTTGGCCTTCACGCGGGCGATCACCTCCTGCGCGTTCTCGCCGTAGCGCATGACCACGATGCCGCCGACCGCCTCGCCCTCGCCGTTCCAGTCGAGGAGCCCGCGGCGGATCTCCGGGCCGAACTGCACCTTGCCGACGTCGCCGACGCGGATCGGCGTGCCGGAGCTCACCTTGAGGGCCACCTTCTCGAGGTCGGCGAGCTTCTGCACGTAGCCACGGCCGCGCACGTAGTACTCGCGGCCGGAGAGCTCGAGGACGCGCCCGCCGACGTCGTCGTTGGAGTCGCGGAGCGCGGCGGCCACGTCCTGCAGCGTGACCCCGAAGGCCTTGAGCTTCTCCGGGTCGACGGTCACCTGGTACTGCCGCTGGAAGCCGCCGACGCTCGCCACCTCGGCGACGCCGGGCACGCTCCCGAGGGCGTAGCGCAGCGTGAAGTCCTGGAACGTGCGCAGCTCGTCGAGGCCCTGCTTGCCGCTCTTGTCGACGAGCACGTACTGGAACGTCCACCCGATGCCGGTCGCGTCGGGGCCGATGCGGGGGTCGACCCCGGCCGGCAAGCGACCCTTGATCGAGCCGAGGTACTCGAGCACGCGCGACCGCGCCCAGTACGGGTCGGTGCCGTCCTCGAACACGACGTACACGAACGACATGCCGAACATCGAGAACCCGCGCACGGCGCTCACCTTCGGGGCCGAGACCAGGGCGGCGACGATCGGGTAGGTGACCTGGTCCTCCACGAGCGGCGGGCTCCGCCCCATCCACTCGGTGAACACCACCACCTGCGGGTCGGAGAGGTCCGGGATGGCGTCGAGCTTCGCCCGGCGGATCGACCACACCGCGGCCAGCGTCGCGAAGGCCACCGCGAGCAGCACCGCGAGGCGGTGCTTGGCGCAGGCCTCGATGATCCGGGAGAGCATCTACTTGCCCTCGATCGCCGCGCGCAGGCGGCTCTCGGAGTCGAGGAGGAAGTTGCCGGTCGTCACGACGGTCTCGCCCTCGACGAGCCCGGTGCGGATCTCGACCTTCTCGCCGGCCTTCACGCCCACGGTCACGCCGCGGGGCTCGAAGCGGCCGCTGCCCTTGTCCACGAACACGTACTGCAGCTCGCCGGTGTCCACGAGCGCCTCGCGGGGGATGACCACCGCGGTCGCCGCGGGCAGGGCGATCGACACGGTGGCGTACATGCCGGGCGTGAGCTCCATGGCGGGGTTGTCGAGCTCCACGCGCACCTTGGCCGTGCGCGTCGCCGGGTCGACGCTCGGGTAGACCAGCTTCACCTCGCCGACGAACGTGCGGTTCGGCAGGCTGGCGAACGCGATCGTGGCCTTCTGCCCGAGCTTCACGCGCGCGAGCTCGCCCTCGTACACGTCGGCGAGCACCCACACCCGCGAGAGGTCGGCGAGGGTGTAGAGGTCGGTGCCCGGCTGGAACGAGAGCCCCTGCACGGCGTTCTTCTGCACCACGTAGCCACTCGTGGGGGCGACGACGCCGAGGGCCTTGCTCGGCTTGCCGCTCTTCTCGAGGGCGGCGATCTCCCACGAGGAGACCCCGAGCAGCTCGAGCCGCTTGCGCGCCGGGCCCGCGAGATCGAGGTCGCCCGCGAGGCTCTTGGCCGTGAGGTACTCCTGCTCGGCGAGGTAGACCTGCGGGCTGTAGACCGAGGCGAGGAGCTCCCCGCGCTTCACCTTGCGGCCCGTCTCCCCGACCACGACGCCCTCGACGAACCCGGCGAAGCGCGTCGTGACCTTGACCACGCCACCCTCGGGCGCGGCGACCACGCCGATCGTGCGCACCTCGGGGCCGAGCGACTCCTTGGTGGCCTTGGCGGTCTTCATCCCGACGAGCTGCACGCGGTCGAGGGAGAGCTCGATCGGCGCGAGCCCCGGCACCTTGGCGGCGACCCCGCCGACGTCCACGCCGGCGTCGAGCGTGCTCTTCGGGACCAGCTTCATCTTGCACAGCGGGCAGCGCGCCTCCGCGCTCTGGCCGGTCTCCTCGGGGTGCATCGGGCACGCGAAGAGGTCGCTCGCCTCGTGCCGGTGACCGACGTGCGAGACGGGCGCGGTGGCCGCGTCGCGCTTCACGAGCGCCATGCCGCAGATGGGGCACTCGCCAGGCCCGGCCTGCACCACCGCGGGGTGCATCGGGCAGTACCAGGTCTCGGTGCCCTCGGTCGCGTGCGAGTGGCGGAGGTCGAGCGCGTAGCCGACCGACAGGAACGCCACGGCCGCCATCACGAGCACCAGCAGCCAGCGCACCACCGCCATCGCCCGGTGCCCGCGCGGCGGCGGCTCCTGTCCCTCGGGCAGCTCGCTCATGGCGCGCTCTTCTTGCCGAGCGCGGACAGCGGGGCCCCGAGCGCGCGCTCGATGTCGGCGAGGGCGATCTCCACCTGGGCCATCGCGCGGCTCCGCTCGATGCGCATCTGGAGCCAGGTGCGCTCGGCGTCCACCACCGAGAGCGCCTCGCCACCGCCCGCGCCGTAGGCGGCCAGCGTCGCGTCGAAGGTCTTCTTGGACTGGGGGAGGAGCTTGGTCTCGATCAGGTGCAACGTCGAGCGCTGCGCGTCGTACCGCGCGAGGGCCTCCTGCACCTGGAGCAGGATGGCCGACTCGATGGCCTTGACCGTGGCCTTGTCGGCCTCGACGCCGGCTTGCGCGGCCTTCACCTCCTCGGAGCGCTGCGAGGACAGCCACGGCAGGCTGAACTGCACCATCGCCCCGTAGGCGTGCGGCATCGGCGCCATCGGCATGAGCTGGTAGTCGAGGCCCACCATCACCATGGGCCACTTGGCCTGGCTGTCGGCGGCATCGACCGCGGCCTCGCTCTTCTTCACGCTGGCCGCCGCGGCGGCGAGCTCCGGGCGCTTCGCGAGGACGAACGCCCGGACGTCCTCGATGCGCGGCGCGACCACCGGCGCGGCGGGCTCCGCGGGCGGCCCGAGCGGGGCCTCGACGGCGCGCCCCATGAGCGCGTTGAGGCGCGCGCGGCTCGTGACCTTCTGCTGCTCGAGCACCAGCACGTCACCGTGGATCCTGCTCACCTCGAGCTCGAAGCGGAGCAGATCGCCCTGGGTGGTCTTGCCGCCGACGAGCTGCACCCGCGCGAGGGCGAGCAGCTTGCTCGTCACCTCCATGTGGTCCTGGTGGATGGCCTTCTCGTGCTCGGAGGCCCAGTAGAGCGACCACGCCTTGTGCACCTCGGCCACCACGTCGAGCTCGCGCGTGCGCAGGGTGGCGATGGCGATCTTGGCGTCCTCCATGGCGACGCGCGTCTGTGCGTCGAGCGAGCCCGCGGCCGGCAGCGTGAGCCGGACCCCGAACATGTGCATCTGCGCCGAGCCGAGCGCCCAGGGCTTGTTCAGGGGCTGGCCCAGGATCTCGTACTTGAGCTCGAGGTCGGGGAACCGCCCGGAGGCCTTCACCCGCGCCACGGCCGCCTGGGCGCGCGCCCGGGCCTCGGCGACCAGCGGGCTCTTGACGAGCGCGAGCCGGGTCAGGGCGTCGAGGCGGGCCTCCTTGGCGACCGCGGCCTCGTCCTCCTGGACCGTCGGCCCGGGCGCGACCACGGGTTCGGTCTGCATCGGCGCGTACCCCGGCGGGATCCTTCCCCCGAACGAGCAGCCGAACGCCGACAACGAGGCAACGAACAACCAGCGCGCACGCATCCGTACCTCCGACGCTCACGCTCGGTGACGACCTTCACCCCGTCTAGGCGCGAGATCGGCGGTCGTGACAGGCCCCGCTCACTGTCGGCTGACCGGTTCGGACCATCGCCGCCGAGGGGGCGAGTGCTAGGTTCCGGCCGTGCGGTTGCTGCTGGTCGACGATCAACCCGAGATGCGCCGCCTCTGCGAGGTCGTGCTGCGCGCCGACGGGTTCGTCGTGACCTCCGCCGCCGACGCCACGGAGGCAGCGGCCCTGCTCCGGGGCTCCTTGCCCGACGTCGTCCTCCTCGATCTCTGCATGCCCGGCACCGACGGCCTCTCGATGGCGGAGGCGCTCGCGGCCGATCCCCACACCCGAGGGCTCCCGATCATCCTGCTCACCGGCGCGCCCTCGACGCGGCCGTTGCCGTCGGTCGTGGGCACCATCGAGAAGCCCTTCCGGCCGACGGAGCTCGCCGACCAGGTGCGCGCCCTGCTCGCGGGCCGGGGCTGAGCCATGCCGACCCACGACGTGCTCCGGCTCGAGCTCGCCCGCCTGGAGCAGGCCTACGCCGAGAAGGCCCCGGCGGTGGTCTCGCAGCTCGTCGAGACCGTGCGCGCCGGGGCGTTCGCCGAGGCCCGCGTCCTCGCGCACACGCTCAAGGGGAACGCCGGCACCTTCGGGCTGCCCGCGCTGTCGGAGGCCGCGAGCCACCTCGAGGCGGCGCTGCGCGAGCCGATGCCCGACCCGCTCGAGCGCGCTTGCGCCGCTCTCCTGCGCGCGGTGTCGCCGCTCGGTGCTCCGACGACCGTGCCCACGCCCAAGGGCTCGCCCACCGGTCTCTGGCTCGAGGCGGGCACCCGCATCGGCAACCTCGAGGTGCGCGGCGTGCTCGGCGAGGGGGGCATGGGCGTGCTGCTCGAGGGCTACGATCACGGCCTCGGCCGTCGCGTGGCCCTGAAGATCGCGCGCGACGACACGCTCGCCGACCTCCTCCGCAAGGAGGCGCGCGCGCTCGGCGCGGTG
The DNA here is from genome assembly GCA_964624885.1 of uncultured Polyangiales bacterium. Classification (GTDB taxonomy): domain Bacteria; phylum Myxococcota_A; class Polyangia; order Polyangiales; family JADJMO01; genus JADJMO01. Next base: position 36,289 of record CAZUZY010000016.1, on the reverse strand, counting down.
CGCCACCCCGGCGTCGTGCAGGCGCTCGCGCTGCTCGAGCACGCGGGGCGGCCGGTGCTCGTGATGGAGCGGCTCTTCGGGCGCACCCTCGCCGACCACCTCGCGGCGCGCGCGGCGATCGGCGCGCGCTACACGGTCGAGGAGACCGTGCACATCCTCCACCGCGTGGCCGAGGCGCTGGTCGCGGTGCACGCCGCAGGGCTCTCCCACCGCGATCTCAAGCCCAGCAACCTGATGATCACCCGCAACCACGGCGTGGTGCTGCTCGACTTCGGCGTCGCCGTCGCCGAGGTGCACGCGCAGCGCGGCCTCGGGGCGACGGCGTGCTACGCCCCGCCCGAGCAGGTCGAAGGCCGGGTGCGCCCCGGCGAGGGGCCGCTCGTCGATCTCTACTCGCTCGGCGTGCTGGGGTGCGAGCTCCTGCTCGGCGCGCTGCCGGCGGAGGGGACCGTGGCCGCGGCGCACGTGCTCGAGCAACGCCCCGAGGTGCCGCGTGCCCTGGTCGGAATCCTCGAGGCGCTGCTGCGCGACGCGCCCGAGGAGCGCCTCGGCAGCGCGGAGGCGCTGCTGATCGAGCTCGACGCCCTCGGGCGGGGTCACCGCCGCGGACGCGGTCGCGAGCTCCTCGTGGTGGAGGACTCGCCGCCGATGCAGGACATCCTGCGCGCGCTGCTCTCCGCGGCCGACCCGCTGGCCCAGGTCCACGTCGCGCGGAGCGCCGAAGAGGCGCTGCGCGTGCTCGACCGCCAGCGCATCGACCTGATGGTGGTCGATCTCGGGCTGCCCTCGATGAGCGGGCTCGAGCTCGTGCTCTACCTGCGGGGAACCGACCGGTGCGTGCCGGCGCTGGCGATCAGTGGTCGAGCCACCCAGGGCGATCGCGAGCTGCTCCGCGCCGCCGGGGTCGTCGAGTTCGTGGCCAAGGGCCCGCGGTTCCCCGAGGCCCTGACCGCCGCCTACCAGCGCCTCGTCGCCGGTCCTATCTCGACGCGAGGGATCGAGGCGTGAGCAGGCGACCCGGGAGCTGCGTCTCGGCGCGCTCCACCGCCACGCGCAGCTCCTCCACCAGCGGCTCCAGCGTGGGGCTCGGCTCGGTCTTCGAGCGCTTCTCGAGCTCGGCGGCCACGTGGGCGATCCGCCGGAACCCGAGGGTTCCCGCGGCACCCTTGATGCTGTGGGCCTCGTGGGTGACCGTCTCGCGCTGATCCTTGCCGAGCGCGTCGCGGAGCGCGCGGAGCCGCCGCGGCGCGTCGGCGAAGAACACCCCGCTGAGCTCGCCGAGCAGGCCCCCCTCTCCACCCGGTAGCGCCGCGAGCTCCGCCAGCACCCGGGCGTCGAAGTCCACCGGACCCTCCGCGTGCGGGCGAACATCGGCGAGGGCGGCGCGGAGCTCCGGCAGGCGGAGCGGCTTGCTCAAGAAGTCGTCCATGCCCGCCGCGAGGCACGTGGCCCGATCGTGCGCCGAGGCGTTGGCCGTGAGCGCGATCAGGCGGGGCCGCTCGACGCCGTGGTCCTGGATGATCCGACGGGCGGTCGCGGGGCCGTCGAGGCCAGGCATGCGCATGTCGAGGAGCGCGACGTCGAACCGCTCCGCGGCGATGCGCGCGAGGGCGGCGTGCCCGTCGCTGGCCACCTCCGGGTGGTGCCCCACGCGCTCGAGCATCCGCACCATCACCATCCGGTTGATCGCGTCGTCGTCCACCACGAGCACGGACAGCGGCACGGCGGTGATCGCGGGCATCATCGGCGGCGGCGTGAGGAGACGCCCGACCGCCTCCTTGAACGCGGTGGCGACGGCGCGGGAGCGCAGGGGCTGGCGGACGACACGCGCGCCCTCGTCGACGGGGGTGCCCACGCCCGCCGCGATCACCACCGGCAGCTTCACGGCCCGCAGCGCGCCGCGGATCGCCGCGCTCTCGTCTCCGCGCAGGCCCACGAAGAGCGCGTCGAGCCCGCCGGGGAGCGCGCCGAGATCGGTCACCTCCGACGACGTGGCGCCGCAGTAGCGCAGCAGATCGACCAGATCGTGCGCCTCGGGCTCCCGGGCGAACACGCCGATCCGCAGCGCGCCGAGCAGCGCGCTCCCGGGCTCCACCCCGCTCGCCTGGAACCGGAACCCGAACGTGGTCCCCCGACCGGGCGCGGTCTCGACGATGCGGACGCTGCCCCCGAGCTGCTCGGCGATGGCGCGCGAGATGGCGAGGCCGAGTCCCGTGCCCCCGAAGCGTCGGGCGGTGTCGGCCGAGGCCTGGGAGAACGGCACGAACAGGCGGTCCGCCTCGTCGGCGGTGAGGCCCATGCCCTCGTCGCGCACGTGCAGCTCGACCGCGCCTTCGCCGTCGGCCGGCGGCAGCTCCACGACCGCGATCTCGATCGTTCCCTGGTCACTGAACTTCACGGCGTTGGAGAGCAGGTTGGTCAGCACCTGGCGGACCCGCAGCGGATCGACGACCACCCGCGTCATCGAGGCCGGGCGCCGCTGCTGGAGTCCGATCCCCCGCGCGCTCGCCGCGAAGGCGACCATGTCGACGGCCTGCTCGACCAGCTCGAGCAGCTCGACCGGCTCGGGTTGCAGCTCGATCCGCCCCGCCTCGATCTTGGAGTAGTCGAGCACGTCTCCGATCAGCGCGAACAGCGCGTCCGCGCTGCGCTGGATGGTGGCCATCGCCTCCCGCTGCGAGGGGTCGAGGGAGGACTCGGCGACCACGCTCGTCATCCCCAGGATCGCGTGGAGCGGCGTGCGCAGCTCGTGGGTCACCGTGGCGAGGAAAGCGCTCTTGGCGGACGAGGCCTGGAGCGCTGCGTCATGGGCGTGCTGGAGCTCCTCGGTCTGCGCGGCGATCGTCTCTTTCTGGGACTCCACCGCCCGGATGTGGCGATCCGCCGCCTGCCGCGCCGCGATGGCGAGCGTGGCGATCGCGACGTGGAACCAGGCGAGCTGCAGGACCAGTTCCGGCGTGCCGACCACGAACTCTGGCTCCACCCAGCGCTGCCGCGCGACCCCCACGAGCGTCGCCATGCCGACCGCGGTGATGCACGCCCACACGATCCCCGGCCGCGTGCCGAGCAGATAGGCGGCGGGCAGCGTGATGGCCGAGAGGACCCAGGGCACCGAGGTGGCCGCGAGCCCGTTCGAGAGCGCGATGGCGCCGGTGACCACCAGCATGAGGGCGAGGAACGCGTGGGTCGCCGCGACGAGGCGAGCCGCGCGCCGCTCGGTCCGCACGAACAGGTACAGCGCGATCATGGCCGTGAAGCCGACGGCCTGGAGGGTCGCCGTGCGCGGCCGTCCGAGCGCCAGGTTGCGGACGGCGTAGAACAGGAAGCTGGCCCCGAGGACCCCGCTCATCAAGCGGAGCTGGCCGGCGTGGCGAGTCTGGGCATCCGTCGACATGGCGAACCGTCCGCCCCGCGGGGTGGCGAATCTGTTCACATCATGCACCCACGAGGGCCCGAGTTGCTATCATGCCGGTCGCGTGCAACCCGACGAAAACAACACTCAGTCCGAAACGAGCCGCTCGAACGCCGCGTCGATCATCATCGTCGAGGACGACCCGGTCGTGGCCCTCACCCTGCGCCGGACCCTCGAATCGGCGGGGTACCAGGTCGCCGAGGTGCTCGCCGCCGCGGGTGACGTGCTGTCCGCGTGCGTGCGTCACCACCCCGATCTGCTCCTCGTCGACATCATGCTGGCGGACGGCGATGGCATCCACCTCGTCGAGAAGCTCCGCGAAGCCGTGGCCAAGATGGCCGTGGTGTTCGTGAGCGGGAAGACCGACCGCGAGACCTTCGCGCGCGCGGCCGAGGTGGCCCCCGAGGGCTATGTGGTCAAGCCGTTCACGCCCGCGCAGCTGCTGGCGGCGGTCGACATCGCCCTCGGCGCCTCGCAGCAGCAGGGTGCGCCGATCTCCCTCGCCGACGTCGTCGGCATCGAGCGCCTGAGCCCGCGCGAGAAGGAGATCCTGGGCCGGCTGATGGATCACCGTCGCCCGCCGACCATCGCGCAGGAGCTCCACCTGAGCCCGCACACGGTCCGCAACCACCTCAAGTCGATCTACGCGAAGCTCGGTGTCGGCTCCCAGCAGGAGCTGCTCGATCGCGTGTTCCGCCGTCAATGACACTCAGCGGCCGGTGAGGGTCGGCTGCGGGTGAGGCTCGGCTGCCCGTGAGGCTCAGCTGCCGGTGAGGCGGGCGCCCGGCCCCGTGGTCGCGCCACGCACCTCGTCCATGTCGAGCGCACGCACACGGCGCAGCAGCTCGTCGATCCCCGACGCGGGCAGCAGGCCCGGGCGCGAGTACACGAGGATGCCGTCCCGCAGCACCATCAAGAGCGGGATCGAGCGGATCTGCAGCGCGTTGGCGAGGTGGGCCTCGGCCTCCGTGTCGACCCGACCGAACGTGCAGTCGGGGTGACGGACGGCAGCCGCCGCGAAGATCGGCGCGAACGTCCGACAAGGGGCGCACCACTCGGCCCAGAAGTCGAGGACGACGATGCCGCCACGCTGCACGACCTCTGGGAACTCTGCGGTGGTGACGTCGAGGATCGGCATGACAAACCCCTCCGTCCATCAGAGCCGCAGCCGCGGGCCCAGGGTTCGCGCCGCGGCTGGGTTCGACTAGCGTGGTGGGATGGACCCGCTGGTCGAACGCGCCCGCACGGGTGATCGCGCCGCCGTCGAAGCCCTGCTCGCCCAGGTCGCCCCGGCGGTGCACCGCTTCGGCCTGCGGATGTGCCGCAACCCCACCGACGCCGACGATGTCCTCCAGGACACGCTCCTCGCCGTGGCGCGTCACATCGGCGACTTCGAGGGTCGCTCCTCGCTCTCGAGCTGGGTCTTCACCCTGACCCGCACGGCGTGTGCGCGTCGTCGCCGCGGGCTCAAGAACCAGCCGCCGGTCAGCGACGACCGCGTCTCCGAGACCGCGGCCGACACGCCGGATCCGGAGGCGCTCCTCGAGGGCCACGAGCTCGCCTCGGTGCTCCGTCGCGCCCTCGATGGCCTGCCCGAGGACTACCGAGAGGTGATCCTCCTCCGTGACATGGAGGGACTCTCCGCGATCGAGGCCGCCGCGGTCGTGGGCCTGTCGGTCGACGCGCTCAAGAGCCGCCTGCACCGCGCGCGTAGCGCACTGCGTCTCGCCCTGCGGCCCCTCCTCGAGCAGGCGGCGCCGCCGAGCCCGAATTGCCCCGACGTCGCCACGATGTTCTCGCGGAAGCTCGAGGGCGATCTCAGCCCCGATGATTGTTCGGCAATGGAGCAGCATCTGGTCGGCTGCCCGTCGTGTGGGGCCGCGTGCGACGCCCTCAAGCGCGCGCTGCTGGCGTGCCGGCACACGTCCACCGCCGAGGTGCCGCCCGAGGTGCAGGCCCAGGTCCGTGCCGCAGTGCGTGCATGGACCGGCGTGCTCTGATCCTGCGGGCCTTCGGCCCCACAGTTCGCGGTGGTGGGCACCCACCGACGCGTCTACCCTGCAGCCTCCTCGGGTCCTCGTCGGGCTCGCCGGAGGGAGTGCGCGATGTACGACTGGAATCGCGTCGAGGCCCGCCCCTGGAACGGGCGCTCGATCGCCTTGGTCGACGAGACGCTACGCGACGGGCTCCAGAGCCCCTCCGCGATCGATCCGCCGATCGAGGCCAAGCTCCGCATCCTCCACGCGATGGCCGACCTCGGCGTCGACATCGCCTCGGTCGGTCTGCCCGCTGCTGGCGCACGCACCCAGCGCGACGCCAACGCCCTGGCCAAGGAGATCGCCGACCAGCGCCTGCCCCTCCGCGCGAGCGCCGCCGCCCGCACCGTCGCCAGCGACGTCGAGGCCGTGGTCGAGATCAGCCAGCAGGCGGGCATCCCCGTCGACTGCTACGCGTTCCTCGGCAGCTCGCCGATCCGCCTCTACGTCGAGAGCTGGTCTCCGGGCTGGCTCGTCGAGCGCGTGCGCGCCGCGGGCGAGGCCGCGCGCAAGGGCAACATCGCCTTCTGTCTCGTGCTCGAGGACACCACCCGCACCCGCCCCGATGCGCTGCACGAGCTGTTCTCGGTCGCCGTCGACGCGGGCGCGATCCGCATCTGTCTGTGTGACACCGTGGGCCACGCCGACGTGCGCGGCACCCGGGCCCTCGTCGAGTTCGCGCGGAGCACGCTCGTCGAGATCGGCGCTCCGCACGTGCAGCTCGACTGGCACGGTCACAACGATCGCGGCCTCGCGCTCGGCAACGCGCTCGCGGCCGTGAGGGCCGGGGTGGACGGCGTGCACGGCTGCGCTGGCGGCTTCGGGGAGCGCACGGGCAACGTGCCCATGGAGCACCTCGTCGCCCAGCTGGCCGAGCTCCGCGCCCGCGCCGCCGTGCCGAAGCCGGTCATCGCGGCCTACACCCGCACGGCGCTCACCGCGATCGACTCCTCGCACGCGGCGCACACCCAGAAGCAGGCCCCCGAGCCCCTCGTGCCGCTCTCGCTCCGCGTGAACGGCGATCCGGTCGACCTCGCCGTGCGCCCGAGCCGGACGCTCCTCGAGGTGCTCCGCTACGATCTCGATCTCGTCGGGACCAAGCAGGGCTGCGACCAAGGCGAGTGCGGGGCGTGCACGGTGCTGGTCGACGGCGAGCCCGTGCTGTCGTGCCTCACCCTCGCGGCGAGCTGCGCGGGGCACGACGTCACGACCGTGGAGTCGCTCTCGGGTCCCCCCAAGCTCGACCCGCTGCTCGACGCCTTCGACCACCACGGCGCGGGGCAGTGCGGGTTCTGCACGAGCGGCATGCTGGTCGCCGCCAAGGGGCTGCTCGCGCACACGCCACGCCCGAGTCGCCGCGAGATCCAGCAGGCCATCAGCGGCAACCTCTGCCGGTGTACCGGCTACGGCCCGATCGTCGACGCCATCGAGGCCGCCTCGCTCGCCCCCATGGACCCCGCGCCCGTGCCGCCACTCCCCGGCGCCGGGCCCATGCCCGCGGCGCTGCCGCCGCACGCCTCGAGGTCCAAGTGACCGGCCTGGTCGGCAAGCCGGGGCGCCGCGGCGATCTCGTGCGTCGGGTGCGGGGCGAGGTCCGCTTCACCGACGACCTGCGCCTGCCGCGCATGCTGTTCGCCAAGCTCGTCCGCTCCCCACACCCCCACGCGCGCATCGTCGCCATCGACGCGACCAAGGCGCTCGCGCTCCCCGGCGTGGTCGCGGTCCTCACCGGCAAGGACCTCCCTGTCCGCTTCGGCATCATCCCCTGGACGCCGGACGAGCACGCCCTCGCCATCGACAAGGCCCGCTTCGTCGGCGACGCCGTGGCCGCGGTCGCGGCCGTCGACGAGCGCACCGCCGCGCGCGCGTGCGAGCTGGTCGAGGTCACCTGGGAGGCGCTGGCCCCGGTCCTCGACCTCGACACCGCGCGCGACGCGCCCGCCATCGGCCTCGGCGCCACCGGCAAGGACAACGTGAGCAAGGTGGTCGACCTCGCGTTCGGCGACGTCGACGCCGCCCTCCGCGGGTCGGATCTCGTGGTCGAGGGCGACTATCACTTCGAGGGCACCGCCCACGCGCCGATCGAGACCCACTGCGCCCTCGCGCGGTACGACGGCGAGGGTCTGCTCACCGTGTGGTCGTCCACCCAGGTGCCACACTACCTGCACCGCGAGCTGTCTCGCGTGCTGCAGCTCTCGCCCGCGCGCATCCGCGTGATCCAGCCGCCGGTCGGCGGCGCGTTCGGCGGCAAGAGCGAGCCGTTCGGTCACGAGATGGTGGTGGCCAAGCTCTCCATGATCACGGGGCGGCCGGTGAAGATCCTGCTCACCCGCGAGGAGGAGTTCTACGTGCACCGGGGGCGCCACCCGATGCGCATGCACTTCGCCGTCGGCGCAAAGGCCGATGGTCGCCTCACGGCTGTCGACGCCAAGACCGACATCGACGGCGGCGCCTACTCCTCGTTCGGCCTGGTGACCACCTACTACTCGGGCCAGCTGCTCACGCTGCCGTCGTTCGCGCCGAACTACCGCTTCTCGTCCACGCGCTACTTCACCACCAAGCCGCCGTGCGGCCCGAAGCGCGGCCACGGCAGCGTGCAGCCGCGGTTCGCGTTCGAGATCACCCTCGACAAGATCGCCGAGCGGCTCGGCCTCGATCCCATCGAGCTCCGCCGCACCAACGCCGTGCCGGGCGACGCCACGCTCAACGGCATGCGCATCACCTCCAACGGCTACCTCGAGTGCCTGGCCCGGGTGGAGGCGGCCTCCCGCTGGAAGGAGCGTCGCGGCAAGCTCGGCTTCGGTCGCGGGCTCGGCGTGGCCTCCTCGGCCTACATCTCCGGCACCAACTACCCGATCTACCCGAACGAGATGCCCCAGAGCGCGGTGCAGCTCAAGGTCGATCGGTCGGGGGTGGTCACGGTGTTCAACGGCGCGAGCGAGATAGGCCAGGGCACCGACACCATGCTCGCCACGCTGGTGGCCGACGAGCTCGGCCTCGACCTCGCCTGCGTGCGCGTCGTCTCCGCCGACACCGACCTGTGCCCGGTCGACCTCGGCGCCTACTCCTCGCGCGGCACGTTCATGAACGGCAACGCGTGCCTGATGGCGGTGCGCGAGGTGAAGCAGAAGCTCGTCGCGGCGGTCGCCGAGAAGCTCTCGGTGCCGCCCGCCGAGGTGTTCGTCACCCGCGGGTTCCTCGCCGCGCGCGGCAAGGAGGACCAGGCCATCGCCGTCGACGAGGCCATCCGCCTCGCCGAGGCCAGGTTCGGCACGCTCGGGGCCACGGGTTGGTACAAGTCCCCGCCCGGCCTCGGCGGCAGCTACCGCGGCGGCACCATCGGCGCCTCCCCGGCCTACTCGTTCACCGCGCACGTGGCCGAGGTGCACGTCGACGTCGAGACCGGCTTCGTCGAGGTGGTGAAGGTCTGGTGCGCGCACGACTGCGGCAAGGCCCTCTGCCCCTCGCTCGTCGAGGGTCAGATCGAGGGCAGCGTCTACATGGGGGTCGCCGAGGCCCTGCTCGAGGAGCACCTCGTCGACCGCCGCGGCCTCCACGCCGGGCCCAATTTCCTCGACTACCGGATCCCCACGAGCCTCGACGTCGGTGACGTGGAGGCGCTCATCGTCGAGTCGAACGATCCCGAGGGCCCGCTCGGCGCCAAGGAAGCCGGGGAGGGGCCCCTCCACTCGAGCATCCCCGCCGTGGCCAACGCCATCTTCGACGCGGTCGGCATCCGGCTCGACCAGCTGCCCTTCTCTCCCGCGCGCGTGCTCCGCGCGCTCGAAGCCAAGAGGAGCGCCTGATGCTCCCGCTGCCCTCGTTCGCCCTGCACACGCCCACCACCCTCGAGGGCGCGCTCGCCCTCCTGCGCGAGAACGGCCCCGACACCACCCTCGTCGCAGGTGGTACCGACCTGCTCCCCAACATGAAGCACGGCCTCCTCGCGCCGCGCCACCTCGTGTCGCTCGCCGAGATCCCGGCGCTGCGTGGCGTGTGGGTCGAGGGCGAGGTGCTGCGGCTCGGCGCGATGACCAACCTCGAGACGGTCGCCGCCCACGAGACGGTGCGCTCTCGCGCAACCGCCCTCGCCGAGGCCGCGCTCTCGGTCGGCGGACCCCATCACCGGCGCATGGGCACGCTCGGTGGCAACCTCTGCCTCGACACCCGCTGCCGCTATTTCAACCAGACCTACTTCTGGCGCGAGGCCCTCGGCTTCTGCCTCAAGAAGGACGGCACCCAGTGCCACGTGGTCGAGGGCGGCCAGCGCTGCGTGGCCGCGGCCTCCAACGACACGGCCGCGGCGCTGCTCGCGCTCGAGGCCACCATCGAGCTGGTCGGTCCGGACGGTGCGCGCTCGCTGCCGGTGCGTGACTTCTACACCGCCGACGGCATCGCCAACACCACGCGCCGCCCCCAGGAGATCGTCGTCGCGGTGCGGGTCCCGCTCCGACCCGCGCGCGCGAGCGTCTACGAGAAGCTCCGTCGCCGCGCCGCCATCGACTTCCCCATGATCTCGCTCGCCGCCCGCGTCGACGTGGAGGAAGGTCGGGTGCGCGCGCTCGAGATCGCGGTGTCGGCCCTCGCGGCGCGGCCCCGCATGATCCGGGCGGTCGGTCAGGCAGAGGGCGTGGCGCTCGCGGACGTGCCGCGCGCCGCCATCGCCGAGGCCGCCTTCAAGGAGTGCGCGCCGCTCCCCAACATCGAGGGCGACCCGGCGTGGCGCAAGAAGCTCGTCCGAGTCCTCGCCGATCGCGCGCTGCGCCGGCTCGGACTCGGGCCCGAGTAGATCGAGCGGCCGCCCATGGAGGCGGCCGCCGTTCACTGCGCTCGCCTCCGGCTCGCTCCGTTCACTTCTGGAACACGAGCCGGGGGCTCGACCGGAAGCCGAAGCGGTGGAGGAACAGGAGCAGCGCGAAGGCGTCGTCGGCCACCTCGGTCTCGAGCCGCTCCACGTGCAGCGCCGCGAGGTTGTCGACCATCTGGGTGAGGAGCGCGCGGGCGAAGCCCTTGTGCGCGAACCCAGGGTCGACCCCGATGGTGTCCAGGGAGGCCGTGGCGTCGACGTGGCCGAAGTCGCCGAGGTCGACGCGCGCCATCGCGAAGCCGACCACGAAGCCATCGTCCTCGACCACCAGCGAGACCGTGATCGCCGACTCGGTCAGGGCCTCGTCGAACTTGCGACGCAGGTACTCGCTGCGGTCCTGTCCGGTGATCTTCCCGTCGATGCGGACCACCTGGTCGTAGTCGCTCTCGCGGAGCACGCGCACGGTGGGCGGCACCTGCTCGATCTCCTCGTCGGTCTCGGGCAGCGGCATGCGCTGCACGCGACGCTCGAGGATCCGGCGGGGGGCGAGGGCGAACTTGCCCGCGTCGAGGAAGCGCAGCATCGAGTGGTTGTGCCAGTCGACCTGGGTGACCAGGCTCGCGATGTGCCGCGCGCGCATCAGCTCCTCGAGCGCCGCGACCATCTTCTGACCCACGCCTGCGTGGCGCGCCGACTCGTCGACGCCCACGGCCTCGAGCACGACCGCCGCGCCCGGCCTCCCGTACTCGCCACCCGCGAGGCGCGCGAGCAGGAACCCGACGAGGCCCTTGTCAGTGATGGCAGCAATCTGCAGGTGCCGCTTGGGCCAGCGGATCGCCGAGTCGAGCCGGCGCTGGAAGTAGCCGCGCCGCGCGCCGCCCGCGCTCTTCTTGTCGAGCGTGACGACGGCGTCGAGGTCGCCCTTGGCGAGCGGACGGATGGAGACCTGGCTCATGCTGCCCCCCCGAGCTCGGCGGCGACACCGACCCGCCCCCGCCGCGCGAGCTGGTCGTGGCGGTAGGCGCCGAGGATGCCCGCGCCGATGGCGCCGGCGAACAGCGAGAGCTCGTGCGAGCGCGCGGTGAGCGGCGGCTGGGGCTTCTTGGCCTTGCTCTGCTCCTTGCTCAGCTGATCGCAGAGCACCGCGACGAGGCCGGTGTCGAGGGCGAGGCCGCCGGTGAGCGCCACCATGCCCTCGGCCCCGGCCGAGCGCAGCAGGCGCACGAGGCGACCCGCGATCGAGATGTGGATCCCACGCAGGATGTCGCCCGCGGTGAGCCCTCGGCTCACCATGTTGATGACGTCGGTCTCCGCGAGCACCGCGCAGACGCTCGAGACCTCCTCCTTCACCCCCGACTCGCGGGAGAGCAGGCCCACGTCCTCGAGCGGCACGCCGAGGTAGCGGGCGATGTTCTCGAGGAACTGCCCGGTGCCGCTGGCGCACTGGCTGGTCATGCGGTGACCGAGCACCTTGCCCCGCTCGTCCATGCGGATCGCGCGAGCATGGAGCGCGCCGATGTCGAGGACGGCGCGCGCCTCCGGCACGAGGAACAGCGCCCCGCGCGCGTGGGTCGTCATGCCGTAGAAATGGCCGGTGGCGAACTCGACCGCGTCCACGTCGCCGGTGCTGGCGATGTAGCAGAGGTCCTTCTCTACGACCTTGGCCCGGATGCAGGCCTCCTCGAACGTGGCCTTCACCACGTCGAACACGTTGCGGCGGCGGATGCGCTGCACGACCGTCGCGAGCAGCTGCACCTGTTCACCCGCGTTGCTCTGGACGACCGCCACCTTGATGGCGCTCGAGCCGGCGTCGATTCCCACAGAGACTTGCATCACAGCACCTCCGACCGCGATTCGCGGATGAAGTCGGGCAAGGGCGGCACGCGGCCCTCGCGCAGGTCGTCGAGCGCGAACGCGGCGCCGCCGAGCGCGCCCATGTAGATGCTGTCGGCGTGCGCGTTGAGCGTGATGTCCGCGCCGTAGTTCTCGTCGACCAGCTTGCGCAGCACCGTGAGGGCCATCGGGTTCTTGCAGACCCCGCCGGTGAAGGTGAACTCGTTGCGCACCCCGCCGCTGCGGGCGAGGAGCGACATCGCGCGCAGGATGATGGCGTGGTGCAGGCCAGCCAGGATGTCCTCGCGGCGCTGCCCGAGGGCGAGGCGCTCGCGGAGCTCGGCGCCGGCGAACACCGTGCAGGTGGAGTTGACCTTCACGAGCTTCTTGGACTGCATCGCGAGCGGTCCGAGCTCGTGCAAGCCGAGGGAGAGCTCGTCGGCGATGTAGCCGAGGTAGCGCCCGCAGCCCGCGGCGCAGCGGTCGTTCATCTGGAACGAGGTGACCACGCCGTGCTCGTCCACCTGGATGGCCTTGGTGTCCTGGCCGCCGATGTCGAGCACGGTGCGGGTGCCGTTGAACACCCGGTGGGCGCCGCGCCCGTGGCAGAGGATCTCGCTGCGCACGGCCTCCTTGGGGAACGGCAGCGTCTGCCGGCCGTAGCCGGTGCCCACCACCACGAGCTCCTCGATGGGCTCCGCGGTGGCCGTGACCACCGCGCGCTCCAGCCGGTCGCGCACGCCCGGCACGCCCTCGGTCTCGAGCCGGCGCACCGCGCGTACCAGCAGGCCCGCGGTGTCCCGCGGACGCATGCTCGTCTCGACGTCGAGGATCGCGCGGTCGTACTGCGCGACGAGCGGCTCGAAGGCCACCTCGCCGCCCTTGCACCGCTGCTCCGCCTCGGCGACGAACAGCGCCCCCGCGACGTCGCGGAAGAAGTCGCTGCGTCGCGGCGCACCCGGCGCGAACAGGGCCGGCGCCCCCTTCTCGACCGCCTCGAGCACCACGCGGGCCATGCGGCGCACGGCGTCACGGTCGGCGCGCTGCGAGGCCTCGAGGTGCTTCTCGATGGTCTCGTGCAAGGCGGTCAGGTCCTCGAGGAACAGCTCTAGGCGGAACGCCTCGCGGAGGTGCTCCATCCAGGCGAGCGCCACGTCGTCACCGCTCAGCGCGCGCGCGAGCATGTCGAAGCGCGCCGCGGTGTGGGCCTCGATGCGCGCGACCGCGCAGGCGACCGCGTAGTTGCTGCGGCTGTTGGTGATGCCGCGCCCCAGCAGGACGCCGCTCTCGTCCAGCATGACCGCCTTGGTCGTGGTGGAGCCCAGGTCGATGCCGATGACGCACTTCACGATCCACCTCCCACGATGGGCAGAGCGACCCGCTTCTCCCTGGTCGGCAGCGGCCCGCCGCCGGACTTCTTCCGCGCCGCGAGCACCTGCAGGAAACTCTGCACGCGGTTCTCGATGTTGGCCTTGCCGAAGTAGCGCGGGTCGACGAGGTCGGACTCGATGAACCCGCCCGGCACGCCGGTGCGCTCCTCGAGCTTGCGCAGCATGAGCAGCTGCCCGACGCTGAACGAGTTGCACGACTTGACGCTGTTGATGAGGAACCCGTCCGCCGCGTAGTCCTTGATGTACCGCTCGAGCAGGTCGAGGCGCGTCGGGAGGCCGAGGTTGGTGTAACAACCGAGGCAGTAGTCGGCGAGGCTCTCGAGGGGCTTCTTCGGGTCGTGCCGGAACCCGTGGTCGTAGAGCCCGCCCACCCGGGTGTAGGTGCTCGCGACCACCGTCGCGCCCTCCCGGCTGAACATGCGCCAGAAGTCGTAGAACGAGGTCCAGTTCGGCGGTCCCTCGACCACGAGGCGGTACTTCTCCTCGCCCATGTCGCCGTCCGGGGTCACCGGGCCCTTGCCGAGCCGCACGCGCTCCTCGATCTCCTCGCGGAGCTCCTGGTAGTAGAGCGCCGCGTCCTCGCTCCCGCGGAACGAAGAGAAGATCGGGCCCACGTAGTAGACGCCCCCGAAGTACCCGTCGATCGGCGACGGCTTGTGCCGCGCCGACTCCCACACCGCGACCAGATCCTCCTCCGCGCGGGCGGAGAGCGCGAGCCGCCGCGACAGCTCCTCGCGGTCGAGCTTCTTGCCCGCCACCTTCTCGAGCGCGGGGATGACCTCGCGCTCCAGCTGGTCGACGATGTACTTGCGCATGTCGGCGCTGATCACCCCGTCCGTCTGGTAGGGCACGTGCAGCATCACGACCGGGCAGTCGTACTCCTGCTTGAGGAGCTCGAACCACTTCATGAACGTGAAGCAGCCGGTGTACGAGAGCAGCAAGAGGTCGGGCTCGGGCAGCTTCTCCCCGGTCGGGCCGAAGTTGCCGCTCTTGAGCATGCCGAGGTCGCACTTCACGTAGGTGCACACGTCCTCGGAGTGGCCGGACTTCTCTGCCTCCGCGATGTACCCCGCCGACTTCTTGCGCATGCCGCTCTGGAGCGCGTTGATCTCGGGGAGCACCGGCAGGAGCTCGAGCGCGCCGAGCAGCTCGGTCACGTTGCCGGGCACGAACGTGTAGACGACCTTCTTGCCCTCCGCCTTCGCGCGCGCGAGCGCGGCGAAGTGGTCGGCGATCATGCGCTTCTGACGAAGCTGGCTCTTGTCCTTGTCGGCCTCGGTCTCGCTCATGACGCTGCTCCCCAGAGCTTCACGGCGTCGGAGAACGCGCCGGCTTGCTCCCTGATGACCTGGAATTGACCCGTGTTCTCGGCGAACTTGAAGCTGGTGTGCGGGACCCCCGCCTTGGTGAGCGCGTGCTCCAGCATCGGCTGGTCGAGCAGCGCGGGGTCGCAGAACGAAGCGGCGGCGAAGATCACGCCGTCGGCGTGGGCGGCCTTCACGCGGCCGATGAGCCCCGCGCCCTTGACGAGGTCGCCGATGTACCGCGAGGCGGTGTCGCGGCCGCGCTCGAGGTACGCGCGCGAGAGCGCCTCGAGCGGGTCGTCGTCGCCCGGGATGTCGCCGTCGATCATGCGGAGGCCCAGCTGGAAGTCGTCGTCGACGATGTCGCAACCCGAGCGCTCGAGAGCGCGGATCAGGTCGAACGGCGGCTGCTCGCAGAACGAGCCCACCAGCACCACGCGGACGTTGTCCACGGGGCGCGCCTCGCGCGCGCGCACGGCGGCCAGGAACTCGCGGATCAGCGCCTCGTGCTCGGCGGCCGGCAGGGTCGCCCCGGCGCGGATCACCAGGTAGGCCTCGCTCGCCTTGACCCGCCAGGGCTCGGTACGGCGGAGCAGATCGAGCTCGGCGATCGCCGCGCGTCGGGCGTTCTCCCGGGCGATGGCCTGCCGCAGCGCCTCGGGCTCGAGGGGCTTGGCGCCGCGCTTGACGAGCTCGCCGGCGATGCGCTGCATCTCGTGCACGTAGAACTTGCCGCCCACCGCGGCGTCGAAGTTCTGCGGCAGGTCGACGTAGAGCGAGAGCTTCTCGGGGAACAGCATGCGCCACATGCCGCCGAGGTTGCGGATCACGTCGCAGATCGACGGGAACAGCACGGCGTCGAGCGCGTCGAGATCTCCGCACAGCCCGAGCTCCACGGTGCTGCGCGGGATGTGACAGATGTAGGACTGGAAGTAGGAGTCGCCGCGGATGATGTCGATGGCATCGCCGCCGCCGAACACCGCCACGGGCAGCGCGCCCATCGCCTCGATGAGCGGACGCGGCACGTAGATGGGGAGGTAGCCGACGACGAGCCCGCCGGGGTGCGCCTCCTTCCACGCCCGCACCGCGGGGAGCGTGCGGTCTTCGACGAGCGCGGCGGCGCGCGACACTACGCTGGATACGGGATCGCTCATGACCTCGGTCCTCCACTCGGTTTCGTCACGTGGCTGGCAGCCGTCGGCGCGAACGCCGCCGCCGCGCCCTTGCGGGCGAGCGTGGCGATCGAGGCGGCGAGCAGCTCGGGCGGACCGTGCCGCTCGGGCGTGTACCAGCCGAAGATCCAGTTCAACATGCCGAACACGCAGTACGCCGCGCGCTCGACGGCCATCGCGTCGGCGCCCTCCGGTCCGAGGGCGGCCACCACCTCGGCGCCGAGGTCGAAGTAGCGCTGCTTCAGCGCCCGGATGGCCGCGCGCCGCGCGGGCGGGAGCGCCGAGGCCTCGACCACGAGCACGCGCATCACGTCGGGCTTCTCGACGAAGAAGCGCACGTGGTTGTCGACGAAGGCGTCGAGCCGCGCCTCGGCGTCGGTCGAGCTCGCGAGCACGGCCTCGGCCGACTCGATGAGGCGCTCGAACGAGGTGCGCTGCAGCTCGAAGAGGATGTCCTCCTTCGACTGGAACAGGTTGTAGAAGCTGGCGAGGCTCCTCCGCGTGGCCTTGGCCAGGTCCCGCATCGACATGCCGTGGTAGCCGTGTCGCGCCATCGCCGTCGCCGCGCGGAGCATGACCTCCGCGCGGCTCTCGTCGCGAGCGATGGCGCGACGGGTGGTCATCGATCGGCCCACACCGGCGCGCGCTTCTCGAGGAACGCGGTGATGCCTTCGTTGCCGTCGTGGCTCGGCAGGAGGCGCTCCACGTAGCGCGCCTCGGCGGCGTCGAGCGGGGCGCCGAGGCTCGCGAAGATGCCCGCGCCGCTGCGCGCCGCGAACGTGGCCTCGCGGAGCGCGAACGCCGAGAGGGGCGCGAGGTGCTTGTCGAACCACGCGGTGACGAAGGCGTCGAGGTCGGCCTCGGCGGGAACACGCGCGGTGAGCGCCCCCCGCGCGTCGGCCTGCGCGGCGGAGATCTCCGCGCCGGTCGTCACCAGGAGCTCGGTCAACGGGGCGCCGAGGCGGTGGTGTCCGAGCACCGCGAGCACCGGGGGCACCACCCCGAGCTTCACCTCGGGGCAGGCGAACACCGCCGACTCCTTGGCGAACAGGTAGTGGCACGCGAGCGCGAGCTCGAACGCGCCGCCGAGGCAGCGCCCCTCGACCAGCGCGGCGACCGGCACCGGGAACGCGGCCACCGCGCGGATCGTGCGGTGGAAGGCGGCGAGCATGCCCGGCGCCTTCTCCTTCACGTGCTCGGGGACGCTGGCGCCGAACGAGAAGTTCGACCCGGTGCCGCGCAGGGTGACCAGCTTGAGCTTCGCGTCGTCGCGGTGCGCGTCGAGCGCCGCGGCGATCTCCCCCATCATCTCCATGGAGAGGACGTTGGCCTTGGGCCGGTCGAGCTCGATGCGCAGGATCGCGCCGTCGAGCCGGACCTTCGCGGCGGGCGTGGTCACTTCTGCTCCGCCTTCCGGCGCGCGCGCGCCGAGGGGGGCAGCACCTCGTCGATGAGCGCCTCGTCGAACCGCACGCCCTCGGCGAGGCGCTTGCGCAGCAGGACGAAGTCGATCTCGCGCTCGTTGCGGTCGCCGTAGTGGAACGCCGCGAAGCCGGCGGCCGCCTCGGTGTTCATGTTCAGCGAGAGCCACGAGCGGCTCGTCTCGGCGTTCTGGAACCAGTGCTCGAGCTTCTTCTTGCGCAGGCTCTCCAGCGTCTTGCGGGTGCAGTCGGGGAACGTGTGGAGCAGCTTGCTCGCGAGGCGGTCCACCACCGCGTCGAGCGGGGCGAGGTCCACGGTGAGCGCCTTGGCCTCCGCCTTGGCCGCGTCGGCCGCCGCGCCGGTCTTCCACTCGCCGAACACGATGCGGCCGTGCTCGTCGCAGTAGCGGTCGGTGACGGCGAGGGGGTTCGGCACGTAGGTGCCGTCGGCCTTCTTGTGCACCGCCACGATGTCGTTCAGGAGGCCGATGCGCATGGCCTTGTGCGCGCTCCACGGCTCGCACAGCGAGAGCGACTCGGCCGCGTAGGCGAAGCCCACGTAGAGGTGCAGGAAGTCGGTCGCGCCCCCGTCGGGGGCCGAGCCGTGCACGGGGCCCGCTTGTCCGAAGCGCGCGTGGTCACCGGCGACCGAGTAGTCGCAGGCCATGCCGATCTCCTGGCCGCCGCCGATGCGCATGCCGTTCACGCGGCAGATCACCGGCTTGTCGCAGGTGAGGATGCCCGTGACCATGTCGTTGAACAGCCGCATGTACTGCAGGTATTCGAGCGGTCGGCTCGCGTAGTAGCTCGCGTACTCCGCCGTGTTGCCGCCGGTGCAGAACGAGCGGTTGCCGGCGCCGGTGATCACCACGTTCACGCAGCGGCGATCGGCGCTCGCCCGCCGCAGGCCGAGGATCATGTCCTTGACCGCCTGGGTCGTGTACGAGTTGAGCTGCGCCTCGTTGTCGAGCGTGAGCCAGACCTGGTGCAGCCCTTCGACCGGCTTGCCGTCGCGCCCCAGCACCGGCCGCTGCTCGTAGCGGATGTGCTTCACCTCGTGGTTCTGGACCAGATCGTGGTTCAAGAGATCGACCATGGAACGTGCTCCTTGCAGACGTACGCGCTACGCGCGGGGATCGAAGACGACGCGCTTGACGAGTCGGTGATGGGCCATGTCGTCGAGCAGCGCGTCGATGCGCGACATGGGGGCGTGCTCGACGAACGGCGAGATCTGGACCTTGCCCTCGTAGATGAGGCGGAGCACCTCGGCGTAGGCGTCGGGCGGGCAGCCCCACGTGCCGTGGATCGTGGCGTCGAAGGCCATCAGGTTGGAGAGGCGCACCTCGACCGGCTTCGGCGAGTACCCCGCCTGCACCATGGTGGACGCGGGCCCGATCAGCGTGAAGGCGAGCAGCTGACCATCGGGGGTGCCGCTGCACTCGAAGATGCGGTGGGCCACCGAGGGGATGCCCCACTCCTTGGCGATGGCCTGCACCTCCTTGCGCACGTCCTTCGGCGCGCGGCCCTTGACGTCGATCGCGCGCTCGGCGCCGAACTGCTGCAGCATCGTCAGCCGGTCGGCCGAGACATCGCAGGTGATCACGCGCGCGCCGAGGGCGGCCGCGATCTGGATCGCGTAGCCGCCGACCCCGCCCGCGCCGACCACGATCGCGAGGTCGCCCTTGGTGAGCGCCGCGCGGCGGATCGCCTGGTACGCGGTGGAGACCGCGTCGGCGACGACGGAGAGCTCGCGCCAGTCGACGTTCGCCGGCGTGTCGTCCACCAGCACCAGCGCGTCGGCGGGCACGATCACGTGGGTCGCGAACCCACCGTCGATGTCGTTGCCGGGCATCTTCTGGGCGGGGCAGGCGTTGCCGCGGCCCGCGCGGCAGAACGCGCACTTGCCGCACGGCATCACCGCGGGGACGAGCACCCGCTTGCCGACCAGCGCCTCGTGCGCGCCGCGGGCGGCCACCACCTTGCCGACGATCTCGTGCCCGAGCACGATCGGCAGGCCCTTCTTCGGGGCGACGCTCCCGTTCTGGAAGCCGAGGTCGGTGTGACAGAGACCGCAGGCGGCGACCTCCACGATGGCATCGCCATCGCTCCCGAGCTCGAGATCGATCGACTTGTGCACGAGCGGCTGGTTGGCAGCCAAGAGGACGTACGCTTCGGCGCGCATGGGTGACCCCCCTTCTCCACCCGACGATGCTGGACGAACGTTCGTTCATGCATGACCTATGTCATCGACCGTGACGACGCGGTGCGGCGCCGCGGCCGGTTCGCGCAAGAGTCCAATCGTCGCTACAGTCGAAGGGTGCAGGACCCGGCGTGCATGACCTGTCCGATCGGCGCCGCGGCCGGCGTGGGCCGTGGCGCGGCTTGCCCGATGGCCGCCCGCAAGCGCCCCGTGGGCTCCTGCCTCCACGTCGAGGGGGAGCCCGTGGAGAGCGTCTTCTACATCAAGCACGGCGTGGTCACGCTCGCCCGCGATCGCGACGGCGCGGCGGTCCCGCACGGTTTGCGCCGCGCCCGGTCCCTCCTCGGCCTCGAGGGACTCGTCGAGTCCGAGTACCGCGACTCAGCACACGCGCTCACCGACGTCACCGTGTGCTCGGCGCCGCTCGAGCGCATGCGTGCGTTCGCGGAGAAGCCCCAGGGGGCGCGCGCGCTCCTCGAGGCCACGCTGAGCGCCGGCAAGTCCGACACGCCGCTCCGGGCGACGACCGACGGCAACGCGAAGGCGCGCGCCGCGCGGTGGCTCCTCGACGCGGCCGAGCCGGTCATCAAGCTGCGCCGGGTCACCCTCGCGGGGCTCATCGGCATGCAACCCGAGACCCTCTCGCGCGCCCTCGCGGTGCTGGTCCGCGCGGGCGCGATCACCGTCGGTCGCGGTCGCATCGAGATCCGCGATCGCAACGTGCTGCGCAGCGTGGCCACCGGGGTCACCGCCGCGCGCAAGCGGGCGAGCACCTAGCCGAGCAGCTTCGCGAACCACTCGGGCCGGATGTTCCAGCCGAGGAACCCGGCGAGCCCGACGACGAGCCCGAAGCCCGCCCACGCGAACGCGACGAGCAGGAGCCAGCGCTTCTTGGTGAGCACGGTGATGCCGAACAGCGCGATGCCGACCGAGAGGCTCGCCTCGCAGATGTCGAACTGATCGTCCTTCACGTTGAGGCGGTCGTACTCCTTCTCGAGCTCCTCGGCCTTGGCCTTGATCTCGGCCTTCTCCTTCTCGTAGCGCTTGGCCTCGGCGGTGAACTTCTCGATCCGCTTGTCGAGCACGGCGCGCGACTCGACCGCGAGGGTGGGGCTCGTGTCGCGCTGGATCTCGAGCTGCGCGACGAGGCCGTTGGCCACGATCTCCTTCGTGCTCTTGGCCTGGTAGTACGACCACTGGTTGTTGGCCGCGACCTGCGCCTTCGCCATGCCCTGCACGACGTTGCCGCCCTTCACGTTGCAGATGGCGAGGAACGTGGCGGTCAGGGCGACCGACCCCGCGACCACGGTCCCGAGCCTGCTCTCCTGGGCGTGCTCGACCGCCCCCTCGATCGCTTCCTGGATCTCAGCCATGCGCGGAGTATCGCGAAATCACAGGGCTTTTGGGGATGTTTGCAGAATACTGGTCTGGCGTTCAGCACTGGGTGTACGTACCCCTGCATGAACGCTCAGTCCCTCGTCCTCCGCGCCCTCCGCTCCATCCACCAGGAAGGGGTCTCCCCGAGCTGGCCTCGCCTCCTCGCGGTGGTCCCGGCCGACCGCACCGAGGTCGTCGCGGCCGTCCGCTCGCTCGACGCCGCGGGCCTCGTCGACGCCCGCACCTTGCGCCTGACCATGCTCGGCTTCGCGACCGCCCACGCGCCCAAGGTCGTGGTCGCCGAGCGCCGCAAGCACCCGCGGCTGCGCAAGGCCGGCCTGGTGGCGTAGTCTCCCCGCACGATGCCGCCTCCGGAGGACTCGTCGAAGCGAGCCGCCTTGCCCAAGGGGGGCATGCTCGGCAGTCGCTACGAGGTCATCCGCGAGCTCGGTCGCGGCGGGATGGGCGTGGTCTACGCCTGCGTCGACCGCGCGACCGGCCAGAAGGTCGCTCTCAAGCGCGTCGAGCGCGCCGGCCGGCCCCTCGGCAGCGGCGACACGTTCTGGTTCCACCAGGAGGCGCGCGCGCTCGCCTCGCTCGACCACCCGACCATCGTGCACGGCCGCGATTTCGGCGTGCTCGAGGACGGCAGCCCCTACCTCGTCATGGAGCTGGTCGGCGGCCGCTCGCTCCACCAGCTCATGGAGGGTGGCGCGATGGCGTGGCCGGTCACCTGGTCGATCGTCGATCAGGTGCTGTCGGCGCTCGCCCACGCCCACGCCCGTGGCGTCGTCCACGGGGATCTCAAGCCGCAGAACATCATCGTCGAGCCCGGGCCGTTCACCGCGACCGGCCCCGGCGATCCGCGCGTGCACGTGCTCGACTTCGGCCTCGCCTTCCTGATCCGCGATCGCCACGATCCGCGGCTCGACGGCGCGACGGCGCAGGCCATCACGCTGCCCTCGGGCGGCGGCACGCCGGGGTTCATGGCGCCCGAGCAGATCCGGCGCGCGGTGCCGCACGTCGGGCCGCCCACCGATCTGTACGCCCTCGGTTGCATCCTGTTCCAGATGCTCTCGGGCAACCCGCCCTACCTCGTCCTGCGCGAGGGCCCGCACGGCCCGGAGTACGACGAGGAGGCGATCCTGCAGCTGCACAAGCGCGCGCCGATCCCGCGCCCGGAGCTCGCGGCCGACGTGCCCGACGGCGTCGCCGATCTGGTCGTCCGCATGCTGGCCAAGCGCCCGTGGCGGCGGTTCGACTTCGCGGGGGAGGTGCGCAACCGGTGGGAGGCGTTCCGGCCCACCTCGCCCAGCGCCACGTTCGAGCTCGACGACTACGAGGACGACGAGGGCCTCGTGCCGCTCCCGCGCACCAGCGCGCCCGACACCCGCATCGACGTGCTCACGGTGGCCGCGCTCAACGCCGCCCAGCCGGTCACCCCCTCGCGCACCGCCCCCGAGCTGCTCGGCCTGCGCCCGACCCCCTTCGTCGGCCGCAACCACGAGCGGCTCGAGCTGCTCCGGCTCGTCGATCTCGTCACCGCCAAGGACGGGCCCACCCACCGCATGGCGCTCCTGGTCGGCGAGGCGGGCACCGGCAAGTCCCGCGTGGCCGAGTGGATCTGCGAGCGCGCGCACGAGTCGGCCAAGCTCGTGCCGCTGCGGGCCCGCTACCGGCGCATGAACGGGCCGCTCGACGGCCTCAACGGCGCGGTGCTCGCGCACTACGGCCTCGAGCGCGTCGATCGCCTCCTGGTCGAGCAGGCGCTGATCAACGTGTGGGAGGTGGAGAAGGACGACGACGAGGGCATGACCTGGGTCGCCGCCACCGCCGAGTGGCTGCGACCGTCGGCCTACACCCGCGCCGCCGAGCCCCGCTCCGAGGGCAAGGGCGAGCGAAGGAGCCGGGAGCGCGCCCCGCTCGGCCCCACGGGCAAGCGGTTCACCCTCGACGAGCCGGAGCTTCGCTGGCTGGTCATCCGCCGCGTGCTGGAGCGGATCGGCCGGCAGCGGCCGATCCTGCTGTTCCTCGACGACGTGCACCACGCCCCGCCGGGCACGTTCGACGGCCTGGCCAAGATCCGTCGCGAGGTGCCCCACCTGCGCATGCTCGTCGTGGCGACCGCGCGGCAGGAGTCGCTGGTCGGCGACCGCGCCACCGATCGCCGGCTCGAGGCCATGCGCCGCACGTTCGGCGGGCCACGCCTCGACGTCGGACCGCTCGACGGCACCGAGACGCGCGCGCTGCTCGCCGCCGCGCTGCCGCTCGACGACCGCGCGCTCCACGAGGCGGAGGCGCGCAGCAAGGGCAACCCGCTCTTCGCCCTGCAGCTGATCCACGCCTGGGCCGCGACGAGCGGTCTCGAGCTCGTGGGCAGCCACTACCGCGTCAAGGACGAGGCACTCCAGAACCGCGCCACCACCACGTCGGAGCTGTGGGACGAGCGCATCCGCGCGCTCGATCCCAAGCACGGGGCCGCGGCGGAGGCGGCCTCCGCGCTCGGCGTCGAGTTCCGCGGCGACGTGCTGCGGCGGCTGGTCGGCTGGGTGGTGGGCCTCGGCGGGTTCGGCGTCGCGGTGGCCGGGGCCATCGACGCCCTGCTCCGCGCCCACATCCTGGTCGAGGGAGGCGAGGATCGCTTCCGCTTCCAGCACGCGCTGCTGCAAGAGCACCTCCTGCATCGCCTCTCGATCCGCGCCGACGCCCGCGAGGTGTTCCTGGCGGCCGCCGAGGCGCTCGCCCACCACCCGCTGTCGGGCACCCGCCGCGTGGTGCGCCAGCGGGTGCAGAACCTGCTCCGCGCCGGCGACGGTGACTCCGCGGCCGAGCTCCTGCTCGACTACGTGGCCGAGGCGTGGAGCCGCGTGCGCGACGCGAGCCGCACCCTCGAGGATCTGAACCTGCTCGACGTGCGGCGCCTCGACGTGCTCGCGGCGGGGATCAACGCCGGCGGGCAACTTGCTGCCATTCCTGCCATCACCCCCCCGGCCATCTCGCCGATCTGGGCCGCACGGCACCTCCGCTGGCGCGCCGAGGCGCTGCGCCACGCCGGTCGCTTCGACGAGTCCAAGGAGGCGGCCCTCCGCGCCCGCAAGACCTTCCTCGCCGAGGGCGACGACCGCGAGGAGGCCCACGTGCTGCGCTTGCTCGGCCACATCGCGAGCGAACGCGGAGACCCGGCCGAGGGCCGCAAGCTGGTCGCCAAGGCGCTCACCACGTTCGACCGCCTCGACGACGAGCGTGGTCGCGCCTCCTGCGAGGTGGTGCTCGGCGAGGTCGACTACCTGCTCGGGGAGCACGTCTCGGCGCGCGACGCCCTCCACCGTGGCGCCCGGCGCTTCCGCACGGTCGGCGACCCGCTCGGTCGCGCGCAGTGCCTGCTGCTCCTCGGCCTCATCGAGCTCGCCGAGGGCATCCTGCCCAAGGCGCGCGAGCTCCTCCTCGAGGCGCGCGTCGAGTTCGACGGCATCGGCTACCGCCTCGGTCTCTCGCAGTGCGACGTGGCGCTCGCCCACGTGGAGCACCGCGCCGGCGACCTCGAGGGGGCACGCCAGCGGGCCCTGGCCACCCGCGGCGCGCTGCGGGCCCTCGAGAACCCCCGCGGCCTCGCCGGCGCCGAGCGCCTGCTCGCCATGATCGCCATCGACCAGGAGGACACCGAGGCCGCGCAGAAGCACGCGGCCGAGGCGCTCGACCTCTACTCCAAGCTCGGCGACCCCTGGGGGCTGCTCGAGTCGCACCTGCTCGTCGCCCAGATCGCGCTGGTGCGGGGCGCCCTCGACGAGGCCAAGGAGGCCCTCGGGCAGTGTGAGGCGCTCGAGGTGAACGAGGCCGAGCCCCAGCAACACCACCACCTCACCCGCGCGTGGCTCGCCGCCGCGCACAGCCAGTGGAAGCGGGCGGCGGCGGCGCTCGCCGAGGCGCAGAGCGTCTTCGCCGATCCGCGCCGCGTCGGCGATCACACGACGCAGCTGCTCCAGCGCTTCTCCACCCTGCGCTGGAAAGACCCGGTCGCCCGCGCGGTCGCGGCCTGGCTCGAGCAGATCGGTGGCATGCGCTCGACCGGCCAGTTCCCCGTCGTGGAGCGCGACGAGTGAAGGTCGAGCTCTGCACCAACCGGCTCGTGCTGCGCACCGCCGAGCCGGTGCTGGCGCCCGCGGTGCTGGCCTACTTCGAGGAGAACCGCGCCCACCTGGCGCCCACCTCGCCCCCGTTGCCGGCGGACTTCTACACCCTGACCGGCACCGAGCGGCGCCTCGCGCGGGCGGAGGAGGAGCTCGCCCACGAGCGGCAGGTCCCGTTCTTCGTCGTGCAGGGCAAAGAGGTGATCGGCACGCTGAACTTCAACCAGTGCTGTCGCGGGGTGTTCCTCGCGGCCTATGTCGGGTACGGCATCGGCCACCGGCACGAGGGCCAGGGCCTCATGCGCGAGGCGCTCGAGGCCGGGATCCGCCACATGTTCGACGAGCGCGGGTTCCACCGCATCATGGCCAACTACCTGCCCACCAACGAGCGCAGCGGCGGGCTCCTGCGCCGACTCGGGTTCGTGGTCGAGGGGTACGCGCGCGACTACCTGTTCATCGCGGGCGCCTGGCGCGACCACGTGATGACCGCGCTCACCAATCCGAACGCGCCGCCGCCGCTGGTCTGACCCGGTGTCCGGGCCTCCGCTCCGCGTCAGGGATCGGCCGCGTCAGGGATCGGCGTCAGGGATCGGTGCGGCGACGACGGGTGTGGTGGGTGTCGCGATCGCGGTCGCGGTCGCGGTCGCGGTCGCGGTGGTCGTCGCGCTCGATGTCCGGCACCACGCGCTCGAGGCGGTTCTCGAGCATCTCCTGCACGAGCGCCCACAGGCGGTCGGTGTCCTCGCAGTCGGCGAGCAGGCCGAGGGGGATCTGGAAGCCGCCCTTGTCGGAGCGCCCGCCACCGTAGGGCTTGCCGTCACGGTCGCGCCCGAAGGCGGTCTGGATGAACACCGCCGGGTCGACGCTCGGGCTCGTGGTGCGCAGCGAGCCGTCGACGCGATCGTCGACGACGCCGTAGACCAGGACGGTGTCGAGGTCTTCGCGCATGAGGATGTAGTCGGCGGCGGCGCCGATGGCGTCGCGGTCGCCCGACGGGACCATGCCCACGCCGGCGAAGGCGAAATCGCGCACCACCGAGAGGTTGGCGAGGGCGCGGCCGAGCACGTCCATGGCGGCCGCCGACACGGTGCGGCGCCCCACGCGCTTGAGAACTTCGGCGTCGCAGTAGGCCTTGGCGTAGGCCGCGGCCGCGAAGTCGGCGGGGGTGGCCAGGGTGAAGTCGTCGGTGTCGGTCTGGATGCCGAACAGGAGGGCGGTCGCGACCCGCGCGTCGTCCCGGCGCTCGCCGTCGAGGGGGGTGAGGCCGCCCTGCAGGTATTCGGCGTAGATCGAGCACGTGGCGCCGATGGAGGGGCGCACGTCGACGAAGGCCGCGTCGAGCTTGCCGCTGAGCGCGCGGTGGTGGTCGACCACGGTGAGCAGCTTGAGATCGGCGGGGATCTCGAGCGAAGCCTCGGTGGTGCAGGTGTCGACCAGGGAGAGGTACTTGTAGTGCGAGAGCTCGTGGCTGTTGGAGATCTGCTGCATCTCGACGTTGAGCAGCTTCACGAGGGCGCGGTTCTCGCGGTGCGAGACGGGCAGCACGTGGGCGATCGTGGCGGGGACGCCGAGCGATTCGCAGATCCGCTGGTGGGCGAGCGCGCCGCCGATGCTGTCGGGGTCGGGGTGGCCGGTGAGCAGGATCACGAGCGGCTCGCCCGCGATGCCGGTGAGCACGCGCTCGAGGGCCTCACGCGGTGGCACCTTCTCGTGAGACGCCAGGGTCACGCCCGTCAGCGTATCCCGGGCGCCGTTGGCTCGACCACCAGCGACCGAGGCCGTTGCGCCGACCTGTGGGGGGACCGGCGAAGTCAGATTCGATGGCATGCGGGACCACCATTTGTGCGCGTCGGCCGCCGCACTGCAAGGGTCCCGTGCAGGGGACTGGTCGCGCGTTCCGTGACCTTGGTAGGTTGATGCGTGTCATGAGGTGGTGCAGGTGGGTCCAGGGGTGCGGGGTCGGCGCGGCGCTTTTCGGCTGTCAGCGCGATCCGCCTCCGCCGCTGCCCGCGGCGCCGGCCTCGGCGAAAGTCGTGCCGTCGACCACTGCGTCGGCGGCCGCCGCGCCCTCGGCCTCGGTCTCGGTCGTGCCCTCGACGTCCGGCACGGCCTCCGCGGACACGTCCGATGCCGGGAGCGACGCCGGCGTGGTCGGGCCGATGCGGCCCGAGGACTGGGAGCTCGGCCCCGGCAAGTGGACGTTCGAGCCGGACGGCACGCTGGCCTGCGAGTGCAAGTCCAACAGCCACGTGATCTGGTGGAAGGCGAGCCAGCCCAAGGACTTCGACGCGGCGGTCGAGGTGCAGTTCCTCGGGGACGAGTCGAGCGCGGGGATCCTGTTCCGCACCCAGGGCCAGGACTTCTACAACGACATGAGCTTCTACCAGTTCGAGTGGTACACGCGGGGCACCCACCACGACAAACGGCTCTCGCTCATGCGCAAGAACCCCTACTGGGTGCAGATCGTGACCCCGCTGTACCCGGAGGCCCCCTACAAGAAGTGGATCGACTTCCGGGTGCGGGCCGAGAAGGACCACCTCGAGGCGTTCATCGACGGCGAGCGGGTGTTCGACAAGAAGGACGCCACGTTCGTCCGTGGCGGTCGACTCGGCTTGCACGTGTTCCAGCCACGGCGCACGCTGTTTCGCAAGTGGAGGCTCACCGTTCTCTAGGCTACGCACCCGCGGTGTCCCTCCGCCTGGTCGTCGCCCTCGCCCTCTCGTCCGTGGCGCTCTCGTCCGCGGGGTGCGGGCAGGGCAGCCCCGACGTGCCGGGGGTGACGGGCGACGGGGGTGACGACACGGCCGCCGCCGACGCCGCGTCCGAGGCCGACGCTGCACCGCTCGAGCCGTTCCCGGTCGTCCGCCTCGCGTGCGTCGGGACCAGCGGCCTCGCCAGCGATCTGCCGCCAGGAGAGCCTTATGGCGCCCTCGAGGGCGAGCTCGTGTCGCTGGTGCCGCCCGGGACCAAGGGGTGCCCCGAGGACCCGGATCACCTCCACCTCCAGGTGCGGGTCGGCACCAAGCGCTACGACGTCGCGGTCAACATCGACTCGACGAGCCACGAGCCGCTCGGGTTCACGACCAAGGCGTTCGCGCCGCTCACGCCCGCGCAGGGCTGGTCGGCCGACACCTTCGACTATCCCCGCGATCTCGGGATCGTCTCGGCCGATTTCGAGAAGCTCGACAAGGCGGCCTTGCTCGCCCGGCTCATGAAGGAGCTCTCCACGGCGGCGCGCATCCGCGTGTACGGTCGGGCCTACGCCGACGGGACGGGCATGCACAACATCCACCGCAACGGCAAGGACCGCGACGGGGGCCTCCTGATCCGTCGCGCCAACGCCAGCGGTGATCGGTTCCTCGGCCTCCGGTTCGCGACCGACGTGTTCTAGTCGTATCCTTCGTCGATGGGGCGAAGGGTCGGACGCAGCGCGCGGGGCGCGGCCTTCGTCGCGCTGGCTGCGCTCGGGGTCGCGAGCCGCCCGGCCCGCGCCGCCGACACCTTCGGCTTCAACGTGCACCAGTCGCTCGACACGGGCGTGCCGGCGACGGTGGCGTGCGGTGGCCGCATCGTCCGCATCGACTTCAACTGGTACTCGGCCGAGCCTTCGCCGGGCGTCTACGACTGGGCGGTCCTCGACGCGTTGATCGACGGAGCCCGGGCCAAGGGCCTCACCGTGCTCGCCACCGTCGGGTACGCGCCGGCCTGGGCCTCGCGCGCCAACGTCGACGGCAAGGAGACCTCGAACGACGTCCCCAAGCCCGGCCTCTACGAGGCGTTCGTCACGGCCGCCGTCACGCGCTTCAAGGACCGGGTGCAGCACTGGGAGCTGTGGAACGAGCCCAACCTCGGCGAGTTCTTCGAGGGCAGCGCGCAGGACTACACCGACCTCGTCCTGCGACCGGGGGCGAGGGCGGTCCACGCTGCGTGCCCGAGCTGCAAGACCCTCGGCCCCGACGTGGCCACGATCGGCAAGGACTACGCGGACTGGATGAAGACCACGCTGACCCAGGCCGGCACGGACGTCGACATCGTCAGCGGGCACATCTACGCCGATTTTCCGCCGATCGACGCCGCGCCGGACCCCACGGCGGTGACCTTCTTCAGCAAGCTCGAGGCGCACCGCGTGCTGACGCTGGGTGGCACCGTGATCTACGAGGACCCGCTGTCGCTGCGCGAGGCGATGCTGGCGGCGGGCGCCGGCACCAAGCCGTTCTGGCTCACCGAGACGGGCAAGAAGGCGCGGTTCGGCGACGCAGCGCCGATGGCCGCGCAGGCCACCTACGCGCGACGCGTGCTCGAGGCCCAGCTCCTGCGCACCTGGTGGCAGGCCACGGTGTTCTACGAGGCGTTCGACGAGCCCGGCACGACCTACGACTACGGGTTCACCCTGCGTGACCCGAAGGCGCCCACCGGGTTCCAGCAGAAGCCCGCCTGCGCGCTCACCGCGAAGGCCGCCGCGCAGCAACCGGCGTTCGGCGGCAAGGGCACCGACTGCAGCGACGGCCTCGACAACGAGGGCGACGGCAAGATCGACTGGCCCGACGACCCGGACTGCACGAGCGCCGCGGGCAAGACCGAGGGCGACCCGCCTCCACCGCCCGACGCCGGGGCCGTGGAAGCGGGCGTCGACGACGCGGCCACGGACGGCGGGGCCGAGGCGGCGCCCTCCTCCGGCTGCGGCTGTCACACCGTGCCCCGACCCCCGTCCGGCGGATTGCTCCTGCTCGGCGTGCTCGCCCTCCTCAGAAGACGCTGCCGGTCAGCTCGGTGAACGCCCGCTTGCCGGTCTTGGCGTCGAACAGCTCGAGGTAGTCCTGGCCGGCTTCGCGCCCGCGGAGCGCGACGGCGCCTGCCACGAGCGAGACCGAGGTCGCGTTGAAGTACTTGCTGTGACCGATCGGGAGCAGCTCCACGTCGGCGCGGTAGCGCACGGCACCCGTGGCGGGGTCGAAGCCGAGCAGCGTCGCCCCGGTCGCGATGGCGTGGAACGAGGCCACCGCCAGCGTGCCTTCGGCGAGCACCGTGCTCGCGCTGTCCTGCAGCTTCTCCGGGCTCGTCCAGCGGAGGACGCCGGAGGGCGAGAGGAGCCGGGTGGTGGGCACGGTCGCGAAGAGCCCGTCGAGCGTGCCTGCGTCGGTGGCGACCGTGGCCGCGATCTCCTCCTCGATCCGCGCGAGCTCCGCGCCGTCCTTCAGGTCGACGACCACCGCGCGGCGCGCGCTCGTGGGCGACCACGAGCTCACGAGGACGAACCGCGGCCCGAGCTCGCGGACGGTGAAGTAGGTTCCGGACGGGTCGCCCGCCTTGCGCAGCGGGTAGGTCTTGTGCCACGCGAGCGCCGGCGCATCGGTCACGCACGCGACCTCGAAATCGGGCCCCGGGGCCGACACCGCGCAGACCGTGCCGAACGCGCTCTCGACGAGGTTCGTGCGGTGTCCGTAGGGCGCGAAGGGTAGCTTCACCACCCCGCGGGACGCCGCGGTGACGCCGTCGAGCACCTCGATCTGGTGGTCACCGCGGAGCACGGCGAGGTGGCCGCGGAGGGGCACGAGAGCGCTCACGTCGGCCGCGAGCGTCTGGGCGTGGGCCACGCCGTCGGCGCGCGGGTAGTGGGTCACGGTCGAGCCCTGCGCACAGAACGCTCCCCCGGACGTGGCGCCGAGCACGCTGCAGAGGGTGGCGGGCACGCCCCAGCGTCGGACGCCGGTCTCGAGCGAGAACGCTTGCAGCTGCGCCGTCTTGCGGTCGAGGAGGTAGGCATCGTCGCGCCACGCGGCTTCGCGCCGCGGGAGGTCTGGTGAGAGGACGTGGCGCACCGCGCGCGCGCGCAGATCGAGCGATTTTCCGTGCAAGAGCGCGAGATCGCCGCGGGGGGGCTCCTTGGGCGTCGGCCCCGCGTCGGTCTTGGGCGTCGGCTCCGGGTCGGGCGTGATCGTCCGCGCGTCGTTGCGTCGACACGCGAGGCCCATCGTGAGCGCGACGAGGAGGGGCCACCGCATGTCGACCAGCGTACTCGGCCGTGGGCTCTCCGCACCTGCAACGCGCGCGAACCCGATCTAGGCTGCGGTCTCCATGCGACGGGTCGCCCCCCTGCTGTTCGCCTGCGTGCTGCTCCCGGCAGCGTGCAGCAAGGGTCGTGGTCAGGTCCATCGGGGCCCACCGCCCATGGTGCCGGTCGTGGCGCCCGATCCGCACACCCCCGAGGCGCGCGCCCGTCGGCTCGTCGAGCAGCTGCGCGATCGCAAGTTCGCGGCGGTGCGCGAGGCGTTCGACCCGGCCCTGGCCGCGGCGCTCGGCGAGGCCGCGCTCGGCACCGCGTGGGACGGCATCGTCGACCGCGCCGGGCGCATCGAGCGCATCGAGTCGGTGACGGTCGACCCGGAGAAAGACGGTGTGCGCGTCGCGCGGGTGAAGAACGAGCACTCGCTCCACGGCCTCGAGGTGCGGGTGGTGTTCGACCGGGAGTCGCGGGTGTCGGGCCTGTGGTTCGAGCCGCGCCCCGGCCCCTGGATGCCCCCGGCCTACGTGTCGCCGGCGGCGATCACCGACCGCCCGATCGAGGTGGCAGGGCTGCCGGGCACCCTCACCCTCCCGAGGTCCCGCGCCGGCAAGGCGCGCGCGGTGCTGCTGGTCCACGGCTCCGGGCCCCTCGACCGCGACGAGACGGTGGGCGGTCGCAAGCCGTTCCGCGACCTCGCCGAGGGCCTCGCCACCAAGGGCCTCGTCGTCGTCCGCTGGGACAAGCGCACCAAGGCCGCCCCCGACACGCTGAAGGGCGCGTTCGATCAGGACGCCGAGGTGACCGCCGACGCGCGCGCAGCGGTGGAGCTCCTGAGCCGCACCCCCGAGGTCGACCCGAAGCAGATCTATCTCGTGGGTCACAGCCAGGGCGCCAGCATGGCGCCGCGCATCGCGAGCAAGGAGCCGCGGATCGCGGGCCTCGTGCTGCTCGCCGGCGACACGCGCCCGTTCGAGGAGCTCCTGGTCGAGCAGCACCGCTATCTGCTCGGGCTCGGTGGGCTCGTCG
The DNA here is from genome assembly GCA_964624885.1 of uncultured Polyangiales bacterium. Classification (GTDB taxonomy): domain Bacteria; phylum Myxococcota_A; class Polyangia; order Polyangiales; family JADJMO01; genus JADJMO01. The sequence goes on along the minus strand of CAZUZY010000016.1, from coordinate 4,179 downwards.
GTGCTCCGCTCGAGGCGCGGCTCACCGCCCTCCGCACCGAGTGCACGATCGCCCGCGACAAGAAGGGCGACCCCGCCGAGCTCGTCTCGATCGGAGGCAGCAAGGCGCCGCGTCAGTATTGGCAGGATCTCCTCTCCTACGATCCGACCGTGCCGGCGCGCGCCCTCTCTCTCCCGATGCTCGTGGTGCAGGGGGGGCGCGACTACCAGGTCACCAAGGTGGACTTCGACGGCTGGACCAAGGCGGTCACGCGGCCGGGGGTCGTGTTCCGCTTCCATCCACCGCTCGACCACCACCTGGTGATCGGCGAGGGCGCTTCGTCCCCGGACGACTACAAGTGGTCGGGGCACGTAGCCGGGGAGGTCGTCGCCGACATCGCCGCGTTCGTCCTGGGTACCGTCGCGTCGTGAGCGACGAGCGGGGGCACGTGCCGGAGGTCCTCGCCGAGGACCTCGGCGCCCTGCGCCCCAAGCGCACCTGGCCCAAGTTCGTGCTCATGCACCTGACGATCCTGGTGATCGGTGTCTCGCTCCTGCGCCACTACCGCAAGGTGCCGCACCGCCCCCGGGTGCTGGTGGCGATCGAGGTCGAGGGCGCGTTCTACGCGGGGTCGGAGCCCGCCGAGATCCTCGCCGAGCGCTTCGGCGAGAAGGCGCTGAGCCTGGGGCTCGAGATCGTCCACCCCCGCGACAAGGACGCGCTGGCCGTGCTGCAGAAGAGCGATCTGCTCGCGGCGGCCCAGCAGCTCGACGCGGCCTACGTGCTGGTCGGCAAGACACGCGTCGAGGCGATCGGCTACCCGCTGCCGAACGCGGTCGCGCCCTACTACGACGTGCGGGGCGACGTCGACCTCGTGCTCACGGTGCCCGGCAGTCCCGACGTGTCGTGCGGCACGCTGTCGGCGCTGGTCGGCGCGCCCGATCGCACGCTCGCCCTGCGGGGGGTCGCCGAGAGCCTCGCCGATCAGGCGATCGATCTCGCGGTGGGACCGATCCTGCGCAGCCCCGCCACCGCGAAGTTCTCCACGCTCAAGACCAGCAAAGGGGAGGCGGTCCTCGCGCCGGCGTTCACCTGGCTCTCGGCGCGCGAGCGGGCCGAGCGGGATGCACAGGCCGCCTACGCGCGGGGCCTCGAGGCGCGCAAGGCCGGCGAGAAGGGGCCGCGACCCGTGAACTTCGTCGGTGCGCTCTCGGCGCACGACGAGCTGCTCGGGGTCGGGGCCGAGCTGGTCGTCGCGACCGCGGACATCCGCACGACGCTCTCGTTCGAGACGCGCCAGCCGGGGTTCCAGCGACAGCTCCGGCGGGTGGAGCTGCGCGCGCCTTCCGGGGTCGCGCGCACGCTGTACCGCGGCGCGGGGGTGTTCGCGTTCCCCCACGAGCCGGCGCCGCCACTGGTGCTCGTGGAAGACCTCTTCGGGTACGCGCGCTCGTTGACCGTGGCCGAGCCCAGCGGCCTGCGCCGGCTGCAGGTCGACCCCGAGAAGCGCTGGGACGGGCCGCGCGTCTCCCCCGATGGTCGTCACGTGCTCGTGCAGGAGCGACCGTGCGCGACATGCGCCGCCGAGCTCGTGGTGTTCGCGCTCGGCACGGGGAAATCCGTGTTCCGCGTGCAAGGGGACGCGTTCCACGGCTTCACCTGGCTCGATCCGGGCGGCTTCGTGTTCGTGCACCGCAGCAAGGACAAGGATCCCAAGAACCCCGCGCTCGTCCGGGACGCGCTCGCCGTGTTCCCGGTGACGCTGTCCGCGGACCAGGCGGCGCTCGGCGAACCGTTCCTCGTGCCCGACGACGAGCTCTGGACGGCGCCGGTCGCCCAGGCTGGCCGGCTCGCCTTCGAGCGCAAGAGCGGCGACAAGGGCGTCGCGGTCCTCGAGTGGGCCACGCGTCAGGTGAGCAAGCGCGCCGCCGGCGTCGACGCGCGCGCGCTCGCCTGGGCCGCGGACGGCCGCATTGCGTTCGAGCTGCACGATCCGAAGCTGCCGGAGGAGATCGCGGTCGCGGCGGAGGACGGCGCTTCGACGGTGCTCACGAAGAACCTCGCCCACGATCGAGGGCCTCGCTTCTCGCCGGACGGCAAGCGCGTGTGGTTCACCTCGGAGGCGGACGACCCCTGGTTCCCGGGCCAGCGCACGGTGTCGTGGGTGGCGTGGGTGGAGCCGTGACGGCGCCGGTGCTCACTTGCGGTCGAGCGTGAAGCGGGCGATCGCGAGGCAGAGGAGGGCGTTGGCCACGAGCCACACGCGGGTGAAGAACGGCCCCACCGGGGTGGCGACCGCGCCGCGCACGGCGAGCTCGGTGAGCAGCGCGGCCGACCCGAGCGCGAAGCCGCCGAGGAGCCCCCGGACCCGGGCGACGCCGAAGAGGAGCGCCGTCAGGCCCATGGCGGGCAGCGCGTTGGCGAGCGGCAGGAACCGGTGCAGGTGCGCGTCGAGCAGGAGATCCCACTCCGCGAACGGCCGCTGCAGCAGATCGACGGCCCAGCGCAGACCCCCGAGGCGCGGGCCGAGGCCCACCAGCGGCGCGAAGAAGAGGAGCCCGGTGCCCGCGAACAGCACCCCGAGCGGCACCCCGAGGCCGAGCCGGAACTCGCCGCCCTTGCTCCGCACCCGACGCGCGAGCAGCGCGCCGAACACCACGGCGAACACCGCGCGCAAGGCGACCTGCAGCCAGTGGTTGTGCGCGACCGCGCGGCCCGCCGCGAGGATCCCGGCGCCGTAGAGCTCGGGCTGGCCCTTGGGATCGGCGGCGCCGCGCAGCGCCGCGCGCACCGCGGTGGGCTCGGTGACGCCCTGGGCGACGAGCAGGGCCGCCGCGCCGGCCACGTGTGGCGAGGCCATGCTGGTGCCGCTCCACTCGCCGAACAGCTCGCACTTGTCGGTGCCGCCGTTGCACACGGTCTGCTGGGTGATGTCGACGCCGGGCGCGGCGATCCCGACCTCGGGGCCGCGCGACGAGAACCAGGCGATCTCGTCGTGCGCGTCGCTCGCGCTCACCGCGAGGACGCCCGGGAACGCCGCGGGGTAGCCCACGTCGAAGTGGGAGTTGCCCGCGGCCGCGACGATCACCACGCCCTTGGCGAGCGCGTAGCGGACGGCCGCCGCGAGCACCTTGCTCGGCGAGGGACCGCCGAGCGAGAGGTTGATCACCTGCGCGCCCTCGTCGGCGGCGAAGCGGATGCCGGACGCGACGTCGGCGTCGCTGCCCCAGCCGTCGCCGGAGAGGACCTTGATCGGCATGAGCCGCGCGCAGTGGGCGAGGCCGGCCACGCCCTTGCCGTTGTGGGTGGTCTGGCCGATGGTGCCGGCCACGTGGGTGCCGTGCCCGTGGTCGTCGGCGGCCTCGGGGCGGTCGTTGACGAAGTCGTACCCGGCGACGCAGCGGCTCCCGCTCAGATCGCTGCCCACCGAGAACGGCCCCTTGTCGTAGCAGGCGACGCCGGTGTCGATGACCGCCACCGTGACGCCGCGCCCGCAGCCGTAGTCCCACGCCTGCTCGCTGCCGACGCGCGGCAGGTGCCACTGCTGCTTGTAGAGCGGATCGTTCGGCACGAACGACACGAACCGACGGTGCATGGGCTCGACGATCTCGACCCGCGGATCGGCCGCCAGCTGCGCGCGGGCGGCGGCGCTCGCCCCCACCACCCGGAAGATCTTGTCGTGCGCGTCGCTCCACTTGCTGTTGGAGAGGAGGGCGACGCCGGCGTCTCTCGCGAGCGCGGCGACGGTGGCCTCGTCGGCGTCGTCCTTCACGTCCACCAGGAGCTCGCCGCCGACCAGGTCGTCGGTCGGGGGCGCGAAGGTGGGCTTCTGCGCCCCGGCCGCGGAGCCCGGTAGGGCAGCGAGACCCACGAGGAGACCGGCGAGCAAGGGGGCCGCGACGCGCATGCCCCACACTGTAGATCGTCCTCGGCGCGCGCGCTCGCCCGGCCCGAACCGCTCAGGACCGCGCGAGGACGGGAATCGCGAGGTCGAGCGCCGCGTTGAGGTCGTCCTCCGCGATCACGAGCGGCGGCATCAGGCGCACCACGTCGCCCCGCGTGTCCTTGGCGAGCACGGACACGGCGGAGAGCTCGACGGCGACCGCGTGCGCGAGCTTCTCGTGGTACTCGACCGCCATCATCAGGCCGCGGCCTCGCACCTCGCGCACCGCAGCGCTTTCGGCGAGGGCGCCCTGCAGC
>CAZUZY010000015.1:0-53201 GCA_964624885.1 uncultured Polyangiales bacterium | reverse complement strand
GACGCGGGCGCCACGGGCGACGCGACCGTCGTGGCCAAGGGTGACGCCGGCGGCGACGCCGCGGCCGCCCCCCTCGCCTGGAACGGCACCGTCGACGGCAAGCCGATCACGGGCCTCGAGGTCCCCAAGGTCGACGACCTGCTGAACGCCTTCGCGCTCGGCGGCGTGCTGAACGCGGACGATTTCGGCGACGGCAAGGGCGACGCGGAGACCGGCCTCGGCGCCGCAGACGTGTCGGTGTTCTCCTTCAAGAAGAAGGACGGCACGATGATGCGCATCACCCTCGGCAAGACGGACGGCACCAAGCGCTTCGCCCGCAAGGACGGCGACGGCACCATCTTCCTCCTGAGCGAGGGCCCGAGCGGCTGGGCCGCCGCGGACCTCGGTAAGTTCGCGCCGAGCATGCTCGCCACGGGCGACGCGGGCGCGGACGGCGGGGCGTCGGACGCCGCGCCGCACGACGCGAAGAAGTAGGTCGCGTGGTCTAGGCGAAGGTGGGGGAGCTCCGGCGACGGGGCTCCCCTTCTTCGTCGTGGAGCAAACGGCGGCGGGCGCGGACCCCGAGACGCCTCCGACCTCGCGTGGTACGCCGGCCGCCATGAAGCGGGCGCTCATCACCGGCATCACGGGACAGGACGGCTCCTACCTCGCGGAGCTCCTGCTCGCGAAGGGCTACGAAGTCCACGGCATCGTGCGGCGCGTGTCGATCTTCAACACGGAGCGCATCGACCACATCCCCCGCGACCCGCACGACCCACAGAACCGGTTCACGCTCCACTACGGCGACATGAGCGACGCGAGCGCCCTGCGCAACGTGGTCGAGCGCGTCCAGCCCGACGAGGTGTACAATCTCGCCGCCCAGTCGCACGTGCGCATCTCGTTCGACCAGCCGGAATACACCGCCGACGTCGTCGCCACCGGCACCCTGCGGCTCCTCGACGTGCTGCGCGACTGGATGAAGGGCGACCCTTCCCGCTGCCGCATCTACCAGGCCGGGTCCTCGGAGATGTTCGGCGCCGCCAAGCCCCCGCAGTCGGAGCTCACGCCGTTCCACCCGCGGAGCCCGTACGCCGCCGCCAAGGTGGCGGCCCACTGGTACGCGGTGAACTACCGCGAGTCGTACAAGATGTTCGTGGCGAACGGCATGCTGTTCAACCACGAGTCCCCCCGCCGCGGCGAGAACTTCGTCACCCGCAAGATCACGCGCAGCATCGGCCGCATCAAGATGGGCCTGCAGAAGAAGCTGTATCTCGGCAACCTGGACGCCAAGCGCGACTGGGGTTTCGCGGGCGACTACGTCGAGGCCATGTGGGCGATCCTCCAGCAGGACGCCCCCGACGACTACGTCATCGCCACCGGCGAGGCCTACTCGGTCCGCGAGTTCTGCGAGCGTGCCTTCGCCAAGGTGGGCCTCGACCACCGCGACTATGTGGAGGTCGACCCGATCTACTTCCGCCCCGCCGAGGTGGACCACCTGCTCGGCGACGCCACCAAATCGCGCACGCGCCTGAACTGGAAGCCGAAGGTCACCTTCGACGAGCTGGTCACGATGATGGTCGAGCACGACCTCGAGCTCGCGCGGCAGGAGAAGACCCTGCGCGACGCGGGGCACCGGGTGGTCGCGGCCGTCCGCGGCTGAGGCCCGGGACGCCCTCGGGCGCTCCCGCCCCGCTAGGTGGACTGCAAGAGCTTCTTGTCGAGCAGCTCGGTCACGAGCTCGGTGACGTCACGCTCCGCGGTCTCGCGGTCGACCTCGAACTCCTCGAGCACCTTGTCGACGGCCTTGCCCACCTCGCCGTGGGTGCGGAGCTCCTCCCAGACGACGGTGCCGACCTCGTTGAGGCCGAAGTAGCTGCCGGAGGCGAGGTCGAGCAGGACGGCCTCGCCGTCGAGCACGCGGGAGACGACGTCTTCGCGGACCTTCACGGGCTTCATGTCCATCGCTTCGTTGCTCCCGACCCCTCGGGCGTTCGTAGAGCACGGCGCGAACTCGGTAGGAAGGTCCTTGTTCGATGAACCTGGGAGGGCTCGGGGGCACCGACTATCATCGGCACATGGCTCGATATCTGGTCACGGGCGGGGGTGGTTTCATCGGCTCGAACATCGCCGAGGCGCTCACGAAGCAAGGGGAATCGGTTCGCATCCTCGACGATTTTTCGACCGGGCGTCGCCAGAACCTGCAGGGCCTGGACGTCGAGCTCGTGGAAGGAAGCCTCCTCGACGACGACGCGCTGAAGCGTGCTGTGCAGGGGGTGGAGGTGATCTTTCACGAGGCGGCGCTTCCCTCCGTTCCGAGGAGCATCGCTCGCCCGCTCGACTCCGACCGCGTGAACGTGCACGGCACCCTGCGCCTGCTCGAGGCGGCGCGTGCTGCCGGCGTGCGGCGCGTCCTCTACGCCGGCAGCTCCAGCGCCTATGGCGACACGCCCACCCTCCCCAAGCGCGAGGACATGACGCCTCGCCCTCTGTCTCCTTACGCGGTGAGCAAGCTGACGGCCGAGATGTATTTGAATGTGTACGCTCGCATCCATGGCCTCGAGACCCTGACCCTGCGCTACTTCAACGTATTCGGCCCTCGTCAGGACCCGAACGGGGCCTACGCGGCGGTCATCCCGCGCTGGTGCCAGGCTGCCATCGACGGGCAACCCATCACCATCAACGGCGCAGGCGATCAGACCCGCGATTTTGGCTACATCGACAACGTCGTCCGGGCGAACCTGCTGGGCGGCACCACGTCGAAGAAGCTGAACGGTGAGGTGGTCAACGTCTCCTGTGGCGAGCGGATCTCGCTGCTCGAGCTCGCAGACGAGATCGAACGACTGTCCGGCAAGCCCCTCCAGCGGACCCACCTCCCCCCGAGGAGCGGAGACGTGCAGGATTCCCAGGCTGACATCACGCGCGCCGGCGAGTTGCTCGGCTACGAACCCGTCGTTCGGTGGCGTGAGGGGCTCGAGCGGACGTTCCGCGCGCTAAAGGGCTGACGCCGGCAAGTCGCCTCCCACTTCGTCGAACTCTGGCAGAACACCGCGGGCGCGCGTACCGTCTGACTGGCAAACGTGGCGGACGACTCCAAGGTATGCACGGGCTGCGGTCGCACCTACGGCGACGAGGCGGTCTTCTGTCCCAAGGACGGCAGCGCCCTCGTGCCCAACGTGGGCCTGCGGCGGGACGCTGATTCGTTCCTGGGCCGGGAAATCCTGGGCCACATCGAGATCAAGACCCTGGTCGGGTCCGGCGCCATGGGCCGGGTCTACCGCGCCCACCAGAAGGGCGTCGACCGCGACGTCGCCGTCAAGATCCTCCACAAGGACCTCGCCACCAACCCGGACATCGTCCAGCGGTTCCTCCGCGAGGCCAAGGTCGCCTCCAAGCTCAACCACCCCAACGTGGTCCAGGTCCTCCTCGCGGGGCAGCTCGACGACGGCACGCTCTATCTGGTGATGGAGTACCTCGACGGCATCTCGCTGCAGTCGGCACTGCTCGCCGCGGGCGGGATGCTGCCCCTCGAGCGCGCGATGCACATCGGCATCCAGGTCTGCGAGGCCATCGGGCAGGCTCACGAGCACGGCGTCGTGCACCGGGACATCAAGCCCGAGAACATCATGCTGGTGAAGCGGGGCGACGACCCCGACTTCGTCAAGGTGCTCGATTTCGGCATCGCCCGCATCTCGGCCCCCGGCTCGGGCACCGAGACCCAGGCCGGCCTGGTGTTCGGCACCGCGCGCTACCTGTCGCCCGAGGGGGCCAAGGGCGAGCCGGTGAGCTCGCCGAGCGACAACTACGCCCTCGCGACGGTGCTCTACCAGTGCCTCGCCGGCCGCACGCCGTTCGAGAACGACTCGTCGGTCTCGCTGCTGGTGGCCCAGATCCACGACCCTCCCCCGCCCCTCCGCAGCCGCGCGAACGTCCCGGCGGCCGTCGAGGGGGTCATCATGAGGAACCTCGTCAAGGACCCGACCCAGCGCGACCCGGACGGGCACACCTTCGCGCGCAACCTGCTCGAGGCCGCGGTGGCCGCGGGGCTCTCGGCCGACGACCTCGTCGCCCGCCCCACGTTCGCCCGCAAGAGCAAGATGCCCCCTTCGAGCTCCGGCCTCCCGGCGACCGCGCTGACGCCCGAGCCGCCCATCACCTCGTCGGGCCGCATCGTCCCGAAGACGCAGGCCGTGATGGCCCCCCCGGAGCTCGCGATGACCACGCCCGCCGTGTCGCAGCCGGCGGCGTCGTCCCAGCCCCCCGGCCGGCGCGTCGCGCGCACGCTGGACGACGAGGACAGCCTCCCGCCGCCGCAGCCCACGGGCGACTCGGTGCAGGGCACCTCGTCCCCCACCCCCGCCGAGGAGAGCCTGGAGTCGCCCCCAGGCGTGCCGCGGCGTGGGCGGATGATCGCCATCATCACCGTGTGCGCGCTGCTCGGGATCGGCGGCCTCGGGGTCGGCGCCTACCGGCTCGGGTGGATCGGCAAGAAGGTCGAGGCCAAGTCCGAGGTGGACCAGCTGCTCGACCGCGCGCGCGCCGCCATGAAGGCCCGCCACTTCGACGAGCCGCCCGGCGAGAACGTCCTCGATCTGACCGACAAGGCGCTCAAGCTCGCCCCCGAGGAGCCGCGGATCTTCGCCATCCGCAACAGCGCCGCGGACAAGCTGGTGCGCGAGGCGCTCGAGCGACAATCCAAGGAAGATTACGTAGGTGCGCTCGCGCTCCTCAAGCTGGCCGACAAGTTCGCGCCGAACGACAAGGGCATCCTCGACGAGATCGCGCAGGTCGAGGGCCTCCTCGCCAAGGACCCCAAGACCTCGGGGCTGGTCACGGACGGCGGCGCCGGCAAGTACACCGCGACGCTGGCGGTGGGCGACGACGTGGTGCAGCCGAGCCAGCCGGTCACGCTGACCGTGAAGGTCACCGGCGACCCGAAGGAGGCCGACAAGAAGGCCCACTTCACCATCACCGGGCCTGGCCTCGAGAAGGGCAAGCAGATCGAGGCCCGGGCGGAGAGCCCGGATCGCTACCTCGCGAGCTTCGTGTTCCCGCAGACGGGCACGTTCAAGGTCGTGTTCGTGGCGAAGCCGGACGGCTTCCCGCTCAACGTCACGGCGGAGCGGGTGGTCGGCGCCAAGCCGGTGGTGCCCGTGTCCACGGGCTCGGGGCCGGTGGGCCCGAAGCCCTCCACTTCGACGACGGGCAGCTGGCCGAAGCCGCCGACGAGCGGAACGGCCACGGGGACGGGCACGTCGGTGGTGCTGACGCCGGATCCGACACCGATCCCGATGCCGACGATCCCGACCGTGCCGGTGCCTCCGATGCCTACCCCGTAGAGGCCGGCTTCAGAGGCGTCAGCAGAGGGGCTCTTCGGAGGCGCGGATCGGATTCGAACCGACGTGTGACGGTTTTGCAAACCGTTGCCTAACCACTTGGCTACCGCGCCGAAGGACCGGGGTTGTCGCACATCGGACGCGCCGTCGTCAACCGCCGGCGCGCTCGAAATCGCCCTACAGATTCTCCGCGAGGCTCGCGCACTCGCCGGCTTCAGGGGCGCCGCTCTTCGCGCAGTTGGCGTAGGCACCCTTGGCGGCACCGTTGTTCCCCATGCTCTGGTAGGCCGCGCCGAGCACGTAGTAGGCGCTCCCGCCGGCCCCCTTCTTCAGGGCCTTCTGCGCCAGCGTCGCGGCGCGGGCCGGGCTCGCCCCGAGGGCGGCCTTCGCGTTGGCCAGGAGCTGTGCGCCGGAGAGCGCCGCGTCGGGGTCTTCGCCCGGCACCGGCACCGAGCCCGAGGGCACCGGCGCTGAACTCGAGGCGGCGGTGGGCGGCGCGGTGTCCGCAGCGTCGACCGCGACCTCTTCGACGTCCGGGGCGTCCCCGCCAGCGTCGGCGTCGGCCACCGCGACCTCCTCCACCTCGGGCACCGCGTCCGCGACCAGGGGTACCTCGACGAAGGAGGACGCGGGCGGCGCCGGCACGACCTCCGCCGACGACGCCGGGGCCGCGGGCGTCACGATCGGACGGGGCTTCTTCCCCCGCACCAACGCGATCACCACGAACACGGCAGCCACCGCGATGATCGAGAACACGAGCGTACGCGAGCGCGCGTCGACCCGCTTGGTGGGGATGTCGGTGTCGTCGTGGTCGTGCAGGTCGGGCGCCTCAGAGCGGGCGTGCTCGAGGTGCACCTCGTCCTCGCTCTTGGCGAAGAAGCCGGTGTCGTGGTCGTCCAGCGCCTTGTGCCCCCCCGAGCCCGAGAGGGCCTTGTGCCCCCCAGAAAGGGCCTGGTGGGAGCCTGACGTGTTCGCCGTGGGCGGCTTCTCCGGCTCGGGCTCGGGCGTCGCGACCTTGTGCTTCGCCTCGGGCACCTCGCGGACCGTCGGCACTTCGGCGGTGATGCGGCGCTCGCGCGGCGCGGGGGCGCGCGCCGAAGGCACCACCAGCACCTGTGTCGTGGTCGCGCTCGCGGGGATCGTGGGCCGGTGGACGTCTTCGGGCCCCGCCACCGAGGGCGAGTGTGGCGTGGCCACCACCGCCGCCGAGGGGACCTGCCGGGCCCCGCGGGCCTCGACCAGCGTGCTCTCGGAGGGGATCTCGAGCGGCGTCTCGGCGGTCGAGCGCGAGGTCGGCGCCGCGCTCGCGGGCGCGTGGTACGTCGCCTCGGAGCTCGAGGGCGAGTGCACGGTGTGCTCGGACGAAGCGTCCGCCGAGACCGCGCGCATGGCCATGATCGAGCGCTCGGAGGTGGGAAGCTTGGCGCGCTCGAAGGGCCGGGTGTTCTCCTTGTCCTTCTCGGGCGGAGCCGGCTTGTCGCTCGGCCGATCGCTCGAGATCATCGCCGGCGGCAGCGTGGTGCGGTCCTTCGGCAGCGGCGGCGCCGCCTCCTCGGGAAGCAGGCTCGCGCCGATGCGCAGCTGGGTGTTCGCCCGGCTCTTGCGCTCGGGCTCCTCTGCGCTGGAGGCCGGCGGCGCAGGGGGCAACGGCGTGGCGGGCTTCGACGGCTCTCCTGCCTCGGCGAGCGCGGCCAGCGCGAGGTCGACCGTGCGGACATCCTCGGAAGGCTCGGGGCTCACCACGTCGGCGGCCTGCGCGACCCCGATCCCTGCGGCCGCGACCGAGGGTGGCACCACGATGTTTCGCTCGGTCGTCGAGCTCGGACGCGTGGGCGCGGGTGGCGCGACGGTCTCCTTGTCCTTCGCGTACGGCGACGTGTCTGGCGGCGCCAGGGTCGGCGCGACGCCCACGGGCTTGCCGACCGCGGTCGGCTCCAGCGCGGCCGCCTCGTCGGTGCCCTCGACCGTGACCTTGGCAGAGGTGCGCTCCTCGGGCGCAGGCACCACCGCGTCGACGTGCGCCGCGGCGCCCGGCACGAGCAGACCCTCGAAATACAGCTTCGAGATGGTGGAGAGCGTGGAGAGGTCCTCGAAGGGCGAGGCGTCGACGAGCTCGCCGATCGTGCGCCGCCCGTCGACCAGGCGGAGGATGCCGTTGAGCTCGTCGGGAATCTCGCCGAGGCGCTCGAGGAGGACACCGCGCTCCACCTCGAACACCGTGTCGAGGGGCGGCAGCTGCTCGAGCAAGCGCCCCCACTCGTCGACGCGGCGCATGCCCTCCATCAGCAGCGCCTGCGTGCCGACGGTGATGGTCTGGTCGCGCTGGACGCTGCTCATCGGGCCGAACTCGACCTCGAAGGTGCCGTCGCCCCACACGAGCGCGCGGTAGATGGCCTCTTCGCCCTCGAGCTTGCCGAGCACCGCGTCGAGCACCTGCCCGTCGCGGAACCACATGGTCACGGTGTGGTCGTCGTGGTTGATGCGCGCGACGCCGCTCTTGCGCGAGACCTCGATGGTCTGCAGCAGGTCGACGGCCGCCATGTCCTCGAGGGAGCCCGAGAACCGCGTGCGCCCGCTGGTGGTCTTGGAGGCGAAGTTCTCCTGCGAGCGCTTCTGCAGCAGGAGGTTCACGCGGGCGAGGAGCTCGCGAACGAAGATGGGCTTGGTGAGGTAGTCCTCGACGCCGAGCTCGAGCCCCCGGACCTTGTCCTCGATGGCCTTGTCGCTGGCCAGGAACACGATGGGCACGGACGCAGACTCGGGCGAGTCCTTGAGCTTGCGGACCAGGTCGAACCCGTTGAGGGCGCCGGCGAGCCGCGTGTCGGTCAGGACGAGGTCCGGGACGGACAGCTCCATCTTGGACAGGGCGTCTTCGGCGTCGCGGGCGGGCGTGACCGAGAAGCCCGCCTTCTTGAGGCTGACCTCGAGGACACGGGCACCACGGGGGTCGCTGTCGACGAGGAGGAGCTGCGGCTTGGCCACGGGGTCGCTCGGAGGTGTCGTGTCAGGGGACACGACGGCGGGACAGAGTGTGCGCCCTGGCCTGCGGGGTCAAGCTTAGCGAACACCCACCCGCTTGTAACTTTTCCGGAGGCCGATTCTGCCGCCCCCGACCTGAGCTCAGAGCCGGGCGAACTTGCTCGCTTCGGGCTTGATTCCGGCCTTCACGAGGGCGTTCCGGGTGTCGACGACCAGGGACGCCTCCTTGGCCATGCGGCCATAGTCGACGTTCGTGTGGTCGGTCACGATGACCACCGCGTCCCAGCCCTCGTACCGCACCGGATCGGGCACGGACTTGCGCCCGATCAAATGCGGGTGGGTGTCGGCCCCGTGGTGGTCCAGCTCGGCCACGTACGGGTCGTGGTAGCTGACCTCGGCGCCCCGCTTCTCGAGCTCGGTGATGACGTCGAGCGCCGGCGACTCGCGCATGTCGGCGATGTCCCGCTTGTAGGCCACGCCCGAGACGAGGATCCGGCTGCCGTTGACGGCCTTCTTCTTGTCGTTGAGGGCGTCGGCCACGAGCACGGCCACGACGGAGGGCATGCCGCTGTTGATGGTGTCGGCCAGCTCGATGAAGCGCGCGTTGTACTTGAGGGTGCGGAGCTTCCAGGACAGGTACAGCGGGTCGATCGGGATGCAGTGACCGCCGAGGCCGGGGCCCGGGTAGAACGGCATGAAGCCGAAGGGCTTGGTGGAGGCGGCGTCGATGATCTCCCAGGTGTCGAGGCCGAGTTTCTGGCACCAGACGGCGAGCTCGTTGACGAGGCCGATGTTGACGGCGCGGAAGGTGTTCTCGAGCAGCTTGACCATCTCGGCCGCGTCGGTGCTCGAGACGGGGACGATCTTGTCGATGGCCTGGCGGTAGAGGGTGGCGCACACCTCGGAGCAGGCGGGCGTGAGGCCGCCGATGACCTTGGGGGTGTTGCGGGTCTGCCACTTCTGGTTGCCCGGATCGACGCGCTCGGGAGAGAACGCCACGAACACGTCCTCGCCGATCTTGGCGCCGGCGGCGGCCAGACGCGGGGCCACGACCTCACGGGTGGTGCCTGGGTAGGTGGTGGACTCGAGGATGACGGCCAGGCCTGGGTGCAGGTGGGCGGCGATCTCCTCGGTGGCCGAGGCGATGAACCGCATGTCCGGGTCCTTGGTCTTGCCGAGGGGCGTCGGGACGCACACGATGATGGCGTCGGCGGTCGCAAGGACGGCGGGATCCGTGGTCGCCGTGAGACGCTTCTCCGCGATTGCCTGGGCAAAATCGGCCGCCGGAACGTCAGCGATGTAGCTCCGACCCCCCTTGAGCTCGCCCACCTTGAAGGGGTCCTTGTCGTAACCGGTGACCCGGAACCCGGCCCGAGCGAACTCGACGACGAGGGGGAGGCCGACGTAGCCGATGCCTACGACGACGACGTGGGCAGTGTGGTCGGTGAACTTGTTCAGCAGGGTCTCTCGCATCACGCTCTTCCGCTCAGGTGCGGCAATGGTTGCACCCGTTCGAGGGTCCCATACCCAACTTCGTGCCGCCTGACTACCACCCTGACACCCGTGTCACGGCGCCGTGAACGCTCGTCCGCACCCACGCAACTGTCCCTAGCAACCGATGCGGCACGCGCTATGCTCTGCTGCACTCCGGAGGTTTCATGGACCATTCTCGTTCGTTGCGGCGCTTCCTCGGTCTGTCGTTCCTGATCGGAGCGTGCGGCGTCCAGGCCTGCACGAGCAACGATGGTAGTGGGGAGCCGGTCGACGATTCTGGGGCCGATGCGGACTCCGCTGCTGACTCGGTGGTGCCCGAGACGCTGATTGACAGTGGCACGGACTCGACGATCGATTCGGGAACCGATACGGGAACGGACACCGCAGACACGCTCGTCGACACCTCGACGGACGCGCCAATCGATAGCACGGCGGACACCGCCGACGGCTCAACGGACACTGGTGCCGACACGACCACGGACAGCGGCTCCGACACCGCGGAGGCCGCCGTAGACTCGGGCACCGACACTGGCGGCGATGCCGACAGTGGGTCGCCGTGCAGCGTCGACGGCTGGTGCCCCGTCACGTCAGGCACCGACGCAAACCTCGTGGGCATCTGGGCCGCGAGCGCGAACGACATCTGGATCGTCGGTGGCAAGCCCGCGGCTGGGAGCACCCCTCCGATTCCGGTGATCCTGCGGTGGAACGGCACGTCCTTCACGACGCTGACGAGCCCGACGGCGCAGGTATTGAACAGCGTTTGGGGCAGCGGACCGAACGACATCTGGATCGTTGGCTCCAACTCGACCATTGTTCGCTGGAACGGCTCGACTCTCTCCGCTGTCGCGGTCCCATCGGGTGTGGATTCTACCACTCTCTTGCGGTCCGTCGCGGGCGCAGGGGCGAGCAACGTCTTCATCGCCGGCGGCAAGGGAACCATTCTCCACTGGAACGGGACCACGCTTGCCACGACATCCGGCACCTCGTCGAGCACCACGTTCGTCTCCACTGTGGTCACCGGCTCCGCTGACGCCTGGGCGAGTGGTACGGGTGGAACCATCCTCCGGTGGGATGGAACGACATGGTCCACCACCGACAGCAAGACCAGTGCGGTCGTGTTCGGCTTGTCGGCGGCGACGTCCACTTCGATCTGGGCCGGCCTCTCGTCCGGGGGTCTGGTCCGCTGGACGACAGGCCCATCCTGGTCCGCCATTGCAGCCCCGTCGGCCTATGCGACGACCCCAATCAACAGCACGTACTCGGCCAGCACAACAGACGTGTGGGCCGTCGGCAACATCGGCCTGATCCTGCGTGGCAATGCCGGTGGCCTAACGCAGCAGACCGCTCCCAGCGGGGTCGGCACGCTGAACGGCATCACTGCCGCCGGGACTGAGATGTGGGCCGTCGGAACAAACGGTGTTGTGATTCGCAAGAAGTAGCCTTCAGCCTAGGAGGCCACGCAGCAATCGCGTGGCCTCTGCGGTCGCTTCTGTGTCATGGTGGCGTAGGTCAAGGACATACGTGTCGACATCGCGCAGAAGAATCGTGAGATTCGCGAGCCGAACCCCATCATCAACGCCGGGCCAGGTGTAGTGATGCGAAAGAATGCTAGCTACGGCCTCCGCACCACGCAGTCGACGGAGCGCGGTTGGCGCGTGTTGGACGGGGTTGATGGCCACTATGCAGGCTGGAGTCGCAGTTGACCGCGTGAATGGATGAAGACGTCTCGCCTTGCCACGAACCTGTGTCGCGCCAGCGCCACGGAGACGAGTGGAGAGAGCACCCTGCGCGACCTGCCAGCCCCCACTGGTTTGCCAAGGAGCAAAGACGTCATCCCCCATCATCGCCGCTCCGCTATTGCTCAGGGCCCTAGCGAGAGTGGACTTCCCGGCTCCTGAGTGGCCAACAAGCCCGAGCGCGACGTCACCAATAGCCAACGTGGCTCCGTGGAGGACGACTTCGTTCCTCCCTGCGATGGCTCTGGGTAGGACCTGATCAGTGAGAAAGTACTCGAGTTCCTCGGGCCTACACAAGCTGCGGTAGGCCAGAACGAACTCGTGCTGGCTTTCGAGTGCGAGGAAGGCCGCCTCAGAGGCAAGTGTGAACAGCACCCCTTGGGGCGTCTTCAGGATTGCGTGAGACGTCCCAATCGGCAACTCAGGGTCACGAACGACGAGAATCGCGCCGCGAGACGTTTCCGCGACGCTGTCGGCCACCGCGAGGCTCTCGAACGGGTGTTCACTCTGGATGGAGTAGCCGCAATAGGCGTACGCTTGCATCTGCCCCAACAATGGCACTCCGAGCTTGGCATTCCTAGCGGTCACTTTCGAGCGAGCGGACCGACCTCCTTTGACGTCGCGGTTGGCGGCGTCTGGGCTAGCTCATGAACACCTCACAATCCGGCGCACTTCGAACGCCCTCTTGGCGTACTCCGACCAGCGTGTCGCATTCGACGAGCAGGATGCGGACTGGACCCTCAGCGTCGCATCAATGTCGGGCAACGCGAGCCCGGGCCTCACGATCACCTATGATGCCGATGCGCGGCGGATCCGCATGTCACGTGAGTGGATGGGCACCGTCCCGCTCTACTATCGCTGGCGACAAGAGGCACTTGAGGTCTCGACGTCGCCACTGCTTTTGAGACGGCCTGGCGAAGCCCCCAGTTGGCAGTCCATCGCGGAAGTCGTCGGTCACTCCCATTTCGACGATGAAGCCTCACTCTTCTCGGACGTTTGCGCGGTTCCGCAAGGAGGCACCGTCGAGGTGGGCGTCATGACGGGACGCATCGACCGCCGCACTCCCTCCCTGACGCCACCCCCTGCCTTCTACACACCAAACGCAGCTGGGCGCGTGCGCGAACGGATCAAGGAGTCGCTGGCTCGCACAGGCGCCACGGCGGTGTTCGTCTCGGGCGGCCTGGATTCGACGTACCTAGCGGGCCATATGCGGCGCCCGTTCGAAATGTACTGCCTGGCCTTTCCAGGCTTCGCCTGCGACGAGAGCGCATGGGTGGAGGCTGTACAGGCGCACCTGCAAGTCCCTCTGAAGTTGGTCGAAGCACAAGCCATCGACCTGGACGTACCGCGGGGCGACATGATTCCGATGCCCAACGTCGAGATGCTACGACCGCTGCTCCGGATGGCTCGGGCGGATGGACACCAGAAAGTCCTGATGGGCCTGGGGGCTGACCAGATCTTCGGTGGTACGCTGCGAGACCGCTGGCAGGCGTCAGCGCTGAAGGACAAGGCATACACGCTAACTCGACTCGGGCCCCGTCGCGCGCTTCGCCTGCTACTCTCGCAGTCCCACCCTTCTCTGCCAACCTGGCTGACGGCTGACGCTGTTGAAGCCTGTCGCGTGGCGCACGCAAAGCGTCTGCAGCGGCTCCCTGGCCCACCCAGCTGGCGCCTACTGTGGCAGCACCAACTCGGAAGCCAACTCGCCTTCTCTATGCTCGAGGCCAGTCGACTGGGGGCTGAGGAGGGCTTGGAGCTCTGCTTTCCCTTCCTGGATGAGGCGCTGGTGCGTTGCGTGTGGAGCGCACCACCATCCGAGCGATTGGGACGCCCCGGAACGCCGACCAAGCCACTGCTACGGACGGCTCACCCTGGCCCCGCGGCAGTCAGGAATCGAACCGGCAAGGTCGTTTTTGACGAGTACCTTGAATCTGCGACCATGGCCACGCAACGGAGATTGCTGGAGTCGATGGCTCAAGGTAGGCTTGTGGCCATGGGTGTGGTTGACCCCCGTCGATGGGCGGTTCGGTCGCGCACTGAACACTTTCGTACCAACCTGGCGATCGGAGTGGAAACGTGGCTAAGGAAGCTTTGGACCTGAAACGCCCTGCCAATTCGCGCCGACGGCTGCGGTATTGCCGCCCCATTCTGCAATCGTTTGGCAAGGTTGTTCAGTTGACACGAGGCGGCACAGGCTCGGGCTCCGACAGCATCGATCCCGGTGGTGCGGGCTCCGTCTTCGGGTAGTCCCCTCGAAGAGCGCGACCTGGCTCGATGGGCGCGGTGGGTGGTCACAGACCGCTGGCTCAACGAGCTGACGGCTCGGTTGCGGCAACGGCTGCTCATCTTCAAAGGTTTCCACCTCGCTTCGCACATCTATGAGCATCCATGGCTCCGTCCCTTTGGGGACGTCGATGTCATGGTGGAGGACATGCGCCCGCTCCGTGCGTTGGCGACACAACAGCACTGGAGGGAACGCAGAGATGATTGGCACACCACTCGCTTCACGTTGCCTGATGGGGTCTTCATCGATGCGCACGAGCAGCCACTACCTCTTGGATCGCTGACCACCCGACGGGCATTTGAGCATGCGACCCCAACGAGTGAATGGCGCTACTTCCCGTCGTTCGAGGACGCCGCCCTGTTAGCTGTAGGTCATCTCGTGAAGGACCGCTTCGCACAATCCACGCTCGAACGCGCCAAGCTCGACCTAGCCGCACTCTGGTCGTCCGGAATGGATGGGGAGAAGCTTGCCCGTCGTGCAAAGTCGGTCCACATGCGTCGAACGCTGCTTGTGGGCTCCGTGGCCCTCGGACCTACGGCGTGGCCCTTTCCGCCAGCATCGCGGCTCGAACTCAGGGCGGCTGCAACGGTCGTCGAGGCGCTCCGGGCACGGGAGCATCGCCAACCCGATCCGCTTGCCTTCTCGCTCATTCGAGCCTGTGACGATCGCCACTTCGGAGCGTTCCCGCGGATCTTGTGGGGTGGCATGTCGCGAGCAGCCTTCCTCTCGCTCCGCCCATGGATCTGAACGCTCTGCAACGCCTTGCCGTGGTCGCCCTCATCGCAGGGCCACTGGTCGGCTTTGGAGCGGTCCACGAACCTGTCCTCGCCACGGTTGCTCTGGTCCTCGTCCTTGCGAAGGCATCCTTGCCTCGTGTGCGGCACCACGGCCACACCAGGGCCCTGTCATGGGTGTTGTGGACGCTGCCAGCACACGCAGCGTTCCAACTCTTGCCGCTGCCCCCTTCGTTCTTGAAGTTCCTGGCCCCCTACAACGCGGCGGTCTGGGTGGCGTCGGTTGGCGAAGGATGGCATCCGCTGTCGATCGACCCGCCTGCGACCGTCTTCGGGCTGGTGACGGGGCTCGCAACGGCCCTGATGTTCGATGTCTGCGCAGCGATCTTGCCGAAGTACAGACGATTCCTCGCCCAAGCAATCGCCGGATCGATCTTGCTGTTTGCGGCGGTCGCCGTCGCACACACCTTGGGTGAGTCTGAGGCCCTGTTCGGGCTGGTGACGCCTTCCACGACCGATCGATGGGCGCTTCTCCGCACCACGCTCATCAATCCAAACCATGCTGGGGCGGCGTTTGCTGTCATGATTCCTCTTGGCGTGGCTCTGGCCGTCGAGTCGGGCTCCATGCTCTGGACTGGAGGAGCCGCCGTCGGTCTTGCGCTGACGATCCTGACCTTCAGTCGGGGCGCCATTGTGGTCGCCATCGCAAGCGTCTTTGCACTGGCGTGGATCGCGTGGTCCCGCAGCAAGCTGACGGCCAGAGGTTGGTTCATCATGATTGCAACCTTGATCGCCGCAGTGGTGACCGCCGTCCTGCTGGGCAAGCAACGGCTTGCATTCGAGATCGCGGGCCTGAATCTCGACAAGCTCCAACTCGCCAAGGCTGCCTACCAGATGTCCAGCTCAAGCCGCTGGTTTGGGTTCGGCGCGGGTGCCTTCGTCAGCTCTTTTGGCCCTTTCGAAGGCAATCTTGGAGGTGCAGTCCGGTACACACACGCCGAGCACTGGCCGGCCCAACTGCTGCTGGACCGAGGGCTCGTCATGGGTGCACTCGTGTCGGTAGGGCTCGCAGCATCGTTTGTGCGAAGCTTCCGCACCATGAGGGACCCCGTTCGGCGTGGGGCAGCGATCGCGTTGGTTGGTCTGTTGATCCATGACCTGGGCGATTTCGCGCTGACTTACGCCGGCGTCAGTGGCCTCGCAGTGGCCCTCTTGGCGGTGGCGGTCGTCGACACGGACCCACGCATCCTTCCAACTCAGCCATCCGCCCTTGTCGCCCGCCTTGCTCTGCTTCCGGCATGCGGATGGGTCCTTCTCCCCTCGGCGCGGTCCGTCGAGGAAGACTGCGCTCGCGTTCTCTCTGACTATCGCCAGGGTGGGCTGTCCCAGAGCTCCCTTGAGGCCGCCATCCGTCGCCACCCAGCCGAGCCGTACTTCTGGATGGTGGCCGGCATGCAGCGAATGCCACAGTCCGCGGCCGGGCCCTTCCTCGTTCGCGCGGTTTCGCTCGCTCCGCATCGCGCTCAGGGGCATGTGTGGATGGCGCGCTACTTTATCAGTCGCTCACGGACGGGCTCGGCCTGGCCCGAGTACAAGACAGCGAGCCGACTGTCACCACCACTCCGCCGGCTGTGCTGGGAAGAGATGGCTCGTGCCGGAGCTCCAGTCAACGAGCTGTCGGGCTCGGCGGACACCAACAACGAAGCCGCGAGGGCACTCGACCTCGCCGGAAGGAGTGCAGAAGCGGAAGCCCTCGACAAGGAACTGGCCAAACTGGCGCCGTTCCGTGTCGACGCTGGCCTGCGCCGAATTGCTCGAGCGAAAGCCAGCTCGCATCTCGCTGAAGCGCGCCTGTTGGCCAATGAACTGGTCGAATCGGCG
Source organism: uncultured Polyangiales bacterium (assembly GCA_964624885.1). GTDB lineage: Bacteria > Myxococcota_A > Polyangia > Polyangiales > JADJMO01 > JADJMO01. Next base: position 36,781 of record CAZUZY010000015.1, on the reverse strand, counting down.
CCAGACGAACGACGAGCTTACCTAGCTGCCGCCGATGTCGCCGAGACCAACGAGGGTGCGGAAGCTGTCCTTGTGAGCGGCCTTCAGCACGTCGGGAATCAGGCCGATCTGCTCGAGGCGCTGCTCCGAGTTCGCATTCGCCTCAAGACCCTCGCTTCCTCCGCACCGGAATGGACGGCTTTTCAGGAGTCATTGGTCGGAACGAACCAGACATGGCGGGTAGAGGACCTTCGTGCCGAGCTAGCCACTAGTAAGGCCGCCCACAGCCTTGCGTTGACCTTTCACCTCAGTGCCCTGGAAAGAGGGGCACCTGCTCGGTCGCTGGTGGTCTTTGCAGAGCAGGCTGAACTCCGCTCGGACTGGAGGTTGGCGCAAGCAGCCTGGAATGCCCTTGCCCTCCATTTCCCCGACGAACCGGCCCACGCCACGCGCGCGAAGAGCGCAGCCGCGAAAGCCGGGGTGTGGTAGACACCCACGTCCGAATGATGTGGGCTCCCTCGACAACCAACGCAAGAAGATGACTGTGGAAGCGCGTACAGCTGGCGACAACCCTCTTGCCCCGGAGAAGGTTCTCCGCGTTGCACGCAAGCACGCGTTGCTTGTGCTCATTTGCTTCGTTGCGGTGACCCTCGTCGGCACGTTCTGGACGATCGGCCAGAAGAAGGTCTATCGGGCCGAGACCATGCTCCGGCTGGACCCGGAACCACCGCGTCCCCTTGGTCAAAGGGTCGAGCTCGTCAGTGCGACGAACATGTACTGGGCGCGGCGCGAGTTCTTCGAGAGCGAGTATCGCATCATGCGATCGATGAAGGTCGCCATGGCCGTGGTTCGTACGCTGAACCTGCACGGCGATGCAGGCTTCCTTCGAGCTCCGGCCAACGCCATGAAGCCCACCACGATCGAGGACGCCGCGCGCATCTTGGTGTTGCGCCTGTCCGTCGATCCCGTGAAGGACTCGAGCTTGGCCGTTCTCCGATACGAAGACACGGATCCCAAGCGCGCCCAACTCATCCTATCCACCGTCGTGCGGATCTACTTGGCGCAAAACCTCGAGGCCAACACCACGGTCTCGACAACCGCCGGCGAGTGGTTGAACACGCAAGTCGATCACCTGCGCTCCGACCTCGAAAAGAGCGAGAAGGCGATCAACGAGTTCCGGCAGAAGAACCATGTCTTGTCGATCTCGCTGGAGGACCGACACAACATGCTCACCGCGCAGCTCGAGCAGGTCGGCAAAGAAGCGACGACGCTGGGCTTTCGGAGGTCCGAGCAGGCTGCACGCAAGGCAGAGTTGCTCGCAGTCGACAGCAAGGACCCGCTCGCCGTCGGAGCCACCGAGCTTCTGCAAAGCTTGGTGCTAAACTCACTGCGTACCGCGTACAGTGAACAGCTGCGCAACATCCAGGAGCTGAGTGCTACGCTCGACGAGAACCATCCGAAGGTGGTCGCCGCGAAGGCCAAGCTCGACACGACGGCGAAGGCTATTCGGACGGAGGTCGCGAACATCCAGAACGCTGCCAGCAAGGACCTTCGGGCCACGGATCGCCAGCTGGGCGACCTCAAGAAGAAGGAAGAGGAACTGCAGAAACTGGGTCACGATCTCCAGGGTTTCGAGCTCACCTACAATCAGCTTTCGCGAGCCCGCACCTACAACGAGAAGATCTACGGCTTGGTGCTCGAGCGGGCACGGGAGACTGAGCTCACCCGTGTCATGAACTTCAACAACGTTCGGGTCGTCGATGAGGCGCTCGAACCGAAGGAGCCCGTTCGCCCCAACGTGCCACTCAACCTCGCTGCGGCAGCCGTGCTGGGCTTGTTCCTGGGTGTCGCCCTCGCACTCACCCGGGAGTTGAGCGACCGCTCGATACGGACGCCCGATGAGGTCGAAGAGATGGGTTCGGTCTGCCTTGGCCTCCTGCCTGAGATTGAGGCGACCTCACGGGCGCGATACTCCCGACGCTCGACGAAGACCCTCGACGTCAAGGAACTCAAGTCGCGCGACCTCATCGTCGCTCAGCAACCCGAGAGTGGAATCGCCGAAGCCGCGCGTGCGGTGCGCACCAACCTGACGTTCATGTCCCCTGACAAGCCCTTCCGCACGCTGGTGTTCACCAGCGCCGTCCCGGAAGAGGGCAAGACCACCGTTGCAGTCTCCGTGGCCACCGTACTCGCCCAAGGTGGTGCACGTGTGTTGCTCGTCGACACCGACCTCCGACGCCCACGCCTCCATCGAACCTTCGGGCAGTCGAACGACACTGGGGTCACGCTTGCCCTTTCTGGGCAGGCACCCTTGGAAGAGTGCATTCGACCAACCGACATTCCCAACCTCAGCCTCCTCACTGCTGGCCCAATTCCGCCGAACCCGGCCGAACTCCTTCACAGCGAACGGTTCCGGCAGCTGGTCCAGACCGTCGGCGAGCAGTTCGACCGCATCATCTTCGACAGCCCGCCCCTGCTCCCCGTAACGGACGCCGCGATTCTCAGCCAACTAGTGGACGGCGTGGTCGTCGTGAGCCGTTGCTTCCGAACGCCGCGCCCTGCCCTCGCACAGACGCTCCGCACCCTCAAAGACGTCAAGGCCAACGTACTTGGAGTCATCCTGAATGCGGTCGACTTCGACCGGCATGACTACAAGGAGTACCACTACTACTATCGGCGCGGCTACTACTACAGCGACCGCGAGCGGGCCGCGTGAGCGCACTTCTGGGCGCTGCGATTCTCGTCACAACGCTGCTTACCATTGTGATTGAGAGCGTCAGACAAAGAACCATCACGCTTCTAACGTTGCTTACCGCAAGCAACTTCGCATACGTGGCCGTCAATCCACTGGTCTTCGTCGTCTCGCCGACGGATGCACACTACTTCTCCTACCTGGTGGACTTTGGTGGCGCCGTGACGGAAAGCGGGTTGACGCGTCTCTTTGTGGCCATGCTCTGCTTTCAGGGTGCCTGCCTCATCGTCGCCCTCAGCAATCGGGCGAGGCCCGTCCTGCAAACATCTCTCTCGGAGCTCGCCATGACCGGCTTCTTTCGGGCCGGTATGCTCAACATGGCTCTCGGTGTCATTGGGATCGTCCTGCTCGGGCTGCGCTTCAACGGCAACCCTTTGGGTCTCTATCAGCTGGCCTATGGGCGACGCACCGAGTTCATCTACAGCCTCGGCCCCCTCGCCTTCATGCTCGACCTATTCCAGTACGGTGCCTGCATCATCATCGCCGCGGCGCTCTCCACGGGTCGCTGGGTGCGCGCTGCAGGCGTCCTGTTGGTCATCGTGGTCCACGGTCTGGCCATGAAGTCCAAGTTCCCGATCTTCTACACGAGCGTCGTATACGCTGTAGCCCTTGGCCTCGCACCCCGCAAAGGTCGCCTACGAGCACTGGCTCCCCTACTCGTCGCAGGCTCGGTTGTGGCATCGCTGAGCGTCTTGCGGTCATCACGTGAAGGAACCATCTCCGGCATGTTCGGCTATGCCCAGGAGAACCAAGAGCAACTCACGGACACGCTTGCGAAGCCTTGGGAGAACGACCTCCCCGGCCCTGCGGCAGTGAGCTATCTCGTCGTCAACAACACCGACGACGCTTTCTCGATTCAGCCGCTCACCGAGGTGGGTCTGGTTCTGATTCCACGTATCATCTATGACCGAGGCATGTCGCAGGCCGACGCCTTCGCCAAGGAGATGTACCGCAACAACTATTACACTGGGGCGGGCATGGGCTGGAGCATGTTGTGCGATGGATATCGGTTGCTTGGCCTGCTTGGGGCCTTCGTGGTGGCTGCAGGTGTCGGCGGGTTAGGCATCTCGCTCCAGCGGAGGATTGAACGCGGCTCGAGCGCGCTCCGTGAGCAGGCTCTCGTCTTGGTGCCATTGGTGGCGCCCGTCTTCTTCTTGGGCCCTCGCCTCGGACTAGCTGTCTTTCTCAAGATCGTGCTAATTGTGGTGGTCGTCAGCTTCGCTCCTTATCGCGTGTTTCGACCGTCCGCGCGCCGAGAGGACGCCGCCCCCCTGGAGTCAGGTGTCGTCCCGAGCCTGTGATGAGTCACACGATCCTTATCGTCTCGAACCCCATTGCCCGCGGAAACGTTGGCGATGTTCTCATTCAGGACAAGCTCTCTGGACTTTTGCGTGCGCACGGCAACGTCGTGTCAGTTGGCGCCCGCGGTCACCGTCTGGGCGATATCGTTCGATTGCTTCAGCATCCGGCTGAGGCCGTGTTCCGTCAGAGAACCTCGGGCGAACAGATATCGCTCGTACTGCCCCCGGGTGAGACTGTTGGCAAGCCGCTGAGCGCCGTACCGCGACTTGGCGCCGAGCTCGCCTATCTCAGCCTGCTGCGCGCAGCTGGCGTCCGAGTGATTTCGATCGGACGTGGCGTTTCGGCGACCTCGCGTCTTGACTGGGAGCGCGAGCGACTACTGGCGAACGTCGCGAGCCACTATTCGCTCCGCGATCGAGAGTCGATTCGGCAGGCTGAAGCCCATGGCATTAGGTCCGCATGTTGGTTCCCTGACTTGACCTGGCTTGGTGAGGCGCCCCGCCCACAGGGGGACAGGCGGAGGATTGTGGTTGCCTTGAGAGCCCGCGAAGACCGGTCGACGAGTGTGCTGACGACGACGGAATCGGCCGCGAGCCGTGCTGCAGTGCAGTCAGGCATACACTCGGTGCATCTCGTTCTGCATGATATCAGCGACGTCGCCATCACGACTGCGCTTCACGCAAGACTCCGACGGAACCCGAACCTGAACGTGGTTATGGACAACTCCGTGCTGGACGTCGACGATATCCAAGACACCTACGCTAGCGCGGCGGTCGTCATCGGCAACCGACTCCACGCGCTGCTGCTTGGCTTGCAGCACGGGAGTGGCGCCGTTGCAGTGCTGGAACCATACGAGCAGAAGATTCGACGCCAGTTTTTCGATCTTCAGTTCGAGCGATTCATGGTCGACGCAACCAAGCCGGCGATGGCCGAAGAGGCTGTCATCCGCTGTCTCTCCGAGAAGGCCCTCGTTGCCGAGGAAGTCGAACGATATCGCCACACGGCACGGGACGCCGCGTTCGCGACGCTAGCCCGACTCTTCCCAGCATGACCGATGCGGGCGCTTCGACTCGCCCCAAGGGAAAGGTGGGCCACTATTTCCAGTTGCTGCTGGGATATGTGGCGCCGCGCATCGCTTCCCTGGTTGTGCTCGGCCTGCTTACGCGACGACTTCGACCGGACGAGTATGGCAGGTATTCCCTGATTCTCACGTACGTCTCCATCTCCATCCCAATTCTGCTCTACTGGCTCCAGAGTTCAATTCCTCGACTGTTACCCGAGCACACCCGAGAAGGTCGTGGTAGCCGCTCACTGGGATCAGCCGTCACTGTGGGAGTCGTGCTGGTTGCGCTTCACGCTCCCATCATCGCACTGTTGTCGGCGGACCATCTACGTCTCGCCGCTGCTGCATGGTGGATCGGCCTGGGCCTGTTCGTCTTGGTCCACAGCTCGCTCGTCGGCATCGATGACGCGCGCCTCTTCATGTGGTTTGCCGCAGCCGATGCCGCGTGCCGGCTTCTGCTCACAGTGTTCGCGATTCGGGCCCACCTTGGCCTGGCTTGGATCATTGCGCTGCCAGCCCTCTCGGGCCTCGTCCTGTTCCTCTTGTGTGTCGTCCTCCTCCGGCGGCGGAAGCGTATCGAAGGGGTGGTGGATGGAACGATCCTTCGTGAGTTCCTTCACTACGGCGCGCCCCTCGTCGTGCTGTGGATCGGAGCCGCCCTACTTGCTCAACTCGATCGAATCCTCGTCTTCCGACTCGCAGGGTCGACCGAACTTGGGCGCTATGCGGCGGTCTACCCGCTCGGGGATGCCGTCATCCAGGTCTTCGCCACGCCGTTCATCGTACAGGTCTCGAACCGCATGTTTCGACAAGACGAACTCTCGAGGGCACTCCAGATCCACGGTCAAGCGTGGCGTCTGGCCGTGTGGGCATTCGCCTTCCTCATCACGATGGCCTTCTCGACCGACCGCTTCATCATGAGGATCTTTCTAGGTGCGTCGTTTCAATGGACTGTCCCAGCGCTCGCCACGATTTCTCTTGGACTTGCGTTTTGGTCGTTGGCGTCACTCGAGAGCAAGGTGTTCGAACTCGAGAAGCAGCCACGACGTCTCGTAGCCGCTGTCTTGCTAGCCACGGCGCTCAACGTGCTCGCCAACGCCGTTCTGGTTCCTCGTCTGGGTGGCATGGGCGCGGCGTTGTCGACCGCCATCAGCTACTTCGCTTGCCTCCTGATCGTGCTGTTCATGCGCCGTCGGGTGCGTGCTCTTTACGATTTGTTGATCGCTCTCCCCGCGGTGGCTGCAGGAATCTGGGCGGCCCGCGTCCAGTTCCCGACCTCGACCATGAACCCGTGGCTGGGCCTGTTGAGAGCTGCTGTCGTCGGAGCAGTTCCCTTTCTGCTGGTGATGATGGTGACGTTTCGGTTCTCGCCTCCCCCTTGGCGTCCCATCAAACCCTCCACCGCGTGACGGATTGTCACTCTGCGCCAAGGATTGTCGCGGGCAGTTCCTCACCGCACGTGGAACGCCTATGGGAACTCACGTACGGAGGCTGCCATGTCCATCCTGTCCAGGCACTTGCCCAGCGTCGCGATGGCGTTCGGTCTCGGGTGTACGTCGACAGGAGCGTCACTCGTTCCAGAGGCTGACGCTAGTGTCCTCGCTGATGAGGGTGCCAGCGACGAGTCTGTGGACACCTTGAGCGATTCGGACGCGGAGGCGGCCACGGAAGACGGCTCGAAGGTCGACAGCAACGCGGTGGTCGGAGAGGCCGGACCAGATGCTGACGACGCCAGCGACACCCTCGACTCGCTCATGATGGAGACAGAAGCCGTAGACAGTGGTGACACTGCAGACGCGTCCGACGCTGACAGCGACCCTGAGTTCGACGCTGTCGACGCCGAGACGGCTGTTGACAGCGCGGACGCGGACGCTTTCGCCGTTGGCTACTGCAGGTCTGCCAAAGGCCCTGGCTGGAGCGTGGGTTGCGGGGCGGGCTCGACCTGCTCCGTTCACGCTGGTGGGGGCGGCCCCACCTGTCGCAGCGGCTCCCCGTCTGGAAAGAACTGTGGTGTGATCTACTGCGACACGGGCTGCAGTTGTGCAGACTCCGCAGCAAGCATCTGCGGCTGCCTGTGAGCGTTCGGTGCTTACGGACTTCACAACCACCGCCCATGTGGGTCAGAGGGGCCGGGCCTCGAAGACGTCGTCAGGCCCTTCCGCGACGAGGACGCCGAGAATCCCGGGCGACAGACGGTTGTGGGACACCATTGTTCGCAACGGCGCCTTGCCGGCCGTCCCATTGATATAGACCGCGGCACGCCACCCCGAAGGCGTCGTACCATCGACGAGGTTGCCACTGATCTCGTTGTCCTCTGCCAAGCTCGTGTTCGTGTGGAAGATGGCGATGGCTGAATGCGCGCCTAGGCTTGCGAAGCTGGCATCTTGCACGTGGTTGTCGATGACATGCGAAGCGGAGGCTCCCACCAACATGATGCCAGCCCCTCGCGGCCTCACGATCGTGTTGCCAACTACGATGTTGCCGACAAGGCTATAAGACGACTCTCCTTGCGCAATCAGCCCGATTCCGTGAAGCCCTGCGTTCACGATGGTGTTTCCACCGATCAGGTTGAAGCGAGAACGTCCCTCGACGCCGATCGCACCAGAATTGCCACTCGTCTTGGCTGGATCGACGATGAAGTTGTCGACGATCCTGTTGAAGTCGCAGGAAGGCTGGTGGCCGCGAGCGTAGATCGCGAATGCTGCCTCGTTGAACCCGCTGACCAAGTTGTGGGCTACGAGGTTGCGGGAGGCTCCGCCCGCGAGATACACCGCATGGCGGCCGTGATTGGCCGTTGGACTTCCGCCAGTGAAGCCCACGAACCGGTTGTCGGAAAAGACGCCACCCGACGAGCCACCCACGAGAATTCCGTAGCCGGCACCATCGGCTGAACCGCGCAAGTGTTGGAACGTGTTGCCGATCACCCGCCACCCTTCGGTGCGAGAGCCCCGAGTACCATCGGCGAGCGTTGGTTCGTCGAGCTTGATGCCGCCGCCGAGGTCCCGACCGAAGGCCCCGTCTCGACTGCCGAAGTGACATCGACGCACAGCGCCGCGTCGGGCCGTTCCGCTCGTTCCCGGAGACGCGATGATGGCGAACTGTCGTCCTTCCTCGTTTGTGTGCGCCCCATCCCGGTCGTAGAAGGTACTGGGACGCGCGTTACCCTCGAACAGCAGGTCAGAGAACTCGACGTCGTCGTGTGCGACGACGAACAACGCCTTCGGGACCGCTCCTTGCTCGTCTGGGTCCATACGCACGATCGACTCTTGACCATCGCCGATGAATCGAACCCGCGCCTCTACTCGAATCGGTCGACGCAGTCGATGCACGCCGCGCTCGAGGTGGATACACACACCCGTGGAGTCGGCAGCGCGGAGCAAGGCCGCCTCGATGCTCGCGCCGTCTCTCGGAGCGACGTCGATGATCGTAGCGCACCCCGCGACCCCCCGCGGAACGAATCGAGTATGTGCCCCTGTCGCGCAGCCGGCTACTGCGCCGAGGAGCGAGAGCAGCGTTCGATACCGCACGACGACTCCCCTTGGTCAACGCCGAGCGCGATGCCGGCGCAGCGTCTCCTCGTATAGGGACAGCAGCTGCTCCGCGACCCGGCGCTCAGAGCGGCCGGCCAGCTTCTCGCGACCATTCGAGCGGACTCCCTCAGCGATGGCGTCGACTATCGCTGCCCCCATCAGTCCGGCGTCCCGCTCGACGATTCGGTGCTGACGGGTCCCGGTGAGCTGCTGCCGCACATCCCCGACGTCGACGGACACGATCGGAAGATTGCAGGCCATCGCCTCCCGAACGATGTTCGGAGACCCCTCCTGCTGGCTTGCAAGGACCAGGACGTCGGCGGCGCTCAGGAGCGACGGTACCTTCTCGTGGGGCGTCTTTCCCTGCATGACCTCGAAACGCAGTGTCGGATAGCGCTGTCGGGCCACCTCTACGGCGGTAGCGGCCAAGTTCAGTCCCTTGAGAACCGGATCTGTGCTGGCGTTGAAAACCACCACGGGTTCGTCACCCCAGCCGAGTTGCCGACGGCACACCGCTCTATCGTGGGGGCGGAAGACATCCAACGCGATGCCGTTTGGGATCACCACAGGCGGTGGCGTCACCCACCAGACCTGCCCAGCCAGGCCCTCCGACACGCAAACGATTTGGTCTGCCCGAGCGGCGGCGCCATGGGAGAGAGCGATGCTCATTGCCGACCGGACCGGCGTGACCTGGCTGCGGGCAAAATTCAGATCGCTACCGCGGAACGTAACGATCAGAGGACTCTTCACCGCGAGCGCGGAGACGGCCGCGGTCATGGTGCCGTACTGGGCGTGAACGAGATCGGGTGCGAACCGCCGCTCTTCTCGCCTAAGATCGAGCAGAGCTTGCCCCAATCGAACGGGGTCCGTCCGCGACCGCAGCCAGAAGACTTCACCCTGCACCCCGAGCTCGACGACCGACCGAATCTGCCGCCGAACGAACAGCAGCGTCTTGTCCTCGGGAGCACCCGGCACGACGTAGAGAATGCGCATCACACCAAGCCCGGGGCCTGGCGCATCAGCCAGCGCTCGATCGTCCACAACGCGTAGATGTGCTGCGTCATCCCCTCCGCGCTCAGCTTGCCCTTCGTGTGACTGCCTTGCACCCAACCGTGAAGGACAGAATGGAGGTGCTGCTGCGAGAACCAGCGGCCAATCGCTGCGTTGGGACGCGACAGGAACTGCGCCACATGCTGCCTCCCGGGACTGCCTAGCCAAGCGCCGAGAGGGATACCGAATCCCTGCTTGCGACGATTCAAGGTCTCTTCGGCCACGCCCAGTCTGGCCGCGAGCAGCCGGAGCAGATGCTTTCGGCGCCTTGGGCCCACCTGCTGCGAGGTTGGTACACGCTCGGACCAATCCAGGACCTGGTTGCCCAAGAAGGGAACGCGCACCTCCAGTCCGTGAGCAGACGAAGTAACGTCAACCTTCCTGAGGTAGTCCGAGGGCAGGGTTCGTTGGATGGTAGCGTCGATGAACTCAGCGGCGCCCGCGGGCGGGCTGCTCGGGAGCAGGACCTCCTCGAGGTATGGGCCGAGCACCGAGCGCGCGTGCGTGGTCAAGCTCGCCCGGAGATCGTCCATCGGCAGATACGAGCACAGCGCGTCAAAGCGGCGCGTCGGGTCGAGCATGCGCATGGCCCTCTTCCAGCGTCGCTCGACCGTTCCGTCCCCGAGTCGCAGTCGCGCGAGCCGCTCGAACGGCAACCAGCTGGCGAGCGGACCCAGCAACCGGGCGGTGTCCGCGTAGGCAAACCGCGTGTAGCCGCCAAAGACCTCATCGCCGCCATCGGCCCCAATGGCGACTTTGACGTGCTTGCTCACTGCCTGGCACAGGAGATAGCTGGGGATTGCGGACGAATCCGCGAATGGAAGGTCGAACTGGTCGATGACCGCTTCGACCTGCTCGACGGTGCCTCCAGCCGCCGGCAATTCTATGATCTCGTGCCGCACCCCCAGCGCCCGCGCAGTGGCGGCGGCTGCCGCCGACTCGTCGAAGCGTGGCTCGCTGAACTTGACCGTGAAGGTCTGTAGCTCTGGCCGCTCCCGGCTCAGGAGGGTCACCGCCACGGTGCTGTCGATACCACCAGACAGGAAGGCCCCGACGGGGACGTCGGCGACGAGGTGCTCGCGCATCGAAGCGGTCAAGGCGATCTCTGCTTGGCGCAGGCTCTCGTCCATGCTCCACGGCTCGGCTCGCCTCTGCCAGCTCCAGTATCGCCCCTGGGTACGCTCGACGCCGCGACCTCTGAGCGCAAACCGCTCCCACGAGCCTGCGGCAACTTCCCGGACGTCACGCAGTGCCGTCCGCGGCCCGACCGGATACCCCAAGCAGAGCACCTCGATGAGCGCGCGCTCTCGGACGATGTGACTGCCCCCCTGGACGTCGGCAAGCGCCTTGGGCTCTGATCCAAAGGCAACATACCCATCCCGCTCGAGGACATAGAGTGGCTTGATCCCGGTACGGTCGCGCGCGACTGTCAGAACTGCATCGGCCTCGTCCCAGACGGCCAGGGCGAACATGCCCCGCACCGACTGGAGAAACCCCAGCCCCTCGACGCCGAGCCCTTCGAGCAGGACCTCGGTGTCGCTCTCCGAGCGAAAGGCGACTCGCGCCTCGAGCCGTCGGCGAAGCTCGCGATAGTTGTAGATCTCGCCGTTGAACACGATCGTGTAGCGACCATCTCCACTGACCATTGGCTGCGTGCCGGCGGCGGAGAGATCGATGATGCTCAGGCGTGTGTGGACGAGGGCTACACCAGGTCGCGGGCTAGTCCACCCCTCACCGTCGGGACCACGGTGACGAAGGCTGGCGGCAAGGTCCTGCAGTGCACGAGGCACTCGTACATCTGGGGCGGCCAGATACCCGGCAATGCCGCACATTCAAGCTCAGGCCTGCCGTCCGATCAGCTCGAACGTGAACATCCACGCCATGTACTTCAGTCCTGGCGTCTTCATGAGGACTCGGTCGAGATTGATGAAGAACGGCGAGAGCTTGGGGTAGTGCGGCGACAGAATCGTCGTCATGTGCCAGAAGCGAAGATCACCGAGATCGAAGAAGCGCTGCGCAAACTCGACGTCCTTCAGCGAGAGGATGTGGTTGGTCTCCCACTCCGTCCGCATCGCGGGCGTGAGGTGTCGATACAGCTTGAGGACGGGGTTGTAGTCGAGCGCCTCGAGGGCGAGGATCCGCCCTCCCGGCTTCAGCACACGACGCAACTCGGGGAACGCGTGGCTCAGGTCGAGGTGGTGGAGAACCCCGTTGCAGATGACGAGATCGACACTGTTGTCGGGGAGCATCGTGTTCTCGGCGTCGGCCTGGACGAAGAACGTGTTGCTCAGCCCTGCAGCGGCGGCGTCGCTGCGAGCATTCGTCACCGAGGTTCGGCTGATGTCGACGCCGATAGCGAGCTTTGCCCCAGCCTTCGCAGCCTTGATCGCCGTCACGCCGTCACCACAACAGTAGTCCAGAAAGATCTTCCCAGGAGCGTGCTTGGCCAGCCAGTCGTGAAGGTAGTCGCGCGAGTCCGCGGTGCCGCTGTAGTACTTCCGATTGCCATAGAACTTCTCGAAGGTATCCTCAGCGCCAGCCCTGTCCTGCACGACTGCGCGATCACGGTGCTCGTCGTGGAACGCCAACTCACGGCGCTTTCGCTCGGCGAGGTTGGCCATCCAGTGTTCGTTGGTCAGCTGGTCGATTTCCCGCAGCCTATTCAGGACCGTTTCGAGTTCCATCGGGCGGGTGCTTATCACAGGGCCCCCATCATCACAACGAGTGACGTTGCCTCGGACAGAGGCCGAGTGCACAATGCTGACATGCGCTGGTCACCAGTCCTCTCGGCACTTCTGGCGGTCGCTGTTCCAGCTGTGTGTGGGGCGGATTGGCCCAGCGCCCGAAGGGACGAGCGCCGCTCGGCGACGGCGGACGTCAAGGGTTCGATCACGACCCCCACGCCGTACTGGCGGATGTTCATGGGGGGGCGGCTCGACGCGGAGGGCCTGAGTGCTGACCTAAACGGCGATGGGAGCATGGACGCTGTGTTGCTCGCCGGAGGGTCAATATTCGCCCGGTCCTCGGCCGGCGACCTCCTCTGGCAAGCGAGCGGTTTCAGTGGTGTCGTGGCCATCGCCGACCTCAACGGGGACGGCAAGCTGGAGGTCGTTGCCCATACCAGCAGCCAGGTGGTGTTGCTGGACGCTGCCAGCGGCAAGGTCGTCTGGAGCGAACCCACCAGCGAGCTCGGCACACTCGGGGATGTGCGAGTGGCGGACCTGGATGGCGACAAGCTGCCGGAGGTGGTGATCGAGGAGTGCGGCTGCTGTGCGCTCAACAGCGGCAACCCAGGTTTCGTGTATTCCTTCGCCAAAGGCTTCACCAGCACGAGCCCCAGCTGGAAGCTCGCGAGCGCGAGCTGCACTGGTGGTGGTCGACCCACGCAAGTGGTGGACGTCGACGGAGACGGCAAGCCCGAGCTCGCGCTGGGCACGGCGGATGCCATCTCCATCTACGATGGAGCCACTGGGGCCCTCCGCGCTGCTGCAACAGGACTTGGCCCGAATGCCAATCGTTCCTACTGCACCAGTGCCAACGTCGACGGTGTACTTGGCGCCGAGATCCTCTGCATCCGCAACACGGCCGATGGTGGAGCTGGCGGCCACGAAGCGTATGCCTTGAGATACGACGGCGCGGGCAAGCCCATGACCAAGCTCTGGGCGCACGACGTGGGCGACCTCGATGGTGGAGCGTCCCTTCCAGCGAGTGCTGTCGCCGACGTGGACGGAGATGGCGCGCTCGAGATCGCCTTCGGTGGACGCAGCACAGCCGGGGGCGATGTCTGGGAAGTGTTCGACGCCAAGACGGGAGCCAGCAAGGGAAAGGGGCCCGGGCGGGTCATGGGCCTGACGGCCGCGGGAGCACTCGTCCAGTCGAGTGTCGGTGTCGAACTGTGGACCTTTGCCGGCGGGGCTACACCCAAGACTCTTGCCGCGGGTCATGAGGTCCGAACCACGCGACGTACACCCACGGGGGCCTTGAGCTTCGTCGAATCCGTTATCGCCCGCGTGGACGCCGATGGCGACGGCAGCCCCGAAGTGGTTCTGTCAGCCGGGGACGCGTCACCGGCAGTCGCAGCCTTCACCCTGAGCGGCACCAAAGTGGCGTCACTCGCACTCCCACCAGGTGTCGGCATCCAGTTCCTCTGGTCGGCTGGCACAGGTCTGTCCCTGGCGCGGACGGATGGCACCCTTCTCGGAATCGACGCCAAGCTCAAGACGCTGACGGTCACGACGTTCGGTGGCTTCTATGCGCGAAACGGCTGGAAGTCGCTCGAGACCGTTCCCGTGACAGGTAAGCTCGGCACCAAGGCAGACGTCGTCCTTGCAGGCACCAGCAATGGTGATCTCCTGCGGCTCGACGCATCGGACGCCTCCTTCGCCGCCCCCCCGACGATTCGCTGGCGTTCACCGAACACCTCGGCTCCCAAGATCGTTCCCAATCTCGGTGGTTCCAAGCCCGCCATCGCCTGCCGGCGGTTTCTGGACTCGACCCGTACCCATCAGGTCGCGGTCCTGGACGGTGACACGGGCCTCGCCCAGTGGGCGATACCGGTCGAGGGCACCATCTTCAACGATGTCCTCGTGGGGCGACTCAACGGAGATGCCACTCCCGATCTCATCGTCCAGTGGGGCTTCGAGACCGACACCCTCCTTCGAACCCGCGCGCTCGATGGGGCTACGGGACTTCTGCTCTGGAACTCGACTCCCGTCGGGCCAGGGCCCAATCGACAACCAGCGGGAGCTGCGGTCACGGACTGGAATTCCGACGGGCTCGACGACCTCGTGTTCCAGGCCTACGGCACGCGCGTTCTGGACGGGAAGTCGGGCGTCGAACTGGCATCTGGCGGCACCCCGAATCCGTACGCGCTCCCGCTGCTCGAAGACCTCGACGGCGATGGCTTGCTCGATGTGGTGTTGGGCGGTGGAAACTGGCCCATCGAGGTCTACCAGCACGACCTGAAGACAACGCTGGTCAAGTCCGACGACGATGACAAGCCGTTCCCCTACCCCGCCATCGTCCGATGCCCATCGCGGCCTCCCATGCTCGCATCCGGCTCGCTCGTGCGACCCGGACAACTCAAGCTGACGACGCTTTCCGGCACCGACAGCGGCAAGCGCCAGCGGTTTCAATTCAAGGACGGCACCATCAGCCCCACGACGGTGGAAGACTCTACTTCGCCGCAGCTGACATCGGTACAAGTCTTCACAGGCCTGGGTGCTCCCGGTCGACCGACGGTGGTCGTCGGTGCCGCTGACGGTTGGCTCTATGCCTTCGATCCGTGCGCCGAAAAGGCCGACTTCACCTACAAGTTTCCTGGTTCAGTGGGGGCAGTGGTCGTCGGCGATACCGATGCCGATGGTCGCGACGAGATCCTGGTCTCGGTCGCGGATGGCTACCTCTACGATCTTCGGCAGTTCGTCTTGGCCCCAACTGCCACGGTCATCGACACAATACCGTCCGCTCCACCGGGCAGCCCCGATATCGACACCACCACCGATGGGTCGCGCCTGGGTGTTTCCTGGACGTCCGTGCCGGGAGCTACCTCGTATGAGGTGACCATCGTAGCATCCTCAGGCGAGATCGTGGCTCCCTGGAAGGACGTTGGATTGACGACTTCATCGACGATCGAAGGGCTCGCTCTGAAGGTCGGAACCAAGGTCGTCGCCGCGGTACGCGCCGTCAGCGCGGCCGGCAAGTCCGCGGACACGACCTCCGATGGCGTCGTCGTCATCGGCGGTGGTGATGCAGGTGTCTCTGACGCCGATGCGCAGGCGGACTCAGGCAGCGACGTCGCTGACGCCGGCGCCGAAGTCGCCGACTCGACGGTCGCCGCCGACGCGGGACTGCAAGGCGGTGGCTGTGAATGCCGGCAGGGATTCCAACACCAATCGACCCGAGTGCCCGCCATTCCCTTGGCTTGCGCGGCGTTGCTCATGGTAAGGAGACTCCGCCGTCGCAATGCGCTTCTGGATCCAGCAAACCGGCGAGCCCCTCCCCACTGACCCAGGTGGACGACTCATGCGCAGCGCCCTCCTCGCGAGGACGCTTGCCAGGCGCGGTCACGAGGTGGTCTGGTGGGCTGGTCGGTTCGACCACTTGCGGAAACGGCAGCGCCCCGACCCCGCGGTCTTCTTCGACGAAGGCGTCGAGGTCCGACTCATCGACTCTCCAGGCTATTCGCGCAACGTGTCTATCAGACGGGTCGTGGACCACCGAATCGCAGGTCGGCGACTGGCTGGTGAACTCGAGCGGGTCCCCGCGCCGGATCTCTTCGTCACCTGCATGCCGACGATCGATCTGAGCTGGGCCGCCGTGCGCTATGCAGTGACACGGGGTGTACCCTCCATCGTCGACATTCGCGATCTCTGGCCAGATTTCTTCCTCGATCACGTCCCGACCTTCGCTCGCCCTCTTGCGCGGGTGGCTCTGGCCCCCGAGTTCCAGCGACTGAACCAGTTGCTGCGAGATGCCTCTGGCCTCGTTGGCATAACGCCTCGCTATCTGACCTGGGGACTCGAGCATGCGAATCGCAACCGGCGTGCCTCGGACGCCGTTTTTGGGCTCGGCTACGAGTGCTTGCGGCGTGCCGATCGCGTGCGCGCACCAGTGGCCCTCTTCGTGGGCTCGTTCGGGCAGAATTACGACCTCTCCACGGTCATCGCCGCCGCTCGAGTGCTTGCGAGCAGCCACCCAGCCCTCCAGTTTCGCTTCGTCGGCGACGGCGAGATGGGGGCGCGCTGGCGCCAGGAGGCAGCGGGATTGAGCAACGTCACTTTCTGCGGTTGGCTCTCGAGCGATGCGATCCAAGGCGAGCTCGACAACGCGACAATCGGCCTGGTCGCCTACCGAGCTGGCGCACCGCAGTCGCTCCCCAACAAAGTGTACGAATACATGGCCGGGGGCCTCGCACTCGTCAACTCCCTGACACCCGATGCCGCTGCCCTTGTCGATCAGGAGCGAGTCGGGATTAACTACCGAGCCGGGGAACCACCCAGTCTCGTCGCCGCGTTGGTGAGTCTTCTGGACTCGCCCGACCAGTGTCTGGCGATGGGCCGACGAGCCCACGAGATCATCGCGACCCGTTACTCGACAACTGCCGTGTATGGAGCATTTGCTGACTTCGTCGAGCGACTTGCAATGGAGGCACGCCCTTGAAAATCGTCATTCTCGGTGCTGGATACGTCGGCCTGGTGACCGCCGCTGGATTCGCCGAACTCGGCAACTCTGTGCTGTGCGTAGACGTCGATCCAGCGCGCGTCGCGCGTCTGCAGGCTGGCGAGTGCCCACTCTACGAACGTGGGTTGCCGGAGCTCCTGGCGCGGAACCGAGAGGGCGGTCGCCTTCGGTTTGCGAACCAGATCGAAGTGACGGACGCGGAGATGTACTTCCTCGCCGTCCCGACCCCTCAGTCCGACGATGGGAGTGCAGACGTCAGTGCCGTGCTGAAGGCAGCCGATGATGTGGCGTCTGTCGCCGTGCGTCCCGCCATCGTCGTCGTCAAGAGCACCGTACCTGTTGGAACCAACGACGCGGTGCAGGCCCGATTGGAAAAAGCCACGGTCAGGCTCGAGGCCGCTTCCAACCCCGAGTTCCTCCGCGAAGGCACGGCTGTCGAGGACTTCCTGCGTCCCGACCGTGTGGTGTGCGGACTGAGGAGTCCCGAGGCCCGAGAGGCGTTTCGCAGGCTCTATGCATCGCTGACGATCAGTCGGGAGCGCCTGTTCGTGACCGATCCGCGGACCAGCGAGCTGATCAAGTATGTCGCGAACTCCATGCTCGCGATGCGCATCTCCTTCATGAACGAGATCTCGCAGCTCTGCGATGCGGTAGGCGCCGATGTTGCCGACATCCGGCTGGCCGTTGGCGCCGACCACCGGATCGGCCTGGACTTCCTGTACCCAGGCCCGGGGTATGGTGGCTCTTGCTTCCCCAAGGATGTCGCTGCCCTGGAGCACCAAGCGCTGCAGGCCGGCGTTGCCAGCCGCCTCGTGACAGCCACGCACGAGGCCAACGCAGCCCAGCGGCGCTATCTCGTAGAAAAGCTCCGGCGAGCTTGTGACGGCGAACTGCGAGGGAAGACCATTGTGCTCTGGGGCTTGGCCTACAAGGCCGAGACAGACGACGTTCGCGAGTCCCCTGCCCTGCATCTTGCTCGTGCGCTGCTCGAGGCAGGAGCGCGCGTCCGCGGCCACGACCCCGAAGCATCCGAGAACTTCCATCGCGTATGTCCCGACGTGAGCATCGTTTCGGACAACCTCGAAGCGCTGGATGGTGCCGATGCTCTGTGCATCACGACGGAGTGGCGACTCTATCGCGGCTCCGACCTGGGCGAGCTGGTACGGCGCATGCGCAAGCCCGCTGTTGTGGACGCTCGCAACGTCTGGGTCCACCGTGAAGCAACCGCCGCGGGGCTCCGCTACTTCGCGATCGGCAGCCGGGCTGGCTCCTGAGGGCTCACAGCTTGAAGCGCGCTTGGAGGTAGGCATTCACGACCGCTACCTCCGGCTCAGTGAGGCCACGATTGTAGACGACCATCTCGTGTGCGGAGAACGTGCCCCATTGAGCGTCGCCATAGCCTCGACCGAGGAGGGTCGCGTTCGTCAAGACACCAATGGCGCTCGGCGCCGTCTGGACGGCACCATCCACGGCGACGTCGAGCGCCGTTCCATTCCAACGCAACATCACGCTCTTCAGGACACCTGGCGTGACGGCGAGGGGTGGAGTGTCCTGATAGACCGAGTTGTAGGCAAAGCCACACACCCCGGTACTGGCCCGAACGCCTAGACCGAGGTAGGCGCCACGATCCGCAAAGATGCCGTCGGTCATGTAGCAGCCGGCTGTGTCCAGCTTCCCAGCCCCCAGCCGCAGGACGATGAACAGCGTGAACCCCGTCTTGATCAGCTTCGCAAGCTCCGGGCCCTCGAGGTAGCCGGCACCGAACTGCACCGCCGGCGCCGAGAGGCTGGACGGTCTGCGCGCGCCGTCGGGCTGAATGTAGTCGTTTCCCGCACCTGAGACATCGCGCCAACGCGTCACCTTGAGGCTACCGTCGACCTCGATGGACGACGGCTCGAGCCACACCACGAGGCCACCCAGCGTATCCGGCTTCGGCAGGCTTGTGTCCGCTGCGTCTCCGTCTCCACTTGTGTCAGCGCTGACCTCGAAGGTGTCACTCGCGGCCGTGTCAGTGGCATCGATCGGCAACGTCTCGCCCACCGCACTGTCCTCTGCGGCACCATCCAGGGCAACGTCCTCTGCTTCTGTGTCTGCCACCGCAGTCCCCGTGCCCTCACGCGCGAGGTCACATCCTGCGAGAAGCAACAGCCAGGTGCCTAGCCTTGACGGAGCCGACGGCATGCTTCGTTCAACTCCTCCATGGACTTTGCGAAGCAGAAGCGTCCCAGGGCATCACCAGCATCGTCGTGGAAGAACGCAGAACCTGGTACACAGGCGACGCCGCGTTCACGCAACAGCCGCATCGCGCGATCGCGGGAGGTGGCTCCGGCGAACTGCTGCATGCTCGCGAGAACGTAGTAGGCCCCCTCGGGCACGGTAGGGCTCAACCCACCATCGCGCATCGCGGCGCAGACCATGTCGCGCTTGGCCTCGTAGTCGGCTCGAAGATCGCTGTAGTAGCTCGTTCCTGCCAAGGCAACGAGCCCCGCGGCTACGCCTGCCTGCAGCGGCGCAGGTGCGCAGACATAGACGAGATCGGTCATCGCGGCGATCATCTTGCTCACCGCTGCGGGCGCCACCGTGTAGCCAAGGCGCCAGCCCGTGATGCTGAACGTCTTGGACAAGCTGAACATGGCGATCGTGCGTGGGCGCAGATGCTCCAGCGACGCGGGGCTGAGGTGCTTCCTGCCGTCGAAGACCAGATACTCGTACACTTCGTCGGTAAAGATGAGCAGGTCGCGCTCTTCCGCGACGCGCCCCACCAGCTCCAGTTCGTCTCTCGACCAGACTTTCCCGGTAGGATTGCCCGGAGTACAAATCATGATGCCGCGCGTTCGGGGCCCGATAGCCTTCTTCAGTTCGTCGACGTCAATCGTCCATTGCGCTCCCCTCATGCGCACATAGCGCGGCACCGCGCCGGCAGCGACGAGGGTGTTCACGTGATAGCCGTAGAAGGGCTCGAAAAGGATGACCTCGTCACCCTCCTCGAGGAGCGCGAGGCAGGCGCAGTAGAAGGCGCCGGTCGAGCCCGACGTGACCACTATCTCGGTCTCAGGGTCGGCAGAAATGCCATCCCCCCGAAGCTTCTCCGCCAGCGCCTCGCGCAAGGGGCCGATCCCGTCACAACGAGTGTAGGTGTTCGGCCCCTCGTCGATCGCACGCTTCGCGGCAGCGCGCACGGGCTCGGGGATCTCCGTGTTGCAGATCCCCTGTGACATGTTGATGCCGCCAACCAGATCGCTCTCGAGCGACATGGAGCGAATGTCCGACTGTGCGCTACGAGAAGCGCGGCGAGCGAAGCGAAACGACATGCAATCAACCCTTCGCGTAGAAGCGACGAATCTCCTCCACGACGGCATCGACGTGGTCACTGGTCGTCTCAGCACTCATCGGAAGCGAGATGACCTCCCGACAAATGGCCTCGGTCTCAGGCAAGTCGTGCTCACCGAGGCGAAGCGCAAGGTGCTTCCACATGGGCTTCGGCCAACTGACGAGCGTCTCGACACCGGCTGCGGACAGGGCCGCCCGGAGGGCGTCACGCTTCCCAACGCGAATGACGTAGTTCTGGAACACGTCGGTGTAGCGTTCGCCAGGGAAGTGCGGGGTCCTGACGTCGGCAAGCCCTGAGAGGCCCGCGCGATACCGTTCGGCGAGCGCCTGCCGGTGCCGAATCCAGTCCGGAAGGTACCGCAAGCGAACGTCTAGGACGGCGGCCTGCACGTTGTCGAGAAGAGCGGTGAATCCGTGATGGTGATACTCGCCAGTCTCTCGATCCTCACCATTGAAGCGGAGGTGCGTCACCATGCGAGCGATGCGGGCATCGTTGGTCGTCAAAGCGCCGCCGTCACCAAGCGCACCAAGCATCTTGAAGGGGTAGAAGCTGAAGCACCCCGCGACCCCGAACGAGCCAGCGCGGCGACCGCCGAACGAAGCGCCGATGGCCTGAGCCGCGTCCTCGATGATGTCGAATCGATGCTTCTTGGCGAGGGCTTCGAGGCGGTCCATGTCGCAGACTCGCCCGTTCAAGTGAACCGGAAGCACAGCCTTCGTCCGGGGCGTGAGCGCCCTCTCGACGGCATCCATGTCCATGTTCATGTCGGGTCCGACATCGACCAAGACCGGTGTGGCGCCGGCGTGGACGATTGCCGAAACGGTCGCCACGAATGTGTGGGCGACGGTGATGACTTCGTGCCCTGGGCCCACGCCTGCCGCCAAGAGCCCCAGCGCAAGGGCGTGGTATCCACTGTTCAGACCGACACAGTACTTGGTGCCGATGAATTGCGCAAAGTTCTGCTCGAACTCACGCAATTGTCGCCGTGCAATGAGATCACCACCCTCCAGACATCCCCGGATCGCACCGTCGATCTCGTCCTTCAGACGGGTGTACTGCAAGGGGGCATTGACGAACGGAACACGGTGGGCCATCAGCTCGCGTCTCCTCGGTTGGGCTTGCGGGCAATGCAGTGCAAGACGTAGTGCGTGGTATCGGCACGATTGGAGGGTATCGAGACTGGCGCCTCGGGCTGGGCGTCACCCACGCGCAGTTCCCCCGGCATCTCGATGAGCCTACCATAGACCAGGCGCTTCAGCAGCGCCTTGCCGCGCATCGTCTTCGGTATCAGTCCCCAGGTTGCAGCCAGCCGCTTGACCTGGCGCAATGCCGTCGCGAGCGGCCCTGTCGACACAGGCGACTCTGCCCGCATCTCCGCTTCGAACCCCGCCGAACGCGCGAGTTCCGCAAGTTCGCTGGCTCCATAGTAGCGGGTTGCATGTGGACTCGAATTGAAATCGTGCAGATCGGGATTGGCCGTGCACACGAGTAAGACGCCGCCTGGACGAAGAACGCGGTGGGCTTCAGCGAAGAACGCGCTTGCCGACGGGAGGTAGTAGATTGCCTCGAACAGCACAACGAGATCGACGGTGGCTGTAGTGGCGACGAGCGTCTGAGCGTCACCGACCTCGATAGAGACGGATCGGCCAGCATACGTGCGTCGGGCTGCCGCGACATTCAGCGGATCGATGTCGACAGCGGACACGGATCGAGCGACCTTGGCAAGCAAACCAAGGCCCTGTCCTACACCACAGGCCACCTCTAGGACGTCCTTGTCCTTGGCAAACGAGCATGCAAATCCATAGCGATTGATTGCTCGCTGCAGCTGCGCACGCGACCCGAGAACGCCAACCGTCTCCGTGACGGACTGGT
The DNA here is from genome assembly GCA_964624885.1 of uncultured Polyangiales bacterium. Lineage (GTDB taxonomy): Bacteria > Myxococcota_A > Polyangia > Polyangiales > JADJMO01 > JADJMO01. Next base: position 14,720 of record CAZUZY010000015.1, on the reverse strand, counting down.
AGTCGCTCATGTGCCGAGAACTGCGAAGCCGATGTAGGGATCGAACGGCACTCGTTCGATCTTCAGCGTCCCGAGGCCGAGCTCGTCGAGGACCGCCTGCGTCTCACCCGGCCACAGACGGTTGTCCAGCTCGTCGAACGCCACGACGGCTCCCCTCGGCATGCGCGGGAGGAAATGGCGCAGCGCCACGCGGGTTGGCTCGTACAGGTCCATGTCCAAGAACAGCAAGCTCACCAGGACGTGCCGGTTCTCGTCCAGGAACTTCGGAATCGTCTCCGCGACGTCTCCGCGAACCAGCTGAATCTTCGGGACATGCCCGAGCGGTCGATTCGAGTCGTGAATCGCACTCAGTTCGAGCAACTCTTGATAGGAGTCGGAGAAGAGATCGCCAGGTTTGACATGATCCGACCCTGCCTGGTGGTCTTCCTTCGCAACGGATGGAAATCCGGCGAACGTATCGAAGCCGTAGATGCGGCGCATGAAGTTGATCGGCTCAAGAACGGTGCACAAGTGCGCCCACGTCATGAGGCTCGCGCCTCGAAAGACGCCGCACTCCACTATGGACCCTTTCACACTCATCACGCGGCGGAAGATCTCGTACTGTGCGAGGAACTTCGTGACGTTCTGCTGACGAACGTACTTCGGGAACGCCTCCAGCCGCTTCTCGATCGGATCGGGGCTGCGCGAGAACGCTTCACGTAGTCGCGGGCCGACCTGCTGCTCCGCCCCCGTGCGCAGACCGCCCTCGACATTCACTCTTTCGGTCACGGTGCCTCCCGAATCCTCGAAGCCAGCGATGGGGCGTCCAAGCCATAGTGGTTCCGCAACCACGGCAAGGACCCGTTGGTCTCGCAGTAGTGATCGGGGAGCCCAATGCGTGTGAGCCTCCCCGTGCAGCCCAACTCGGACATCGTCTCTGCGATGAGGCCACCAAGTCCGCCGATTCGGGAGTGCTCCTCGATAGTCACTACGCGGCGCGCAGCGCGCAGACGCGGCTCGAGGGTGGCAAGGGCGAGGGGCTTCAGCGTTGGAAGAGACAACAAGGAGACGCTGAGTCCTTGCGTCTCCAACAACCGAATCGCGGCAGCGGCTTCGGCCAGGATGTGGCCGGTAGCGAGGACGAGCGTCTCACCACCTCCCCGTTGCAGCTCGAGCGGGCCCACGGTCGACGAGATGGGACCACCGTGGAGCGGGCTGTCGTTGTTCTGACCGAGGCGGATGTAGGTCGGGGCTGCGGCCGCGACTGCATCTCGCAGTGCCTGGCTTGCTTCGTATGGGTCACCAGGCGCGATCACCCGGAGCCCGGGGAGCGCACGTGCCATCGCCAGGTCTTCCCAGGCGTGATGGGTCGTCCCCTCGTGCCCGTAGCTCAGCCCCCCTCCGACGCCGAGGAGAATGACCGGGAGAGAGTGCGCAACGACATCGACACGCACCTGCTCGAACGCTCGCATGAAGAGAAACGGCACCATCGAATAGCAGACGGGACGCATGCCGAGCGTGGCCATGCCGGCAGCCACACTCACCATGTTTGCTTCTGCGACACCGACATTCGTGAAGCGGCTCGGGTGGCGCTCGCGAAACGGGTCGAGGACACGAAAGCCCAGATCGGCCGTGAGAAACTCGATCGGAACGCCCTCGTCGGCCAGATCGGCGAGCGTCCGAACGCAGGTGCTACGCATCCGCAAGCTCCGCCATGGCCGCCTCGAACTCGTTCGCGTCTGGACAGCGATAGTGCCAGAGAAGCTGATCTTCCATGAATGAGACGCCCTTACCCTTGACCGTGTCAGCGATGATGACGCTCGGGCGCCCCGGCTCGAACGGAAAGGCACCCAGCGCGGAGACGATGGCGTCGGAGGAGTGGCCGTCGATTCGCCGACAGGCCCAGCCAAAAGACTCGTAGCGCTCGGCCAGCGGCTCTAGGCCGAGGATCTCCTTGTTGTGCCCGAGAGCCTGCATTCGGTTGCAGTCGACGAGCGCCAAGACGTTGTCGAGTTTGTGCTGCGCCGCGAACATCACGGCTTCCCACACGCTGCCTTCGTCTTGTTCGCCGTCAGACATCAGGACGACACTGCGGAAGTCCTTCTTCAGCTTCTTCGCCCCGAACGCGATACCGACGCCTACCCCCAGACCGTGGCCGAGGGAGCCGGTGCCGTGCTCGATGCCATACGATGAAAGACGGTGTGGATGGTGACCGAGCACACTTCCTTCCTCGCCGTAGCGCTCCAGCACCTCTGCTGGAAGCAGGCCCATGTCCCTCAAGCAGGCATAGTAGGGCACACAGGCGTGGCCCTTGCTGAGCAGGAAGCGGTCGCGCTCCGGCCACTCCGGCTGTTTGGAGTCCAACCGCAGGAAGTGATCGAACAGTCCGACCAGGAGGTCCACACACGACAGCGACGAACCGATGTGGCCACTGCGCGAGCTCTTCGCAAGCCTTATCACGTCTCTCCGCAGACCCCGCGCGCGCGTTTCGAAGCGATCCATCAGGCACCTTCTCCCTTGGAGCGAGTTCGCAACAGTGTCGCAAGTGTTTCGCGGATGATCGCGAGATCGGTCAGAAAATTGGCCTCACGCGCGTACCGGATCTGGAGACGCAGCTTGTCTGGTCGAATCAGCTTCAAATAAGCCTCGTCAGCGTCGGCAATTCCCGATGCAGCGATAATTTCGCCCTCGTTGTGGAACTTCATCGAAGCCCAATCGGTGATACCCGGTCGATTCTCGAGGATGACGCGCTCTTCGGGGGTATAGAGGTCGACGCACCACTGAACCTCTGGTCTGGGCCCAACAATGCTCATTTCACCCTTGATCACGTTGATCAGCTGGGGAAGCTCGTCGAGCTTGAACTTCCTGATGAAGGCGCCGGTCTTGGTGATCCGTGGGTCGTGCTTGCTGGTCGTGTCCGGGCCCCGTACGTCGTCCCGCATGCTGCGAAACTTGTAGATGCGAAAGGGGCGCCCGTGACGGCCGACCCGCACGCCGCGATAGAAGACCCCACCCGGCGACTCCAGCCTGATCGCCGCGGCGACCACAGCCAGTGGAACCGCCAAGCTCAGTAACCCGGCGGAGGCGGCGGTGAGGTCGAACGCCCGCTTGAGCGCCTTGTCCAGGATTGACCGAGTCGGCATGAAGGGGGCCGGACGTTAGGAGGTTGGGGGTGGCGACGCAAGAAGCCTTGACCTACGATGCGGCGAGGTGGGGCGGCGTTCATGAACGCGCAGCCTGTCATGAACATCGGAAGCAACATGGCAATCGGGGCTCTGGTCGCGTCGCCGTTCGGACGGCGGGTTGTGGTGCTCGCCACGCACCTCGCGCTGTGGAGTGCCGGATACGTCGGGGCCTTCCTTCTGCGATACGACGGCACTATCCCGACGAGCCACCGTCGCGAGGCATGGCTTGGGTTGCTGGTGCTGCTAGCGCTACGGTCCATCGCCTTCTGGCGCGCGGGGTTGTTCCACGGCCTGCTCCGGTACTCTGGCATTCCCGAGGTGCGGTCGATCATCCAGGCGTCCACGCTGGCCAGCGTGGCGTTCTTGGGTGCAGGCGTTGCCATTCGCCCGCTACTCCAACCGCGCTCCGTCTATGTTGGCGAGCTGGTGCTCAGTGTTCTGCTGGCCGCTGGTCTGCGACTCGCTATCCGCATGCTCCGAGAGGGCCAGTCAGCCTCTGACCACGAGTTGCCGCCCGCGATTCTGGTCGGCGCGGGCGACGCGGGGGAAGGGTTCATGCGCGACTTGGAGCGGTCGCGCCGTCCAGCTCTGCGCATCGTTTCGATCTTGGACGATGATCCGCGGAAGCACGGCAGCGTTCTTCGCGGGGTCACGGTGGTCGGCCCCTGCACTGAAGAGATGCTGCGGCGAGAGTCCACGAAATCCGAGGCCAAGAACGTGGTTCTAGCCATCCCCACCGCCGGCGGAGGCCGGGTGCGAGAGGTGGTGAACACCTGTCAAGCACTGAACCTTGCCGTGAAGACCTTGCCAAGCCTCGAACAGCTCCTAGACGACAACGTGCGCGTTTCGATGCTCCGCGACGTCGTCATCGAGGACCTGCTCAGGCGCGAGCCCATCGTGCTCGACGAGCGTTCGATCGGCCAGTTGCTCCATGGGAAGCGAGTCATGGTCACTGGTGGGGCAGGCAGCATCGGCAGCGAGTTGGCCCGACAGGCGGCCCGCTACGAACCCAGTAGCCTCACCCTCCTCGACCACAACGAGAATGGCCTATTCGAACTCGAGCATGAGTTGAGGGAGGCCTTTCCTCGACTCAGCCTGCGGCTTCGCGTCGCTGATATCAAGGATGCAACCCGGATGGAGCAGGTCATCCGGACCGAGTCGCCGCATCTCATCCTGCATGCTGCAGCGCACAAGCACGTGCCTCTCATGGAGGAGAACCCACCAGAGGCCATCAAGAACAATGTGTTCGGCACGAGAATCGTTGCGGACTTGGCCGAGGCATATGGCGTCGAGGCCTTCATTCTTATTTCGACCGACAAGGCGGTCAACCCGTCGTCGGTCATGGGAGCGAGCAAGCGCGTCGCCGAGATGTATGTCCAGGCGATGTCTCAAAAGGGACGCACGCGCTTTGCAGCCGTGCGTTTCGGCAACGTACTTGGTAGTGCGGGAAGTGTGGTGCCGACCTTCCGGCGCCAGATTGCCAAGGGCGGACCAGTCACCGTCACCCATCCCGAGATGGAACGGTACTTCATGACGATCCCCGAGGCGAGTCAGCTGGTGCTGCAGTCTGGAGCTCTGTCCAAGGGGGGTGAGCTCTTCCTCCTGGACATGGGCGCCCCCGTACGGATCGTCGACCTGGCTCGCGACATGATTCGCATGTCTGGGCTGCAGCCTGACGTTGACATCCTCATCGAGTACAGCGGCCTGCGACCAGGCGAGAAGCTGTCGGAGGAGCTCTTCCATGCTGACGAGCCCTACGCTCGCACGCTGCACGAGAAGATCTTCGTGTGCCCAATGCGTGCAGTGACGCTGGAGGTCATCCGCGAGCACCTCGATCGTCTGCGCGACAGCCTTCCAGGTGATCGAGACTCGATCCGTCGTGAGCTCGAGGTGGTGGTCCCGGAGGCCAAGCTCTCGCGCGCAGAGGGGCCCCGCCCGCAAGTAGAGGGGGTCATCAAGTCACTGAGTTCGTTCGACACAATTGGCGCGCGTTGAGAGCTCGGAGGTGGGCTAGTCAGACGGGCTGGGGTCGACGCCCCCCCCATCCCCCACTAACCCTCCCCCATGTCCCCGGCCAAGCTCCCGCTTTCGTTCATCGAGAAGCTCCCCAAGACCGACCTCCACGTCCACCTGGACGGCTCCCTGCGGCTCTCCACCATCCTGGAGCTGGCCAAGCAGGACGGCATCGAGCTCCCCTCCGACACCCCCGACGGCCTGCGTCGGGCCATGCACCTGGGCGAGAACTGCGGCTCCCTCGTCGAGTACCTCAAGGCCTTCGACGTCACCCTGCGCGTCATGCAGACCGCCGAGTCCCTGACCCGCATCGCCTACGAGCTGGGCGAGGACGCGGCCAAGGAGAACGTCCGGTACATGGAGGTCCGCTACGCGCCGATGCTCCACACCCGCAAGGGCCTCAAGCTCACCCAGGTCATCGAGGCCGTCCTCGAGGGCCTGCGCGCCGCGCACATGCAGTTCGGCATCGAGTCCAACATCATCATCTGCGGCATCCGCAACATCAGCGTGGAGTCGTCCCTCGAGATGGCCGAGCTGGCCGTCGCCTACAAGAACCGTGGCGTCGTCGCCTACGACCTGGCCGGCGCCGAGTACGACCACCCCGCCAAGCACCACAAGGCGGCGTTCCAGCTGGTCCGCGACAACAACATCAACTGCACCATCCACGCCGGCGAGGCCTACGGCCCCGAGTCCATCGCGCAGGCCATCCACATCTGCGGCGCGCACCGCATCGGCCACGGCTGCCGGCTCCGCGAGGACGGCGACCTGCTGCACTACATCAACGACCACCGCATCCCGCTCGAGTGCTGCCCCTCTTCGAACGTGCAGACCGGCGCCATCAAGGACTTCCGGACCCACCCGATCAAGCTCTACGCCGACCTCGGCCTGCGCGTGACCGTCAACACCGACAACCGGCTGGTCACCGACACCACCGTCTCGCGCGAGCTCTGGCTGTGCCACAGCGAGCTCGGGTTCAGCCTCGCGGACATCAAGCAGCTGATCCTCAACGGCTTCAAGAGCTCGTTCCTGCCGTTCCACGTCAAGCAGGACTACCTGCGCCGCGTGTCCCACGAGCTCGAGCGGTTCCACGACGACGGCACCATCGCCGAAGCCGCGCCCGCCCAGCCCCTCAAGCACGACGGCCTCCCCGTCTCCGGCCCGAGCTCGCTGACCTCGGTCTGAACGCCGCGGCAGAATCCGAAGCCTCTCCCGAGGATTCGCCGTCGATGCGACGCGCGAGCGCATCCAGAGCTGCACGGACCAGGCGTTGCTCGACGCGTGGGTCGAGCGTTCCGTCACGACCGAGAGCCTCGCCGACGTCTTCCGCCACTGACGCTTGGCCAGGCGCGAGCGGCGCTTGCGTCCGCCCGCGGGGTCCACGGAGGGGCAGCCGAATCTCAGAGCGGCGCGTCCTCGTCGAGGTCGAGGCAGCGGAGCCGCCCGTCCTCCTCGAGGTAGCGCAGGCCGCTTTCGACCTGCGCGCCGACGACCCCGAGCTCGAGGCGCGCGCCGTGGCGGGTCATCCAGCCGCGCAGTCGGCCGGGGTTGCCGAGGACGAGGCCGTAGTCGGGCACGTCCCGCGTCACGACCGCGCCCGCGCCGACGAACGCGTGCCGACCGACGGTGACGCCACACACCACCGTCGCGTTCGCGCCGATCGTGCACCCTCTCCGCAGCCGCGTGCGCTCGTACTGGCCGCGCCGATCGAGCTGCGCGCGGGGGTTCGCCACGTTGGTGAGGACGCACGAGGGGCCGAGGAACACGTCGTCCTCGACCTCGACGCCCTCGTACACGGAGACGTTGTTCTGGATGCGCACGCGCGCGCCGAGCAGTACCCCCGGCGCGACGTAGACGTTCTGGCCGAGCGTGCACCCGGCGCCGAGCCGCGCGCCGCTCGACACGTGGCAGAAGTGCCAGACCCGCGTGCCCTCGCCGAGCTCCACGCCCTCGTCGATCACGGCGGTCGGGTGCACGAAGGCCTCGCTCACCTCGAGAGCGTAGCGACCGACCCTCGACGCTGCACGAGACGCGCCGCCGGCGGCCGCCGGCGACCGCCGGCGGTGTGCGCTGTGCACGGCTCGAATCCGGGCCGATCGGGCCCGGCACGCGGCTCGCTACGGCCCCCGCATGGTTCGCTCCGACACCCACTGGTATGCTCCTTCACCGATGACCTCGCGCGTCACCGAGGGGCCGTTCCGGTCCGATCAGATCGCCGAGGGCTCGCGGTACGAGCTCACGCGCGGCCACCCGGTGTACTGCGAGCCCGCCGCGCGGCGGCACGGCCTCGAGCACGTGCTCGGCACCCTGGCCCTCGGCACCGACCCGGCCGTCGCCGGGCAGGTGGGCGTCGACGTCGGCTTCACGCCCGACGACCGTACGCTGCGCGCACCCGACATCGCCGTCGGTGGCCTCGCGAACGAGCCCGGCTGGGCCGAAGGAGCGCCACGCCTCGCCGTCGAGTACGCCGACCGTGGCAACGCGGAGGCCGACCTGCGCTGCAAGATCGGCGAGCTGCTGGGCGCCGGCACCGAGGCCGTGTGGGTGGTGCGCCTCACGGGGCCGAAGCGGGTCGAGGTCCACACGCGCGACGGGCAGCGCACGTTCGGACACGACGAGGTGCTGCCCCTCGCCGGCGGCCTCTCGACCGCGGTGCCGGTCGCCGCCCTGTTCGATCGCGCCTCGGCCGAGGCCCTCGCCCTGCAGAACCTCCTCGCCCCCCATGGAGTGCGCTCCCTCGACGACCTGCGTGCCCAGGGACGTGCGGAGGGACGCGAGCAAGGTCGCAACGAGGCGCGCGCCGAAGCGAGCGAGGAGGCCCACCGCACCCGCGTGCTCCTCCTGCGCATCGCCCACGTGCTCTCGACGCGCGGCCTCCCGTGCGACGCCGCGCGCCTCGCTCACCTCGCGACCCTCTCCGTACCGGAGCTGCAGATCACGCTCGACGCGCTCGACAGCACCGGCCGCTGGCCCTGAGGCCCGCGGATCACGCTCGGATCAGGGCTCCGCGAGCACGAAATAGGTGCTGGTGCCCGGCCCGGCGTCCGACGACGCACTCGTCACCACGCCGACCCAGAGGGCGCCCTTGTCGTCCACGAACAGATCCGTGGCCGTACCCGCCTTCTTCAGCGAGAGGAACGTGGTGGCGGCGCCGCTGGCCTTCACCTTCTTGCCCGTGGCGTCCACCGCGTAGGCGATCGACTTCACGTCTCCAGCTTCGTAGGTCTTGCCGTCGGTCGGCTGGTAGTAGAGGGCCTTGCCGTCGGCGGCGAGCGCCGAGACGTAGCTCGCGTTGAGGGTGACGATCTCGTCGCCGGCCGTGGCGCCCTGGCCGCGGGCGACGGTCGTCTTCTCGAAGCCGCGGGTCTCGTAGAACGACTTGGTCGCGTCGGTGAAGTCGATGGTGGCGAGCACGACGAACACGTTGCCGTCGGGGTCGCGGGTGACGAGGCCCGAGTCGCCGCCGCGCCAGGTGGCGAGCTTCGTCGGGTCCTTGCAGGTCGCGTCGCCGGCGGGGATCAGCTTGGGCGCCGCGGCGGTGCCGCAGGAGTCGGCGGCCCAGAGGCCGGCGTCGCGCGGGCTGGTCACCTTGGCGGTGGCGAGGCCGGAGAGACCGGTGAAGAGCAGGCGGCCCGCGTCGGAGCCGACGACGCCGAGGCTCGCGTTGCCATAGAAGCCCTTCATGAAGTAGCGGGTGAGCACCCCCGCCTTGTCGGTCAGGACCAACTCGCCGCCGAAGCTCGAATCGGTGTAGGTGAGCGCGGTCCAGCCGAAGAACGGCAGGTCGATGGCGGAGCCGCTCCAGAAGATGCCAGTGGGCAGGCCGGGGACGGCCACCTTCTGCTTGTCGGCGGTCAGCACGCCGACCGGCCCTGACGGGAGCTTCCAGCGCACGAGGGCGACGTCGGGGCTCGACTCGAAGCCGAGCGGGCCACCGTGCCGGCCCCAGCTGAGGTTCTGGGCGGCGACGGGGAGCGTGTACTGGCCGACCAGGCACTTCTTGGTACCGCTCGGCAGGGCGAGCACCTTGTCGAGCTCGCTCGTGTCGGTGAGACAGCTCGGCTTGGCGGTGTCGCCGGGGGTGCCGGTGTCGACGACGTCGGGGGTGCCGGTGTCGGCATCGCCACCGACCTCGCTCACGACGCCGGTGTCGGCCTTGGGATCTTCGGACTCGGGGTCGCCCTCGCAGCCAGCGAGGAGGAGCGAGACGGGACCGACGAACAGCGCGCACACGGCGGTGCGCACGAGAGTGTGCTTCATGACGACCTCCTTCGCGCCCGCACCCCGCGAGCGTTGGTTGTCGTCGAGACGGCAGGTCTCCGGGCTCCCGGATCGTCCTCCCGCGGGCCCTTCCCGATCTCGCGATCAGTGGCTCTGCCCACGTTCGTCCCCGGTCACCGTGGCGGGGGCCGCGTCGGAATCGCACCGACTTCCCTATTCTCCCGCAGGATTGCGCGAGACCGCCTCGACGGTCGACAGGCCCCAGCGAGCTGGCTCCGGCCGACCCCCGGCGGATAGCGTTGCCTCGCTCTGCCCGTCAACTGCTAGCTTGGCGGCGTGTCACGGCTCGCCCTGCTCGCAGCGCTGGTGTTGGTGTCGTCGGGCTGCACCTGCCGCAAGGAGAGCCCCGACCCGACGCCGGGTGCCCCGCCGGGCGGCTCGTCCGTGGCGCCGACGGTGGCGGCCTCGACGAAGGCCGACGTCCAGCTGCTGCGCACTTCGCTGATCGTCTACGGCAGCTCGACCCCCCTGCCCATCTCGGCCGATTTCACGGAGCCGCTCGCGGAGCTCGGGCCGGCGCTGGAGCGCGCCGCCAAGGTGCGCACCAACGCGGACGACTTCGTGCGCATGCGCGTCGAGCGCGAAGTCAACTACGGCCAGCTGACCCGCGTGCTGCAGGCCGGGATCGGGCACCGCATCTTTCGCTGGGAGATCGTGAGCTCGGACGCCAACGGCAGCATCCGCGTGATCAAGACCCTGGCGCCCGGCGGGTTCCCGCGCGGCAACTGCTTCGCGACGGCGTGGATCGGGCCCGATCAGCGGGTGCAGGTCGGCATCGACACCGAGCCGGTCGACGCCGCCGCCGGCATGAAGGGCATCATCGTGTCGGCGCGCGACGGGCGCATGGCGCTCGACAACGTGCTGAAGGTGCTCCACCGCCTCGACACCCAGTGCAAGGAGGGGCAGGTGCGGCTGCTCACCCAGCCCACGGCCACCTTCGGGCCGGTGATGGACCTCGCGCTCGCCATCGAGGATGCGAAGGACAAGCCCAAGGTGTCGCAGCTGCAGCTGGTGGTGCCCTCGCTCGGCCCTCTGGACTCGCCGGTCGAGGTCGTGAAGTAGGGCCGACCGGCTACACCATCACGCCGACGTCGTAGATGGCGTGGGTCCACACGGCGGCGGCGAACCCCCGGAAGCGGAAGATCGCCGTCAACACGAGGCCACACACCACCCGGAACACGAACGACCCGACGGCGAAGTCCTCGTTCAGGTAGTGCACGGCGCTGAAGGCGAACGCGGCGGTCAGGGCCCAGCCGATCTCGAGGAACACGCGGCGGGCGCCCTTGGTCCACCGCCCGATCAGGTACGCCCCGAGGCCGAACAGGATCACCCGGAAGGCCACCTCCTCGTAGAAGCCCGCCCCCATCGAGCTGACCACGGCGGCGAACGGTCCGAGCTTCTGGCGCGGGCCGAGGAGCGGCGCGGCCACGGCCCTGGCTGCAACGGCCATCAGCAGGGCGTAGACGGTGGCCTCGAAGAGACGGAGGGCGACCCGCCGGCCGTTCAGCGTTCCGCCCAGCCGGAACACCCGCACCCCGAGCGCCAAGACCAGGCCGAGGCCGAGCGTCAGACCCAGGTAGGCCGACAGGGAGCGGTGGAGGATGGAAAGGAGCGCATCCGTGACGGGGTCGCACCCGTTGCGGACGGTCAGGAAGACGACCCCCAGGTGGTAGACGAAGAAGACGGGGGCGGTCAGGAGCAGGTCGGCGCCCTCGAAGCGCGGCGTTCCGCGGGGCGTGCGGGGCTCGAGGGGTGCCCTGGAGGCCAGGGCGCTGGGAGACGTGGGGGGTGCCAGGGGCACGGTCCCCCCATGGTAGGCACGCCGGCGCGCTTTCCCAGGCCGGGGGGAGTATCTGGCGCGTAGGTCGTGTTAGGCTCGGTCGAGGGGCCCACACGTCCCGCGTGATGTGAGGGTTCGGGGGTTTCCAACAGCGTGGCCAACGGTTCTGCCGAGAGCGAAATCACCAGCGAGCGTACGGGTCCGGAGACCTTCGGCCGGTACACGTTGCTGGAGAAGATCGGCCAGGGTGGCATGGCCGAGGTCTTCCGCGCGAAGTCCTACGGCGTGGAGGGCTTCGAGAAGGTCCTCGTCATCAAGCGGATCCTGCCGCAGCTGGCCCGCGAGCCGAAGTTCGTCGACCTGTTCGTGCGCGAGGCGAAGCTCTCGGTGCGGCTGTCGCACGCCAACGTCGTCCAGGTCTTCGACCTCGGCCGCGTCGGCGGCGCGCTGTTCATCGCCATGGAGTACGTGCAGGGGCTCGACCTCGCCACGCTGCTCGCCTGGAACCGTCGCCGCAACGTGCCGGTGGCGGTCAGCGTCGCGGGCTACGTGGCCGCCGAGGTGGCCAAGGGGCTCGACCACGCGCACCGTCGCCGCGACGAGCAGATGCGTCCGCTCGGGATCGTCCACCGCGACGTGTCGCCGCAGAACGTCCTCCTCAGCTACGAGGGAGAGGTCAAGGTCACCGACTTCGGCATCGCCAAGGCCCGCGACATCATGGGCGACGGCGACGGGGCCGACGGCGACGACGAGGGCGTCCGCAGCGATGGTCGCATCTCGATCCGCGGGAAATACGCCTACCTCGCGCCGGAGCAGGCCAGCGGTGGCGCGACCGACGCGCGCTGCGACATCTTCTCGCTGGGCATCGTCATGTACGAGATGCTCGCCGGGTCGAACCCCTTCGCGGCGCCGACCATGTTCGAGACGCTGCGGCGCGTACGGCTCGCCGAGCACCCGCCCCTCGAGCTCGCGCGGCCCGACGTGCCGAAGGAGCTCGCGGCGATCGTGGCCCGGGCGCTCGCGCAGAAGCCCGAAGACCGCTACCCCGACGCGGCCCGCCTGCACGACGATCTCCTCGCCTTCCTCTACAGCTCGGGGGAACGGTTCGGGGCGCACACGCTGTCGGATCTGCTGCTCGACTACCGGGAGCGTGAGCGCGCCGCCCCGTCGGTCGCGCTGCCGGCGGCCGATCTCGCGCTCGACGAGGACGTGGAGGCCGGGCTGGTCCGCACGCCCGTCGAGGTCCCCGATCCTTCCGACGTGGCCACGGCTCCGCCCCGCCCGACCACGGCGGCGTCGCTCTCGGCCGAGGGTGGTGGTGGTGGGCTCGCCCGCGCGGTGGCCCTCGGCCAGCACCGCGAGGTCACGGCCCTCGTGCTCGACGTGAGCCGCGCTCGCGGCCTCTCGGGCCTCGGCGCCACGAACAAGACCAGCGACTCGGACCGGTTCGAGCGGAGCCAGGCGCTCGGCGCGATCGACACCGGCAACGCGCTGCTGCGGCGCTACGGCGCGCAGATCGTCGAGGCCGACGCCACCCGCCTCGAGGCGATCTTCGGCCTCGATCCGGCCGACGGGCGCGACACCGACCTCGCCGTCCGCGCGGCGCTCGTGGTCGGCCGGGCCCTGCGCGAGGTCGCCCCCGACGCCTCGATCGGCCTGCACGCCGGCAAGGTCTCGGTCGACGGCGACGGCAAGCTCGTGCGAGACGATCGGTGCTCGGCGCTGTTCTCCGGCGCGCGCGAGCTGTCCCACGCGCGCGAGGGCCGCGTCGCCATCTCGACCGCCGCGCTCCGCCACGTGCAGGCCTCGGTGGACTACGAGCCCATCCCCGACGCCGCCCGCGTGCTCGCCAGCGTCAACGGCGTGCTGCTCCGCGGGCGCAAGGCCGCCGCCGATCAGTGGGCGAAGTTCGTCGGTCGCCGGGAGGAGCTGCGCGTGCTCGGCGAGATCCTCGCCTCGGCCACGCGGCGGCGCGCCCGCCTCGTGACGGTGCGTGGCGCGGCGGGCTCGGGCAAGACCCGTCTCCTGCACGAGGTCCACCGGCGCCTGCAGCGCGGCGCCTACAACGTGGGCTGGTACCTCGCGAGCTGCTCGCCGCACGGCGCCGATCTCCCGCTGTCGGGGGTGGCCGCCATGCTGCGGGTGCTCTGCGGCATCGAGGAGGGCGACGACCAGGCCAAGCTCGACGCCGTGCGCCCGCGCCTGCGCGCCCTCGGCCTCGGCGACGACGACCAGCGCACGGTCATCGACCTGGTGCGCGAGGGCGGCGACGCAGCCAAGGGCCAGTCGACCGGGGCCCAGGAGCACGCGGCCGCCGCGCTCGGGCACATGGTCGCGCGCCTCTGCGACGACCGGCTCCAGGTGCTGGCGTGGGACGACATCCAGTCGATCGACCCGGCCTCGGTCACCGTCCTCTCGAGCCTGGCGCGCGCGGTCGCGGGCGCGCGCGTGGTGTTGCTGTTCGCGGGCCTCGGCGGCGAGGCGGACGAGGCGGCGCCCGGGCGGAGCAACGGCGTCCTCGTGCAGCCCGACGCCCCTCACCCGCCGAGCGAAGAGCTCGGAGCGGCCTCGCGGCCGAGCGGGCGCCCCCCGAGCAGCCGCACCGCGACCCATCACCTCATCGTCCTCGAGGATCTGACCGAGGACGACACGCGCAAGATGCTGGCCTCGCGGCTCGGGGTGCGCGAGGTCGCGCCCGAGCTCGTCACGTTCGTCGCGCAGCGCGCCGCCGGCAACCCGCTGTTCATCGAGGAGCTCCTCCGCGCGATGCAGGACGCGGGGGCGATCGCCAAGCAGAAAGAGGAGATGGAGGGCCGCGACGGCGCGCGGGTCACCATCGAGCGCGCCATCCCGCGCCGCCTCGGCGAGGCGATCGACCTGCCGAAATCGCTGCGCGGCCTCGTGTCTTCGCGCGTGGCCAAGCTGCCGGCGCTCGAGCGCGGCGTGCTGACCGCCATCGCGCTGATCGGCGAGCCGACGGAGATCGAGCTGCTCGCCGCCTCGGTCAGCGACCCGATCCTCAAGGAGCAGCTCGGCGGCGTGGCGGGCCTCGAGCGGTTGATCACTCCCCTCGAGGCCTCCGGGCTGCTGCGTCGCGAGGGCGAGCGCAACGTGGCGTTCGTCTCGCCGATCGGTCGCGAGGTGGTGCTCGACGCCGCGCCCGCCGAGGCCAAGCGCGAGCTGCACGCGGCGATCGCCGCGGCGCTCATCGCCCTGCCGAACCCGCCCAACGACCGCGTGGGTCATCACCTGCTCGAGGGCGGCGACCGCGACCGTGCGGCGAGCTATTTCGGCCTCTCCGGCGCCGCCCACCTGGCCGCGGGCCGACCCGAGGCCGCGGCGCGCGATCTGACCCGTGCGTTCACCGCGTCGGATCTCCGCCACCGTGACAAGCAGCAGATCCGCGCCTGGCTGCAGGCCCTCGTGACCGCCCTCGGCACCGCGCGCGGCGGCCGCGTGCAGGGCGCCGCCGACGCCGCGACAGC